>NZ_JBKEWJ010000028.1:0-34522 GCF_056357555.1 Bifidobacterium sp. LH_230
AGGTCACCATCCGCATGGCCTACGGCTTCCACCACGTCACCAACCTCATCAGCCTCGTCATGCTCCGATGCGGCGGACTCAACATCCAACTACCAACACCAACAAACTAACCCACGAAAACAGCAGAAGCCTCCGATATCTTCATCGCCAGCGACAATCATCAGCAGTTGTACGGGAACCGGGTGTCGCTCAAACAATGCGGCATCCCGATCGCCGGTCGCAGTTTCCGGCTCAAGGTCAACTACCGCACCACAGGCGAGATCAAAACGGCCGCGGAAAACGTCGGGCGTGCCGAGGCGAACACCGCGGGCGAGGTGTTGAAGGCGGTTCAGGACGCGTGCCAGGTTCGGTCGTCCGTTTCCGGTACGACTGCCGTTGCCGAACAGGGGAAGCGGGCGGAAGAGCTGGATTATTCGATCAACGGAGTGTTCGATGATGCTGGGCAGCAGGAAACATTCGGTGACGGCACGTCGCTGACTCACGGAGAATGGCCTGAGGCGCTGCGATGCAAGAGCTGGGACGCGCAGGTCCACCGTGTGACCGAGTGGATCGATGCGCGACTGGCTCGGGACTCCGCAACCAAGCCTGAAAACATCTGCGTGATTGTGCGAGACAAAACGCTCGTGGGTAAATGGGTGGATGTGCTGGGTTCCAAAACTTCATATGGCGCATTGCTGTTGGGGGATGAGACAAAGGATTCCGCTGATGAGCCAGGCATTCGTGTGGCGACCATGCATCGCGCCAAGGGTTTGGAGTTCGACTATGTGGTCGTGCCGGATGTGGACCAGTGCCCGCCGCCGAGCCAGGTGCGCAAATGCGCGGGTGACAAGGCCAAGCTGAACCAGCTCTACCGTCAGGAACGCAACCTCCTGTACGTGGCCATGACCCGCCCGCGCAAGGAGCTGCTCGTCACCGCCGTGACGAGCTCGAACAGCTGATTGAGCTTTTGAGGAAGTCGGAGAAAAGGGTTCGACTACGACCTTCGTAGAGAACAACGGAATCTCCGACTTCCTCACATGCGTCGACTACCTGAAAAACAGCACGCCCCCCACAGTCACCGTCATCGGCTCCATCCTTTGCGGTGGAACCCAACGGATCGGCGGGGCGTTCATCCGAAGGGTGTCGGCCAGTGGATTCGCGGCCTACTCTTCGTGCATATGCACGGGGTCCAGTTCGAGGACGGGTTCGCCGTCGGCCTTGAGCTGGGCGATTTCGACCTCCTGCCAGGCGCGTTCCCATGCGTTGAACTCGTCGGCGTAGCCCGGGTAGGGTTCGATGTGGCGGGTGATCCAGCGCATCTTCTGTGCGCGGGTGATCGGCTTTGACGGGTGGAAGTCCTCCTCCAGCCCTTCCGGGATCGGCACGGTGTACGGGTGCTCCGCGGCTTCGCGGTCCGAATCCTCGACCGACTGGTAGATGACCTTGCTTTTGCCCATGTTGATGGCCATGATGGCTTCCTTTCTTTGCCGGGCCGCATTGCCGCCGCGGTTGTTGGTTGTGCTTCTTGCGACCGGCCGTTCCGATCGCCTCTACTCATCTCAACCGGACAACATGGAGCACAGCCGGTACTCGCGCCCGACACGTCTGAAACGACGCCGTTTTGTTGGTGTGTTGCACGCAGCGATACAGATTTTTTATGAATTTTTATGATTTTTGTAGAACCGGGGCCATGCTGTAGAATGTTTATGAATTTTTATGAAAGTAGGCGGTATGGCAGCGAACCCGTTCAAACCAAGCGCGGGGCATCTTCCTCCGGTGCTCATCGGCAGGGAGACCATTCTCGACGACTTCAACGAGGCCCTCGAGGACGGGCCCGGCGCCCCTGGCCGGCTCATGCGGGTCACCGGTCCGCGAGGCGTGGGCAAGACCGTCATGCTCGCCAAGTTTGCCGCTACCGTCAAAGCGCTCGATTGGCAGGTCATTTCCGAGACGTCCCGGAAGGGGATAGTGCCCCGGCTGATCGGCCGGCTTCAGCCGCCCAAAGGTAGTTTTAAGTTCAATATCGACCCCAGCGTGAGCGTCATGGGCATAGGCGGCAGCCTTGGCAGCGTCAGCTATGAGAACAGTCGTCGTGTCATCGATCTCAGCGACGCCCTGTCCATGCGTATGGACGAGCTGGAACGCAAGGGGTCCGGTCTGCTCGTCACCGTGGACGAGGCGCAGTCGATCGATCGTGACGAGTTGACGGAAATCGCCACGGCGGTGCAGAACATGACCATCGCGAACCGCAATATGGCGTTCGTGTTCGCGGGACTGCCGTCCATGGCCTCGAAGTGGCTGAACAACGAGGCGACCACGTTCATCCGTCGCGCGCAGTACGAGCCCTTGGGCGAGGTCCCGTTGGATGAGGTGTCTGACGCGCTCCATGCCACGTTCCGTGATACCGGTCTGATTCTGGATGGTGAACCGTTGGATCTGGCGACGAAAGCCACGGCCGGGTATCCGTTCATGATTCAGCTGGTCGGCTATCACGTCTGGCGCAACGCCAACCGGCGGCGGGCAAACGCGGGTGGGAAGATCGTCGTGAACGAAGCTGATGTGCGTGACGGCATCGCCAGCGCGTTGGTGCGGCTGGGCGACACGGTGCACGGGCCGGAATTGGACGGCTTGTCGCCTGTCGATAAGACGTATTTGCTCGCTATGGCGCAGGACGACGGCCCCTCCTCTACGTCGTCCATCGCGCAACGCATGGGCAAGGACGTTCGTTATGCCAGCCGGTACCGTGCCCGGCTGCTGGAGGCTCAGGTCATCGTGGAACGCGGATACGGCAGGGTCGATTTCGCCGTGCCGTACTTACGCGAATACCTGCGCGAGCACGCCGCGTACGTGAGAATGACCTCGTCGGAGACCGACTGAACGTTCTGTCACGTTCCACTCGTCTTTGTCTGCCAAACCTTGCGTGCAAGGTTCGGCACTCGCGCCCGACACGCCTGAAACGACGCCGTTTCGTCGGTGTGTCGGTGAATTGTCCGGTGGGCTAAGGTGCGAGCGGTGAAGGGTTCGGAAGGGCCGGGCCTCATTCCCGTCGGCAAGGAGAAGAAACCATGATCGAGCAGCAGAATATCGCGGATCAGCCGGTGGAGCGCAAGGTGGGTGCGGACGGTACGACCGTGGTGGTCAATACCGTGGTGAAGAAGAGCAACGGCGTGGGCGTTGCGGGGTTTGTGCTGGCGTTGCTGGGATTGCTGGTGTCGTGGGCGCCGGTCGTCGGCTGGGTGGTGTGGTTCCTGGGCGCGGTGTTCAGCATCGTCGGCCTGTTCCGTTCGCCGCGTGGTCTGGCGATCGCGGGTACGGTGCTGTCGTTCATCGACGTGATCGTCATCCTGTCGCTGGCCGGTCTGGTCGGCGCACTGCTGTGATCGGCCAGAACCAGGCAATTCTTGACTGGAATGCGGACGACATATGTCCTGCATCGTCTGCATTCCAGAGACGATTTCGATTTGCTCGATCTTTCGTCGGGCTCAAGCCGATTGCATTTCTCCTACGCGTTGCATAGGTAGTCTTCGGCGGCGATGTATCGCCCGTTCTTGGTGGAGAATGTTTCCGTTCCGCGGTAGACGACCGTGCGTCGCTCGAGGGGCACGTTCAGGTCCTCGCCGATGGTCGCGAGGTGTTTGAAGAAGTCGGGGCGTGGCGTCATGCCGGATTTGATCTCGATGAGTTCGGGGGATCGGCGTCGTGTCAGGTCCATCAGATCGATCTCGGCCTGTGCAGCGTCCCGGTAGAAGCACAGATCGGCTTCCTTGTTCGCGTTCGTATACCGTTTCACGGTTTCGGAGACGATCAGGTTCTCGAAGATGTCCCCGCGCTTGGGATCGTCCTGCAGCTCCTGAGCGGAACGTATGCCCAGCAGATAATTGAGCAGACCGTTGTCATAGAAGTACAGTTTTGGCGTTTTGGTGAGTCGCTTGCGTGAGTTGGTGGAATACGGCTGCAGTCTGAATACGATGAAGCTCGCCTCCAATATGGAGAGCCATCCCTTCGCGGTATTGAACGCCACCCCGGCGTCCCTCGCCAGCGCGCTGAGGTTCAGCATGGCGCCGGCGTTCTCGGCGCACAGGCGGATGAACGTGTTGAAATCGGACAGGTTGCGCACGTCGAGATACTCCGCGACGTCCCGTTTCACGTACGTCGCCACGTAATCGCGGAAATAGATGTCGTTCGGGGTCGGCACGTCGTAGAGATGCGGATAGCCGCCGCGGAACATGAAATCGTCGACGTCGAGGTTCTCCTGCGACGATGCCGCCTCCCGGTATGACAACGGCAGCAGTTGCAGCATGCCGACGCGGCCGGCCAGGGACTGTCCGATCCGCTTCTCCATCAGGAAATTCTGCGATCCGGACAGCACGTACTGGCCCATCGTTCCCCGCTCGTCAGCGGCAACCTGGATCTGGGAAAACAGGCCGGGCGCGTACTGGGCCTCGTCGATGATGAGCCGGTCGTTGTGTGAGCGGATGAACCCGACCGGATCGTTCAATGCGCTCAGCCGTGTCGTTTCGTCCTCGAGATTGACGTATTCATAATCGGGCAGCAACATTCTGACCAAGGTGGACTTGCCGCTCTGGCGCGGACCCGTGACCGATACGACCGGGAACCATGACAGCATGGAAGGGATCTGCTCGGCCAAAGTCCTCGGTATCATCATGTCTCCCCTGTGGATTCGTCAACAGTATGCTTGCAAATTCATCAATAGAATTGATGATATTTCATCAATAGAACTCTTGCAAATTCATCAATAAGGCGACTGGTCGTCATGGTTCCTGGGCGCGGTGTTCAGCATCGTCGGCCTGTTCCGTTCGCCGCGTGGTCTGGCGATCGCGGGTACGGTGCTGTCGTTCATCGACGTGATCGTCATCCTGTCGCTGGCCGGACTGGTCGGCGCACTGCTGTGATCGATGTGCCGTGACGTCCGGCGGCTTTTCTCCGAGGCCGTGCCGCCGGACGAGTTCAGCGATTCGTTGTTGCTCCTTCCGGGATGGAGGCGGCTAACCGGCTAACCGGGGCGCTGTCAGTCGAGCGTTCCGTCAAGCATGTCTCTTGCCGACCATACGGTGAGATTCGATTCGTTGCGTGAACGAGCGGCCCGAGCGAGTTCATCCGTTTTGACGAAGAGCGCGTAATACCGATTGTCGTACCCGGGAATGAGTCCGGCGCGTGAGCGGAGCGTTGTGGTGGTTTGGGCAACGTCGAGATCGTTCTTCCATTTGCACTCGCCAAGCATGATCGTCTTATCCTGCTGATTGGCGGCGATCGCGTCGATGTCAGTCTGCTCACGGGCGATCGGGTCGGTGCCCCACCATTTGCCGAATGTCGTTGCTCGGAACGGCAGAAGTCCCTTCCGATTGGCGCGTACGAGCCATTGTCCGCACACGGTTTCGTATTGTTGACCAACGTACGTGTCCAGGGCTGGGCCGGATATATCCGACAGGACGAGATCGCCGTCTCCGCGCTCAATGCGGTCCGTGTTCGGTCCGACGAACCGGTACCAGAACGCGAAAAACGGATCTGCAAACGACCATAATCCTTTGCGGGAATGGGTTGCATCCTCACCGAACGGCACGTTCCTCTTGATGAGACCAAGATCCGACAGGACGCTCAGATATTTGCTGGCTGATGATGATGAGATCAGGCCAGCCTTGCCCGCAATGTCGTTTTGACGTGTGGCTCCCGAACCAATGGCATCCATAACCGAATTGTATACGGCGATATCGCGCAGCTCCTGTCTCAGCAGCATCAACGGTTCCTCATACAGCAAACCACTGGTGTCGAATGCGAGGCGTGAGATGTTCTCCTCGTACGACCGGTCTGCGCGAAGCTGCTTGAGGTAGTATGGCGTTCCTCCAAGCGTGGCATAGTATCGGACGATATCCTCGGGCGAGGAGAACGGGATCATGCGCGCCGTGTCGAACACGTCAAACGGTTTGATGCGCATTTGCGCCGTCCTGCGTCCATACAGTGGACTCTTATAGCCGAGGACCTCGCTTTCCATGAATCCCTCGTTGCTGCCGCATAGCACCATCATCATATTGGTGTTCTGAAAACCGTGGTCAATGGCCACCTGCAGAATCGACGGCAGCGCCTTCTCGTTCATCGCCGCGTAAGGAAACTCGTCAAACACGAGCAGAATGCGTCGTGAGCTATTCTGACGAACCTTGTCTGCAACGAAGTCAAACGCATCCTGCCACAGATCGAACGCTGGGCGTGACGTCGGTTCTCCGAAAAAACGGTATATTTCGCGAGAGAAATCCCTTAAATTCGCGGCGGATGTCTGTTGCCGCGCCGTGAACATTAGCGTGTCCCGTCCGCGTGCGAACTCGTCCAATAATGCTGTCTTGCCCACACGCCGTCGCCCGTACACCACGAGCATCTGGAAATCATCCCGTTCCCACAAGTTCTGCATCACCGACAGTTCATGCTCGCGCCCAACAAACATAAGACCTCCATAAGTATGATACTTGTAAGTATCATACTTAATATGTAATATATTCGGCGGCCGGCATGCCGTCGAGGCAAGGCTGAGCGAGGGCTGCCGACCGTCTGCAGCGGCTTTATTGCTGGTGGGGCAGTTCGTGGGTGCCTTCCTCGCCGATGCGGCCCCATTCGATCAGCTGGAACCGGGGCGGGATGTCGCCGCAGCGTAGGTAGCGTGTGAGTTCGATGTCCGGCGGCAGCGTGCATATCTCCCGTGCGAGGTAGCCGATGTTCGCGGCGAAGTGGCGCAGGCAGTAGTACCAGGTGTGCACTTCGTGGCATCCCGGGTCCCAGCAGTGGCTGGCGCGGATGAAATATTCCGGGTCCGTGCCGCAGGTTTCGGCCTCGTCGTCGGCGTTGAAATACTGGCATACTTTCTTGTCTCGCGCCCAGTCGTCCAATGACGGCGGGAAGTCGAACAGGTCGATGTCGTCGTCCGGCAGCGTCGACTCGTCGAACGACAGATGCGAGTCCAGCTGCGGCGTGACGGCCGGCATGGTCATTGCGTTCATGACTATCGTTCCTCTTTGTCTTGTGTCGTCGCGTATTCGCGACACAGCGATTCCGTGGCCTGCCGCACGACACGGCAACGATCCGAGTCGCGGGCGAGCACCTGCTCCCGCAGCAGATCGAGATCGCGTTCCAGTTGGTCGCGCATCGTACGTTCGTCGGGGCAGTCCTTGCCGAAGTAGTCGTCGTATGGGCTGGGCCAGCGCATCGTTTGTTCGGGTGACAGACCGACCTCGATGGTGAGCTTCCACTGGTTGCGATGGTCGTCGTCGCGGTCCCGGGCGACGGTCATCCGCGTGCCGACGGCCAGCGGGTACACCAGTCCTGTCTTGTGTTCGACTGCGGCGTACAGCCCGGTGACGATCGGTTCGTCGGCGTCGAGTTCGGTCAGCAGTCTGGCATGATGCGCGTCTTTAAGTCCGAGCACCCAGCCCATGCCGCTGATCGACAGTTCCGCAGCGCTCCGGTTGATCGGATTGTCCTCGGCGATACTCGCCTCGAGTTCCGTATGCGACGGGAAGCAGTCGCCGGCCAGCCATGCGCGCAGATACCGCAGATCGAACATGCGGTAGTCGGGCAGACCATGCTCGTGCTCCACCTCGCCGTACCGGTACGTGAGCACCGGCAGTTGGAACGTGCAGTCCCATTCGCCGTCCGGCCGTCGTACCGGCATGCGGAACCGGTGCAGAGAGAAATCGGTGCCGTACCGGTGATCGAGGTTGCGGAACTCGCGTTCCAGCTGGGTTTCCGGTGTATATGGTCGCACGTCGATCGTGATGGTCTCGATGGTCATGTTCGTCCCCTTCTCCCTGTGTCGTTGTGCTGCTGTATTCCCTGACCGGACAACTGCGGAATGTTGCCCGGTTGCTGTGGCCGAGGCGATATTGCTTACTGCAGATCGTCGTCGGGATCGATCGGGCCTTCGCCGGTGGCGTCCATGATCGCGCGCAGCGTCGCGAATGGGTTGGAGCCGAGGCCGTCCGCGTAGTCGTCTTCTTCGTCTTCGTTATCGTCGTCATCGTCGTCGGAATCAGCGAAATCGTTGGCTCCCTGATCATCTATGTAATCGTCGGGATCGAAGTCGTTGTCCTCGTTGTTATCAAGACCGGGGATGCGCAGGTCACCAAAGTCGAGCTTGTCGAAGTCGATGTCGTCGAAGTCGATGTCCGCGGGATCGGTGTCGTCCGTCGGCTCGGACTGCTCCGTTTGCTCGTGCGACGCCGCATCGGTGGCATGTTCTGCCTGAACATGCACCGGGTCCAGTTCCAGGACGGGCTCGCCGTCGGCTTTGAGCTGGGCGATGTTGACTTCCTCCCATGCACTCTCCCACTCGGCCTCTTCCTTCGCGTATCCCGGGTACGGTTCAACGTGAGCAGTCAGCCAGCGCAGCATCTGCTCGTCGGTGACCGGCTTTGACGGATAGAATTCCTCGGTCAGGCCTTCCGGAATCGGCACGGTGTACGGGTGCTCGCGCGCCTCGCGCTCCGAATCCTCGATCGACTGGTATTCGACCTTGACCTTGCCCATGTTCTTTGCCATGATGATTCCTTTCCTTGCCGGCGTTGCCACCGCGGTTGTTGGTCGTGCTTCGTGCGACCGGCCGTTCCGATCGCCTCTACCCATCTCAACCGGACAACATGGGTCACGGCCGGTATTCGCGCCCGACACGCCTGAAACGACGCCGTTTCGTCGGTGTGTCGGTGAATTGTCCGGTGAATTGAGGTACGGGCGTTGAAGGGTTCGGAAGGGCCGGGCCTCATTTCTGACAGGGCAACAGCCGAGCCCGGCTCGTAATCCGTGGCGGCGATTTTTCGCCGTCATGTTCTCGCGGTGCGATAGTGGAGGCAACGCAGAACAACACTGATGAAAGGATAGAGGATCATGAACGTTGGTACCGCTCCTGCTGTTATCGCCGAAACCGTGGAGGAGACTGCGGAGCTTCAGCCGGCGGAGCCGGATGCTCCGGGTTTCTACGATGGCGACGGTCCGACGACTTGCGAGTGGGAGGAGGGCTGGTGTGACGAGCTGGCCGACCATTACACCCTTGATTTCTGCGCGTACGAGGACTGCAAGGACTCCCACACGAACAAGTACTGTCTGCGTCACTACATACTCACGCTCGGCCTGGTGCTAGATCATCTGAAGGAGTGCAAGGGCATGAGCGAGGCCGAGACGCCTGATGATGTTCGCCACTGCGCCCTCGAGCACATCGCCGGTTTCGGTTCCCTCGACTTGAGGGACGATCGTCCCGCCGGCGTACCGGACGGTTCCGACGAATCCTTGTCGGGCGCGGAGTTGGATGCGGCCATCGATCGCATCAGCGACCAGACGGCATTCCACGCCGGTGATTGGAAGGAACTCAGGGTCGGGGACCATCCCGATCGCGGCGAGATCGAGGCATGGTTGAAGACCTTGGAACTCAACCATATGGATTTCCATGTCGAATGGATCAACGCGGACTCGCTGGATTTCGCGTTGCCGTTCACGCACCGCTATGACGAGCGTGCGGAGCAGCCTGACAGCTGGGATCTCACCATATCGAGCGAGGGCATGGAGTTCTCGGAGATGAACGATCTGTTCGGCGACGGCGATCTCACGCCGATGGTCAACGCCGTCTTCGACCAGGACGACGGCCGCCGGATGCGTTCGTTCTCGAGCGACATCCTCATGACTGATTTCGTCGACCGCCACCACCAGACCACCGATGATCCCGTCAAGGCATCCGACTGGATGGTCGCCATCCGGGAGACCGTGACCGACAGCATCCTCATCGTGTTCCCGGGCGCGTGGATTCGCTGGCGTGCCGAATACGACGGCGATTTCAACCAGCTCGACGTGCGCAACTGGGCCGATTGGCGTCGTCGCATCGCCCCTTACGCCGAGTACTGGGACGAGAGCATTCCCCTCGATACAGTCAAGGCCCGCGCGAAGGCGGCCTCGTTGGAAGCGGCGTTGAACCGCGTCATCAAGGACGGTGTCAAGCCGGGCAGGTGACAGGTTAGTCACGGCGCGGCGGGAGACGAAGCGGTCTCCGATCGTGAGCATGGGGAGAACGAAGGCGGAGGCGTTGACGGTGGTGTTCATCATGGGGTGTTCCTTTCGGCTTGTGTTGTTCTTGATGTCTTCATCATCGGTTCGAAAAGAAGCGCCGGCGAAAAATCGCCGCCGCACGGCTGTTGCGTTGAGGTACGTCCGCAAGTTGTCCGGTTCATCTTGGTGTACGGGGATGCGCGGCCGGTCCGAGCATCCCGAAGAAACATAGCGAACGGAGCCGTCAGGCTGTCGGTTCCAAGGAGATGGTTGAGATGAAAGACATCATGAAGATGATCCTGACGTTCCTGATTATTACGTTCACCGGCATAATGCTGCTCGTCGGTGCCTTCTTCAGTTCTCCGGCAGGTTTCGTGTTTACGGAAATCTTCAATGCGGTGGTCTTCTATCTGCCCGGGCTGATCGTCGGCGGTATTTTGGCGGTCGTTGTGTATGGTCTGATTTTCTGCATCGATTTCGCGGTTCTGTATGGCATCGGCTTGGTGCTGAAGGATTGTGCGGCGCTAGGTGCGGTCCTGCAGCTGGTGGTAGGTGCGTTTGTGCCGTATTCGATCTGGCAGAACTATCCGAACACTATCGGCTTGGCCGTGGCGATCGTTGCTTACCTGCTCACGACCGCATTCGTGGCTTGGCTTCACGGTGATGAAGACCGGTAATTGCGGAAGTGCCGCAAGTTGTCCGGTTGATATCGACAGAACGCAATACATCGCATGCCGGCAGGTTCGGAAAGAGGCTTGTTGGTGTGCTCTCGGATCAAGGAGAAGAGGGAATATGTTTCATACGTTTGCTAGCTGGCTGCCGCTGATGAACATCAGCGCGTGGATCATGTTTATTCTGATCGCGGTGGTCTGGTTCGTTGGATTGAATAACGATAAGGACGCCTTTGGCATTGGCTGCGGTATTTTCGGCGCGGTGATCACCGCAGTCGGGCTGAACATCATGCTGTCGCCGATCGTGCACATGTTCGAGAAGTCGTTCTTTGGCGCGATTCTCTACTTGTTCACGGTGGTTCCGATCTTGGTGTTCATACTCGGCTTCTGCGTCATGTGCGGAGGCCTCGGAGCAATGGTCAGTGGCGTCGGCAAAGAGGAACCTGCCCAATCAAAGTTTGCCGCTTCGTCTTCTGCATCGGCTTCTTCTGTCGCGCATCGCCAGCAGCTCGCTCCTGTGGCCCCGCACAAGCCCGAGGAGCCGACGCAGGAGCAGTTCAATGCTCTCGGTCAGCGGTACGGTCTGGTTGCGGCCATGTCGAACGAGTCGCAGTATGCCGGCTGGTACATGGCCGATTCGGACATGGGCGGCAAGCCGGACGCGCTGTGCGAGCGGGCGAAGGCCGTCAATCTGCGCGAGGTGCGCGAACGCGGATTGCTGCACGGCGATCCGGGGTCCGGCCTGTTCGTTTCCGAGTTTGATTCCGGTGCGGTCAAATCGGGGCAGATCGGAGAATCATTGCTGGCGAAAGTCGTCGCCTACGAACAGCTGCCGGTCGTTTCGTTCTGGTCCATGTACGCCATGAACGAGCAGGGACAGCGCATCAATGCGGATATCGACTGCGTGATGGTCGGCATCGGTGAAGACGGGCAGATCCGCGCTTGGTTCGTGGATGCGAAGAACTACAAGGGCGGTTCTGATACCCGGTATGTCAATCTCAATCAGGATTGCCTGGCGCGCATCAGCGACGGTCGCCGCGCGTTCGTCAAGGGTGCCGATGGCAAGCCGTACATCACCATGAGCCAGAACATGATGATCCAAAGCCAGAACTGGGCCGCCAAACTCGAACAGCTGCACGTCGACGCGACGTGGATGATCTGCATGGTGCCCGGCGGCCGCAACGGCAACCCCGACGTATCCGAAGCCCGTTGGGTCGGCGGCCTGCCGGTCGTCTCGCCGGAGCAGCTGGTCGATGACATCAAGTCCGCAAACCTTGCGGACCCCGCGACAATCTCCGGCGACGTGCTGGACTTCTTCTTCAACCAGCTCAAGCGCAACGCCGCCACGGCCCATGCGACCCGCCGGCCGGTGGTCTCGAGTGAGGTGGCTGCGACCGTTAAGCCGACTGGTGATGCCGCCGAATTCGACCGAGGTTCGCATTCTGCGCGTCCGGAAGTCTCCCATCCGGCGCCGGTGCATACCGGAGCTGCGGCAGGGCAGCCGAGGCAGTACGAGGTGCGGGTTGCCA
Organism: Bifidobacterium sp. LH_230; assembly: GCF_056357555.1. NCBI lineage: Bacteria > Bacillati > Actinomycetota > Actinomycetes > Bifidobacteriales > Bifidobacteriaceae > Bifidobacterium > Bifidobacterium sp. LH_230. Next base: position 12,212 of record NZ_JBKEWJ010000028.1, read on the forward strand.
AAGGAGTGGTCCCTTTGAAGCGTCGCGTGGTGCGTCGCGTGACGTCTTCAAAGACCGAGTCCCCGGCTGCGTCTGCCGATGGCGACATGCTCGATGATGTGCACCCGATGATGCCGCACGATATCGAAGATCGTCCTGCACTGTGACGGACAAAAATAGGCGGCAGACGGTTGATGATGACCGTCTGCCGCCTATTTCTTATAAGGCTTGGCTGTGTTTCCCGTCGTCTGGCGGACTCCGCGGATGTTGGCGCGGGCAATATTCGTCAGACGGCGGAACACTAACTCAGTATTTGAGATCAGCCCTCAATCGCGATCTGGTGGTTGGCCTCGACCTGCGGCTGGGCTTGCATCTTCGGAACCTGAATGCACAGTGTGCCGTTCTTGTAGCTGGCGTGGATATCGGACTCCTTCACGTCCTCGCCGACGTAGAAGCTACGCGAGCAGGTGCCCATGTAGCGTTCGCGACGCAGCCACTTGCCCTCATCCGAAGCGCAAGCGCACTTGCTGTCCTCGCCGTTCTGCTGACCTTCGGCAGCCGGGCCGTGATCCTCATGCTCGCCGCTACGCGTCGCGGACACGGTCAGATAGCCGTTGTTCAGCTCGAGCTTGATGTCGTCCTTCTTCATGCCCGGCATATCGATGTCAACGTCATACGCCTTGTCCGTCTCGCGCACATCCGTCGACATCATGTTCGCCGGCATCACCGCGGCCGCCGAACCGTTGTCCGTGTTGCGCCAACCCTCGAAGAACGGATCGTCGAACAGATCGGAGAACATCGTGTCATTCATCAAAGCCGGAAACATTGCCATAATCGGTACTCCTTACAAAAGCTGCATGGAGTGGAGCGGTTTGGCTCGCCGGACCGCCTCCCCGGAACCCGCCTCGCGGTTCGTTCCGACTCGGCCGGCCGGCTATCGTCGCCGTTCCCGGAACCCCTCTCGGAGCTCCTGCCTTGTCCTTTCACCTCACACAATAGGCGTTCGACGGAGGATGTTCCCGAGTTTTACCCACGGTGAAAAACTTGAGTCGGCGCGGCTCAAGTTTGTGTGTGGGTGAGGGTTGCCAGCCAAATTGCGTATGCTGGAATCGGCGTAATACCAAGGATAAGGAGGTTGGGATGACCCCGATTGAGTTGGCGACGCGACGGCGGGTGACCGGGTTGACATCCGGCGAGTTCGCGCGGCTGTTCGTGACACTGGAACGCAAGGTCGGCGGCGAATCCGCGCAGTGGGATGCGGCCGACGTGGAATCGTGGGAGATAGTCGGGCCGCCGGTGACCGCCGACCGGCACATCATCGATACGCTCGGCGCGGCCAACGAGTTCGTCGCCACGCTGGCGCGGCGGCTGTACCGCATGATCACGCCTGCCGAGGAAGGATCGGCGGTCACCGTCTTCCCCGACGACGCGACGTTCTGGGCCGACCAGCCCGACCTGGGCGGCATTCCGCACGCGCTGTGGAACATCGCCGCGTTGCAGGCGATCGAATGGGTCAAGAACGAGACGGGCGTGGTGCTGACGCTAGATGCGCGTCCGCCGCTGGTGTGAGCGGCGGATGGGGCGTCATCCGCCGTCGCGGGCTGTGCGGTGCGTGCCCCGGCTCCTGCTGTTATGTGCCGGTGAAACGTGACTGATGGACGACGGTTAGCGATCGACTGCCGCATTGGTTTCGAGATTGAGCCAGGCGGCCTGATCGTCGGTAATCTCGATCTCTGTCGCCGCGGCATTGGCGTCGATGATCGCAGGGGAGGAGCACGACGCGAGCGCGAACAGGTTCATGCCCTGATGCAACGCCCACGCGATCGCGATCTGCGGCACGGTCACCTGCAATTGTGCCGCAAGTATCTCCGCACGATGCAAACGTTCGAGATTATCGTCGTACAGGAATCCCTCACGGGCCGCATCGTCAAGCAAACGCTCCGCTGCGGCGCGATCGTCGGAACGGAACCGGCCGGACATCAGCCCGCGGCCAAGCGCAGAAAACGCAAACACCGGCATCCCGGTTTGCCTATACCACGCGCGGTCCGCCACGTGATCAGGTCCGGCGATCGTCTCGCCCACCCCCATCCACGGGTTATGCTCCTGCACGGCCAAGCTGAAGTTCGGCGACGACACTGCAATCGGCTGCAAATCATGCAAACGCGCGTATTCATTCGCCTCACGAATCCGCGTCACCGTCCAATTCGACACCCCGAACGCGCGGATCTCACCCGCCTGGCAGTGCTCGTTCAGCCACTCCACGATCTCGCCGGCCGGCACCCGCGGATCGTCTCGATGCAACAGATACACGTCGATGTACGACGTGCGCAACTGGTCCAACGATTGCGCCAGATCGGCGTCCAGATCACGTTTCGTCACACGATCGATTACCTGCCCGTCGCGCATCGCCGGATGACAGCCCTTCGTCTCGATGATGAGTCGGCCACGGTCGCCGCGCCGCTCAAGCCAACGGCCAAGCTGGTCCTGCGCGTGGCCGTACTCCTTCGCGCAGTCGAACATGTTGATGCCGGCTTCGACCGCATGATCCAGCAACGCGGACGGGTCGCCGCTGCCGTCCAGAAACGCGCCGAACGCCGTTCCGAACACGACGCGCGACGCCGGAACGTCAATACCGGGGATGGAACCATATTGCATATGAGCCGCCTTTCCGCGCTGATCGGGCCTTGCGACCACTGTAGCGCGGGGTTGCGAAGGAGAGCTGCAGACGGTCTTTCGCTGGTGCGGGGCTTTCTCTAAACCGTGAGGCAGAATCGTCGGGCCGTATTGGTCTTTCTCCAAACTATGAGGCAGCATGAGGCGCGCCGAGGCGCTGTGTTGGCCGTTTTTGGGCGGTCGTCCCCAGGAACGGGGGTATGGTGTTCGGGGTGGTTGCCTCAGAGTTTAGAGAAAGACCTCTGCTGGAAGGGAAATCTGCCTCAAGGTTTTGAGAAAGCCCTTGATCAAGCGCCATGCCCTTGGGAGGGCGGCGCGGAGGGCAAGGCCATGTGCGGGAGCGCAAAACCCGATGGGCCGGTGGCCGTGCGAGGAACGTGGTTTGCCTGGAGACGGGATGGCTGACCGCACAGGGTCACATCGCGAACGGCTCGTAATAGATGTCGTCGGCGGCCACGCCGTGCGCGAGCAGGATGCGCCGCACGGTGACCAGCATGCCGTGCGGGCCGGCGATGAGGTAGATCGCTCCCGGGCGGATCATCGGCGCAACGCTCGCCACATCCGGTCGTTTGCTGGACAGCCGGACGCGCGTGGTGGGCGTGCCGGCGCCGATCCGTTCCAGTTCCTCGCGGTAGATGAACTCCCGTTCGCCGCGCGCCGTGTACAGGAAATCAACCAAACGCCCGGTCCCCGAATACGCCTTGAGCACGCCGATCAGCGGGGTGATGCCGATGCCGCCGCCAATCAGCACCAGCGGCGTGCCGGCAGGGCTGCCGGCCGAAGCTGCGGTCCCATTGCGGCTCGCCGCCGACTTCGCGTCATGTTCCCTGATGAACTCGGCATATCGGCCATACGGCGGAATCACACGCACCGGCATGCCTGGCTTCAGCGAAGCGACACGGCTCGTGAAATCACCGTCGGCACGGATCGCGAAATTCATGGTCGGGACCGGAGCGGAGGCTAGGATCGTGGTCGTCGTAGTGGAGGAGGAATACGGAACCGATGCATGATGGGCGGCACCCGGATCCGAAACAGAAGCGGGAACAGCGGCCGGGGTTGCTGCCCCGGAAACCTCCGCTCGCGAGCCCGAGCCGGCGCCGGCCCACGAGTTCGTTAGCGAGAACGGATGATACTCGCCCATCCCGCGCTCGCCCGGAAATGCGATGAACGCGAAATCGCCCGGCTCCCAACGCACCTCGGCCGCAGCGTGCCCATCAAACCCCACGCGCAGCTCGGTCACCCGATCCGCGATCGGCCGCACCGATGCCACGCGCCCCTGCAATGCGTACGCACGTCGGTCGATCATCGACCACACGTAATACGCGAACACCGCGATCGTCACTGCGTCGAACAGAAACAGGAACGGCCGAATCGCCGCGATGTAGTCGATCACATGCACATGCAGCACGATCAGCGCGATCGCAACGAGATTGAGCCGGTGCAGCCACACGCTCATCTCATGCCGGAACACACGCTCCAGCGCGCGCTTGACCTGCGCAAGCCAACGCACGCGCGCGGTCAGCCACCCTGCCATGAACACGAGCGACCACACGGCCACCGCCATGAACAGGTACAGTCCCGCGTGGCCGGTCAGGCCGATCAGCGCGCCCGCGCCCGGCAGCAACGACTGGTGCATGAACGCCAGAGTGATCGCAAGGATCGCCAGCACGCCGTGGATCATGTACATGGTCGGCAGACCCACGGTGCGGTCCACCCAGCGCGGCCGGCACGCGAGATACACGGCCGCCAGCATCCACGTGTAGGCGATCACGCCGAGTTCGATGCCGGGCAACGCGTCGGCGTACAGTGCGGGCAGTCCGGTGGCGAGCAGGATCAACAGCGGCAGCGGCACGACGAACAATACGACGGCCCAGGCCAGTGCGACGTTGGTATTGATGTGTTTCATAGTTCCTCGGATGGTCGGTGACGGACTGTATTGAATGGGCGGATAACAGGTGCGGGATGGTCGGCGGGCGGGGACCTAAGTGGCGTGACCGATGGTCGTGACGGTGCGGTCGGCACTGACGAGCACGGCCATGAGTTCGCCGCCGTGGCTGCCGCCATGACGTGCGGCGAGCTCACGGAACCGCATGGCGCCGGCGCTGATCGCCGCGGTCGCCCACATGTCCGCGAAGATGAGCTGATCGTCGGCGACGGTGGCCTGGACGAGACGGTCGGTCGCGTTGCCGATGCGCTCGCCGATACGGGTGATGTGCTCGCCGCGCTTGGCCGTGCCGGATGTGGCGACCGCGCCGTTGCGCAGCGTTATGGTGCGCAGGGTGGGCGCGCCGGCGTCGATGCTGTGGACGCCGTCGCGCTCCGCCGTATGCGTGATATCGCGAAACGGATTCTCCACGCCGATGCGCCAGACGAAATCGCTGTGATCGTTCACCCCGGCCTGAATATCACCTCCGCCTCCGATCGCGGCTGCCGCGACCCTACCGTCGCGTATCAGCGGCTGCAGAAACCGTTCATACGCGCGCTGCACGGCCCGCCCCTTGACGATGCCGGTCGGATCGTACTCGCCGGCGTGCATCGGATCGAACGCGCCGTCGGTCACACGCTTCGCCTGTTGGCACAACGCGTACACTTCCGCGAATTCCGAGTCGGTCACAAGCGCGGACCAGTCGCCGCGGCGTGCGCGGCAGACCGACGAATCCGCGCGAAACGGCGAAAACCGGCGTTCGACATCGCGCAAGTAGGCGTCGATGTGCGGCACGACCGCGTCAAGCAGCGCGTTGAGTTCGCTGGCCTTGGTCGCGCGATGCGGCTCATCGGCTTGGCGCAATCGGTCGGAATCGTTGTCGGGTTGCGGCCTGGCCGGCTCCCATCCGACCAGCTGCACGGTGAACGGAATCGTCATCGCGTGGATGACCCGCGCCTGTATCGTTGCCCTGGCTGTCATGACGAGGTCCTGATTGCGGGATGCCGGGCTGGTCAGTTGCCGGCGTTGAGCGACTGGTTGATCGCGTCCTGCAGCGAGTTGACGAACGCGGTGGACGTTTCGGTGGCGCCGCTGACGAACTGGATATCGGCGCTTTGCGCGGCGATCGCGCGGTCGGTCAGCTCCGGCAGCGCCTGCGCGTTGACGGATGCCGAACGACCGTGGGAGGGCGCTTGCAGTGTGGTGATGGTCGTGATCTTGCCGGCCTTGACGGTGACCTGCAACTGGATTTCGCCGTAAGCGTTCGGCGAGGCGACGCTGGTGTAGGTGCCGTCCTGCAGCGTGTCTGCCGATGAGCCGGTCGAACCGGATGAACTGTCGCCGGAGGAATCCGACGAGCTGCCATTATTCGAGGACGATGACGATGCATCGGACGATCCGCTTGATGATTCGCCCGAACTCGTGTCGTTGCCGGATGTACTGCCGGATGCACTGCCTAACTGGCCGCTCGCGCCGGATGCGGACGAGTGCTGGCTCAGATGAGGCTTGACGAACAGCAGGAACGCGTCGGCCACCACGGCCAGTCCTGCGACGGCCGCGACGATCGCACGGGTGACGTTCGCTTTCATGATGGTTCCCCTTGGCTATGGGCATGCGAAAGCGCATGCATGATCGAAAACTCCCAACACTGCGAGGGTAAAAATCGCGGCTGAGGGAATGCTGGAAGCATGCTGGAGAACCGGCCGTTTTGTGAGGTAAGTCTCAGACGCCCCGTAACTGCTGCTTGTCCGGTTGACAGCGGTTTCGCTGGCGTGTGGGTTTCGTCATGAACGGGCCACCCGGCAAGGAGAAGGCTAAGCGGTGTTTGCTGATGGGGATTGCGATTGTGCATTGGAAGCACGTGCGGGAAACATTGATTGAAGCGCCGAACCGTGAAAGCGCCTGTCGGCGCAAAGTCCGCTCGCGGCGGAAAAAAATGGAGCCCGGGGCTATGCACGGCCCGACGCGAATACTCAGTATAGCGGGTGAGTGGTATGAGCGATGTCGGTGTGTTGATTCGTGCCAGTTTGACGATCGAGAGGCTGTAATCGTCGCGCGACAAGGTCGGTTTGACGATCGAGAGGCTAGTGCTGAGGCAGCCACTGCGCATTTGTCTCGAAATAATCGTGTCAATGCTGTCTTGCGCCATGATTCGACGAGGAGGCTGCCTCTCGATCGTCGATTTGACCTCGACGGATCTCCGATTTAGCCTCTCGATCGTCAAACTGCCGTACTGTTCCGGCAAAGACACTCGTTACTCGAGCTTGCCCCGCCGCCACAGGTTCGCGCCGTGGCGGAAATCGCGCGACGTGACCATCAGATTGCCGGCGGTATGCAGCAGCCTCGCGGCCCGGGTCGCCGGATGCGAGGTTTGGGTCGCAGCCGTAGCCTCCGCCACGTGACCACTTGCGAGATCGTCGCCGCCATGCCCGGCAGCGAGCTCATGCCCATTGCCATGCGTTGTGGAGGAAGCACTCAGCCGCTTCGCCTCGACGCGCAGGCCCAGCGCGACCACATCGGTGAACGCGGCCGCGCGTTCCAGCGCCACTGCGAAATCACCCACGAATGCGCCCGCCAGAATCGAATCCGCCGTCCGCGCGATATCGTCCTCGGTCGGAGCGTCGTCCACGCCGGCAATTGCCGAAGCCGCCGTCGCCACCGGCTCGCCGATCCGCCACAGCCTGGCGATCGACGCGTCCTGCTTGCGCATCCACGTGCGCAGCAGATACAGCCGCCACAGAATGCCCGGCAGCGAATCCGGTTCCGCGTGGCTCCACAGTTCAGCGATCAGATCGATGCCCTCGTGGTCGACCAGCGTAAGCACGCGCGAGACGACCTCCGGGTCGGCCGTGTGATGCACGCGGTCGAGCAGCGCCGCCGCGGACGTATGGCTGATCTCGCTGATCACGCTCGGATCGGCACCACCCGCGATGCCCGCGACAATGGCCGGATCGAGCTGGCCCGGCCGGTTCGGGCGCGGCGAGCCGGTGGGCGTGAACGCGGTGCGGCTCGCGACGATCGAGCCGGAACCCTGATGCAAGCTAGTAGACAAGTGGCGAAACCTTCTGAATATCGATGATGCGCGGCCCCTCGGGCGAGGAGACGACAAACAACGATACCGCAGTGCCGGTCGGCATGTACGGCGTTTTCGCAATGAGCCGTTTGGCGAGCTGCTTCGACGCGCACAGTTCGCGCAGATGCTCGAACATGCCGCCGATCACCGGCCGATGCATGCACACGGCCACGGTTTCGCGGTGCTCGAGCGCGTAGTCGATCTCTTCGCGGAAGCAATCCCATGCCCGCTTGCCGTCCTCGGCGTACGCGTCCTCGGTAAGCGCGTCCAGATGCACCATCGGGCGGTTCGTCTGCCACGAGAGCACGTGCAGCGTCTCCAGGCAGCGCATCCACGGCGACGTGGCGAGCCGTGTCGGGTTGTAGCAGGCCAGCTCGCGGTTGAGCGCGTATGCGGCGGCGGCCCCGCGCGGCGTGATCGGCCGGTTCTCGTCGGTGCCGTTCCACGTCTTGCGCGCCTCGGCCTTCGCGTGGCGCACGATGATCACGTTCTGCGCGTCCGCCGCGCCTTCCTGCACGCGGTCGACGAACAGCGCGAGCACGTCCTTGTCGGTCGAATGGGAGAGGATCTTGCGCGCCTCGGTGATCGACACCCACACGATGTCGTCGATCTCGCCGATGTCGGCGCGGCGCACCGGTCCGAACGCGTCGATGAGCTGTTCCGCTTCGACGTCCTCGATCGGCGTGGCCATCCAATAGAGAATATGTTTCGTGTCGACCGTGCGATCCTTGGAATGACGGGTTTTGCTGCCTTCCTCGGCCAGCGGGTACTCGATTTCGCCCAAGTACGGCCCGAGTTCGATCGACATGCCGGTTTCCTCGCCGACCTCGCGCACGGCGGCGTGGCGGTGCGATTCGTTGAGTTCGAGCTTGCCTTTCGGCCAGCTCCAGTCGTCGTATTTCGGCCGGTGGACGATGCAGACCTCGATGCGGTCGAGCAGGTCGGCGATGCGGTCGGCCTCGGACAGAATGCCGGCGGCCGCGGTCGTGGCGGCGGCGGATGCGGCGAGATCGTGCGCCGCCGGTGCGGCGACGTCGTTGATATCTACGTTGGCTGGCGCGTCCGTCGCGGCCGGCGTGGTTTGGGGAGCGATGCGGTAGAGGATGCCTCCGGCCGCTTCCACAATGCGTCTCACTTTGCCCATCCTCCCATTGTATGGCCGTGCGGCGGCGGATCGCGAGGCGCGTATCGCAACCGTGGCCGCTACGTAGCGTGCTCTGAAACGACGATGGCCGACCCCTCATGGGATCGGCCATCGAACGTCATTGAATTGTTAGCGTGAACAATCCTAGCACATCACGCAACGGCTAGGCGCAAGGCCACGCGCCGTCGCGTCAGCTGTTGGTGCGCGGGCGACGCGTGTGCTTCTTGATGAGCAGCTCCTGGCTGTCGGCCAGCAGGCTGCCATCCTCGGCGTGGGAGACGTGCAGATACGTGCCGTCCGGCTGCATGTGCCATGACGCGATCGTGTCGGACATCTGCAAGTCGACGTACTTGATGAGCTCGTCCACCTGCTCGGGCGCGGTGATGCGCACGAGCGCCTCGACGCGGCGGTCGAGGTTGCGGTGCATCAGATCGGCCGAGCCGATCCACACTTCCGGTCCGGACATCGGACCTTCGCCGATCTGCGGGCCGTCCGAGTTGCAGAACGCGTAGATGCGGCTGTGCTCGAGGAAGCGGCCGAGGATCGAACGCACGCGGATGTTGTCCGAAAGCCCCGGAACGCCGGGCTTGAGCGCGCAGATGCCGCGCTCGACGATGTCGATCTTCACGCCGGCCTGGCTGGCGCGGTAGAGCGCGTCGATCGTCTTCTCGTCGACGATCGAGTTGACCTTGATCTTGATCCACGCTTCCTTGCCGGCGCGGGCGGCATCCTCCTCGCGGCGGATGCGCTGGATCAGACCGGAGCGGATCGTGCGCGGCGCGACCAGCAGACGGTGGAAGCTGGACTTCGGCGCGTAGCCGGACAGCTGGTTGAACAGTCGGGTCAGATCCTGGCCGACGACCGGATCGCAGGTCAGCAGACCCAGATCGGTGTACAGACGCGCGGTCTTCGGGTTGTAGTTGCCCGTGCCGACGTGGCAGTAGCGGCGCAGGCCGTCCTGCTCCTGACGCACGACGAGGCTGAGCTTGCAGTGCGTCTTGAGGCCGACGATGCCGTAGACCACGTGCACGCCCGCGCGTTCGAGCTTGCGCGCCCACATGATGTTCGCGTCCTCGTCAAAGCGGGCCTTGATCTCGACCAGCGCAAGGACCTGCTTGCCGGCGTGCGCTGCGTCGACCAGCGCGTCGATGATCGGCGAGTTCGAGCTGGTGCGGTACAGCGTCTGCTTGATGGCTAGAACCTTAGGATCTGCCGCAGCCTGTGCCAGAAAGGCCTGGACGGACGTGGAGAACGAGTCGTAGGGGTGGTGCAGCAGGATGTCGCGTTCGCGGATGGCGGCGAAGATGTCCTGCGCGCGGCTCGACTCGACCTCGGCGATCTGCCGGTTCGTGGTCGGGATGAACGGCGGGTACTTGAGATCCGGGCGGTCGATGCTCTGCAGCTCGAACAGCAGCTTCATGTCGAGCGGCGCGGGCAGACGGTAGACCTCGTCCGCGCTCACGCCGAGCTGGTCGGCGAGCAGCTGGGAGAGGAACGGGCTGGTCGCGTCGGAGATCTCGAGGCGGATCGGCGGTCCGAAGCGGCGGCGCAGCAGCTCCTTCTCCATCGCGTTGAGCAGGTTCTCGGCGTCGTCTTCCTCGACGTCGATGTCCTCGTTACGGGTGACGCGGAACGAGCGCGCCTCCTTGATGATCATGCCCGGGAACAGGGATTCCAAGTGGGCGATGATGAGGTTCTCCATCGTGATGAAGCCGTAGCGGACCTCGGCGGAATCGTCCTCGGTCATGTCGTCGACCGGGACGAGTCGGTTGAGGTTGCCCGGGATCTTGACGCGGGCGAAGTGCGACTTGCCGGAGGTCGGGTTCTCGACCAGCACCGCGAGGTTGATCGAGTTGCCGGAGATGTACGGGAACGGGTGGGCCGGGTCGACGGCGAGCGGCGTGAGGACCGGGAAGACCTGCTGGCGGTAGTAGCGCGAGAGGCGCTCCTGCTCGGCGGCGGTGAGTTTGTCCCAGCTCAGCAGCACGATGCGTTCGTTGGCGAGGGCCGGCAGGATGTGGTCGATCACGTAGTGCGCGTGCTCGTCCTGCAGACGGTGCGCCTGATCGCTGATCGCGCGCAGCTGCTGGCGCGGGCTCAGGCCGCTGGCGGACGGGACGGCGATGCCGGAGTTGATGCGGCGCTTCAGGCCGGCGACGCGCACCATGAAGAACTCATCGAGGTTGGAGGCGAAGATCGCGGCGAAGTTGGCGCGTTCGAGGATCGGCTGATCCTCGTCCTCGGCGAGTTCGAGGACGCGCTTGTTGAACTTCATCCAGCTCAGTTCGCGGTCGAAGAAGCGGTCCGGCGGCAGCGGCTGCTCGTCGGGACGCGTCTCGCGGCGATCGTTTTTATCGGTCTCGGCGATGTGTTCCGCGATTTGACTGCGGAGAATCGCCTTTGAGGGTGCGTCAAATATCTGTGCCATACTGCACTACTTTATGCGGTGGAATGTGCGCAACGCGAGAAAACGTCTCATAATTCAACGGGCGTTCACGTTCGGCGGGGAGCCGGGGGCGGTGGCCGACGGAGGATGCGGGCGGCGGGCAGAGGGTGCTGCCGGTTGCTGGTGATGGGCGGCGGCGTGCGGATGGTGGGCGGTGGCGGGTGGTGGTGCGCGACACGCCGCGTGGGTTGAGGAAACGAACAATATGGCACAGGTATCCGGTTCGATGCGCGCACAGTCGCGCATTTTCTGCGATCGCTGGTGTGCGATCGACCATTTCTGCAAAAAAGCGCACATGGACGGTGCTCGAATTGCGTGCGGCACGGGGCACGACTAGATTATGGAAGTACCAAAAGAACTGAACAGAGCAGAGCCCACAATGAGTGTATGGTCACGAAAGACTGTTACGTTGAACGGGCATTGGAAAGACTTACCGTTATGACGATGATGTTGTGCAGAGATTCTGCTCCAGCTGCTTTTGGAGAAAAGGCCCGCTTCGGCGGGCCTTTTCGTTTGTGCGGTACTTCTTCTTCGGATTCGGTTCGTTCGGCGCTGTGGTCGCGTGCTGGCGTGGCTGGGGAATACTCCCGATTCGGTTATCCACAATGGGGTGTTTCGGAGCGGAGTTATCCACAAAAAATGTGGATAGACACGCCGGCATGTGGATAACTCCGACCGTTCGACCACATACCCCTGTTTGACTGGCGTGCGGTGCGCGAATCCGATTCAATCGGCACATGGACACTGCAATTACGCCACAGCGCTACTACGTGCCGCCGGTCGAAGCCGATCGAGAATCGGCACCGTATCAGTCGGTCGGTCGTCACTCGGCCATGCCGCAACATCGTCAACCCCAGTCGCAGGCGGCCTATAGCCGGGACGGGCCGGGAGGGCTTCCTTCCGGAGTCGGCGTCGAAACCACCCATTGCAATATCGTCGTGTGCACGGCGGCGGGCGGTGGCACCGGTCTGAGCGTCAGCGCGGCCGTCATCGCCCGCCGGCTTGCGGAACGCGGCTTGTCGTGCGCGCTGCTCGACGCCGACTTCGACACCGGCGGACTCGACGTGCTGCTCGGCATCGAAGGCGAGCATGGCACCCGATTCGAGACGCTTGACGCGCCGCTCGGCCGGATGGACGGCGAAGCGCTGAACCGCGAACTGCCGGTATGGGATGGCGTGCGTGTACTCGCCAGCAACCCTTGGAACGGCGCGGTTTCCGACTGGTGGCAAACGCAGGCGGCGATCCGCGCGCTGGCGGAGTCAAATCGAACGCTCGTCGTGGATGCCGGTCGAGGAGGCCTGCTGACGACCCTGCCGGAGCTGGGTGCATCCGCACAACTGGTCCTGGTCGAACTGACCGTGCTGGGGCTGGCGCGGGCCAAACGGCATATCGCCGTGCTCGATCGGTGGATGCAGACCAATCAGTCATCCGAAGCCACGGTCGCAACGGCGAAAACCGGCGATCATTCGCGTCGGCTGATGCTGCTCGGCATCGAACCGCGCGGCGCATCCGGCCGGGCCGGTGTCGTCTCGCTGGACGAGGCCGAGGACTATCTCGGGCGGCCGGTTCGTGCCCGTCTTCGCACAAACGCGAAGCTATGCTCCGACGTGCTGTCCGGTTTGGGAATCCGTACGCTCGGCCGGTCCGACAGTCGCGCGGTCGACGCCGTGTGCGACTGGATCGACGGACTTCTGTCGGGAGGCGATGCGACGTGAACGATGTGATATTCGGTCCGCTGGATGACATTGTCGCCGACCCGTGCGTGACCGATGTGGTCGTGACCTGCGAAGGGCGCGTATGGGCCGACCGCGGTTCCGGTATGAGGGAATGTCGATTGACGATCCCGTTCCGTTCCTCGCAGGTCGTGCGCGACTATGCGGTACAGCTGTGCGCCCAACTTGGCCGGCGATTGGATGACGCCTGTCCGATTGCGGATGCGTCGTCCGCCCAGGGATTGCGCGTGCACGCGGTGATTGCGCCGATCGTGCCGCAAGGTGCTGCCATTTCGATCCGTCTGCCGCCGCGCTCGCCGCCGACGCTGGAATCGTTGTGCGCGAGCGGGCTGATGCCGGCGATCTGGCTGCCGATCGTACGCGAGCTGGTCGTACGGCGGGCGACGATGCTGGTATCGGGCGGTACGGGCGCGGGCAAGACCACACTGCTCAAAGCCATGCTCGCGCTGTGCTCGGCGGACGAACGCATCGTCACGGTCGAGGAGGTGCGCGAGCTGGGCGCGATCGGCGACGGCAATCGTGTGTCGTTGGTTACGCGCGAGGCCAATGTCGAGGGAGCCGGCGAGATCGGGTTGCCGGAGCTGGTCAAGGCCACGTTGCGGATGCGGCCGGATCGCGTGGTGCTCGGAGAATGTCGCGGCGCGGAGATCGCGGATCTGCTGCGCGCGTTCAATTCCGGGCATCGCGGCGGCATGGTGACGTTGCATGCCGACGATGTGACCCGCGTGCCGATGCGATTGGCCGCGTTGGGACTGCTGGCCGGACTGCCGGTCGAGGCGACGGCCATGCTTGCGCGTGATGCGTTCGACGTAGTGTTTCACGTGGAACGTGACGGCGGTGGACGGCGATACATCAGTCAGATCGGGCGGCTGAACGTGGCCGGTGCGGGCGGTTGCATCGTGCCGTCGCAGAACGGTGATGACGAACCGGATGACAATGGTTCCGGGGTGGGTGGCGGCCGACTTGGATCGGGGCTGATGGGCGAGGTCATCGCGATCTGGGATGGCGCCGGCACCCCGATGGCCGGCCCCGGATGGCCTGATTTTGCCCGACGATGGCTGCAATGATGGCGTGTTCGGCGGCTCCTTGATTATCGATACTGCCGATTTCTCGCCTTTTTGAGGGATTGGCCAAGCGGTACGAGCCGGAGGATTGGCGTGAAAGGTTTCCCTCCCCTTTGAGGGGAGGGTGGCAGCGAAGCTGACGGGTTGGGGTGCTGTAGCAAGGCCGCCAATCAGGCCGCGTCGCACGTAGAGCAATTCCATGAGTGCGATCGGCATGATGTCGTAAGGGGAGGAGTGTGCCGCGTGAGCAACGACATGGTGATGATCGCTGTAGCTTCGGTTGTGACGGCGATTGCCGTTTGGTCGGGCGATACGGCGATGCGGATGCGGAGGCTTGACGCGATGAACGTGTGTCACAGAGGCCGATCGACGAAGCCTGATCAACGTTCGCCTCAGGCAGATCATCTGGCGCGTCCGCGCGTTGGCATCGGCCCGGTGATCGCCGCGCTCTGCGCTGCGATGCGCGGCGGTGCGACGTTGGAACAGGCGATCGCCCGACAGGCGCCGGACCGCGGCGAACGGTCGTCATTCGCTCGCGCGTTGCGCATCGATCATATTCGCGCGATGCTTGACGACCGTGCGCTGCCCAAGGAACGCAAGCGGCACGTCGCACAGGTCGCCGCCGATATCGCGGCGGCCGGTCGGGCCAGCTCCGTCTTGGGGTGCCCGGCCGTGCAATGCCTTGAAGTGGTGGGTGCGTCTTACCGGCGGGCCAGATTGCTGGACGATCTGCGCTCGCAGGCGTTCGCCGTGCCCGAGGCGACGGCGAAACTGCTCGTCGCGTTGCCGGTCATCACGGTGGGGTTCGGGGAATTGCTGGGATCACGGCCGTTGGAGTTTCTGTTCGGCTCGGCGCAAGGGCTGGCGTGCCTGGGATTGGGTTTGTGCTGCTATGCCGGCGGCGTGCTGTGGATGCGCGCGATGCTGCGCGATATGGAGGATGCTCGTGGGGTACGCGTTCGTGTGCGGTGCGATGATCGCGATCGTGGTGTGGCTGCGGTTTAGCGATTCCGATGCGCGGTGTCGTCTTGCCACGACGTCCGGGAACGTCGTGCGCGGCGACGGTGACGAGCTTGATGATATTGCGGTGTCGACGGCGACGATGGTGTCGCTGCTGGTCGCCGCGCTTAAACAGGGTGCGTCCATCCCGCGTGCGTTGCAGGCTGTCGGTAAGGCGATTGGGGGAGCGGACGGCGACGACTTGCAGCGGATCGGTGCGGCGTTGCTGCGCGGTTCCTCCTGGCATGATGCGTGGCTGGTGGCCAAACCGACCGAGGTGGCCGGTTCCCAAGACAGAGCGCCGCGAGGTTCGATGAGCGATGGCGGCCGTGATCTATACGCCATGCTGGAAGAGGCGCTGGAATCGTCATGGCACAGCGGCGTCTCGCCGGTAAGCCGGCTGGAATCGATGCTGGACCAATGCGATGCCGATGAACGTGCCGCCATCGAAGCATCCGCCGGCAAACTTGCCGTGAAACTGCTGTTGCCGACCGGACTGTGCTTTCTGCCGGCATTCGTGCTGATCGGCGTCATTCCGTCGATCGTGTCATTCCTGTCGTAATGGGCCGTCGGTGTCGCGGCATGCGGCACTTTGCGTAACATTCCATCATCAATCGCATCATCGGCGATGCCATCATGCCGCAACGCCGCGTGCCGATATCATTATCGCGGTCGTCAACCGCGCCGTTGTCGTCGCCGGTATCGTAATTTGCGTAAACTGCTGCGCCTGCCGCAAATGTCCGTCATCGGCGCGTTTGTGGATAACCATGCGTTTGGTTATCCACATAAGCCGTTCCCGCAACTGAGTTATCCCCAAAAAATGTGGACAGACACGCCGGCATGTGGATAACCCCGACCTTTCGACCACATACCCCGTTTTTCGCTTGATCACATCGGATGTTCTGGCATAGTTGCTGGACCGCGACCACGGTGGTCGGGAAACCCAAGTGAAAGGAACGCCATGAGTGACGTCATACCAATCAATGTCGATGGCAAGGCCGGTCTGTTTCTGTATGCCAAACAGCGGGCCGCGGAATTCTACGAACAGGGGCGGCGGGAGCTGTGCTGTCTGGATGCAAGGATGCGCACGCTGACCGCTGAACCGGAGGAAGGCGCGGTCACGGCCGAATACGCGGTTGTGCTGGTTGCGGCGACCGGATTCGCGGCCGTGCTGATCGCCATTCTCAAATCGGACGGCATCAAAACGCTGCTGACAAACCTCGTCAAAAAAGCGTTGAACGTCGGGTGAACCATGTGGCGGCGAAGAATGCGGGCGGGGGCGTCTGCGAAAGTGCAGGGGAATGCGGCGGCGTCCGTGTGCGGAGCTGCTCATGAGTCAGGCGCCTGTGAGCGCGCGGCTCATGTGGCGGCGTCTGCTCACGTGCCGGAGGTCGCGCGTGCGGCTGCCGAACAGGTATCGGCCGCGTGCGCGGATAACAGGTGCGATGCTGACCATGTGGTCGTGCGGTCGGCCGGGCGATCGCACGACCGGCGTTCCGTCATGCCGGAACATGCGCTGCGCGACGACCAGCCGCTGGTATGGCGTCGCTACCGATACCGGTCCTGTGCGGTGCAGCCGGCCGCATTGTTCGCCGCGCTGCGTTACGCGGACAGGGGAGCGGCGACGGCGGAATTCGCCGTGGTGCTCCCCGCCGTTGTGGCGGTGGCCGTGTTGCTGCTGTGCTTGTCGCGTGCGGTGATCGTGTCGATGGACTGTCAAGATGCGGCTGCGGCGGCCGCACGGGAACTGGTGATCTCCGGGAAAGGTGCGGTTGATGCGGCGGCGATGGCGCGGGCGGTCGCCGGCGATGGCGTGACGGCGAGCGTGTCGTATGACGGCAACCGGGTGACGGTGGTGACGCAGTGCCCGGTCGTGCCCGATCCGCTCGGCGTGCTGCCGACGCGCGTTACCGGCACGGCGAGCGGGGTGGTGCCATGAACGGAAGAAATGTACACGGTCTGCGATTGGTGGCCCGAGACGACGTCGGTTCCGGAACGGTGGCCGGCGTCGCGCTGATCCTGCTGGTCGGTGTGCTGCTCGGGGCGGTTGCGTCCGCCGGCAATCTGCTGATTTGCCAGGTTCGCGCTCGATCGGCGGCGGATCTTGCCGCGCTCTCCGCGGCGGCCGCACTACGCAACGGTTCATCCGAACCCTGCGCGGTCGCGCTCGCCGTCGCGTCGATCGACGAAGTTCGTCTTGACGGATGCGACGTCGATGCCGAAGACGTGCAGGTGACCGTCTCCACGCCGACACAAGTGCCGTTTGCGCCGTACGTTTCGCGCACCTCTCGTGCCGGCCCGGTCGCCTGTGACTGACGCGATTCCCTGAAGGAGATTTATGTATTACAATAATGGAATCGGTGTGAAGCGGTCGGCCTTCAAGCACAACGTGCCGCTGGAGGATTCGATGTATGTGGTGGAGCACTACATGCGGGAGTCTCCTCTGCAGGAAGATCCTCCGAAAGAACTGCTCTTGGGATTCACCCAGCACGGGGTGGCATTGGAGGTGATCCTGCTTTACGATGACGGGCGCTGGTGGCTGATTCATTCCATGCCGGTGCGCAAGAAGTACCACAGAATGTTGGAAGGAGGGGCACGATGGTTTACTACCACCACGGTGTACCGATTTATGAGGACTCTGATTTTCCGCCTGAAGTGGCCGCTCGGTTTCAAAAGGCAGTAGAGGAGGCTGAACGCGGCTATGATGTTGAGTTTTTGGAACAGCAACTTAAGGAAGGCAAAGGTTGGGCACGGGACCCCACCCCGCAGGAGCGCAAGTGGATTCGCCAACTGCGTCGCGGCCGCCCGTTGAAGATCGGCCGGGAACGCGCCAGCAAGATCATGCAGTTTCGCATCGATCCGGACGGGGAACGACGAGTGAGGCAGTACGCTCAGGAGCACGGCATGAAGACGTCCGAGGCGATTCGCGCGCTGATCGAGCAGGGGCTGGCCGCGGCGAAGTAAGGCATATCGGGCGGTCGTGCGCGGCGATGGGCCGGAGGCGAGCGTACCGGTTGCGGCGGCTCGATGTGGTGCCGTAAACCGGTGCCCTGCGTCCGACTGGCGAGCGGCCGCCGCGGGAACCGCAGCTTTCCGCAGGCCGAAAACAGACGGAATATCCTCCGGTGACGCTGGCGTGCGGCGAGGCGCATGGGTTATCGTGGGCGGTATGAGTGAAGCGAGCAACGTGCGAACCGTCGTGGCGATGATCGGCAACCCGGTGTCCGACAAGGGCAAAGGGGCCGAGATCGACGCGCAGGTCATGGAACTGCTGACCGCGGCCGGCGAACGGCACGGTTTCGACGTCATCGACCTGACCGGCACGAGCTTTGACGATTCGCTGAACCGCGCGCGCGAGCGAAGCGGCGAGTACACGCATCTGGTGGTGGTCGGTGGCGACGGCATGATCGCGCTCGGCGCGAACGCGGTCGGCTGCAGCGGCAAGCCGCTGGGCATCGTGGCCACCGGATCGGGCAATGATTTCGCGCGCGGACTCGGGCTGCCGGTCAACCGCATCGAAACGGCGGTCGAGGGCATCGTCGGCGCGATCGTGCGCGGCAGCCATATCGATGTGGATATGGGACGGGTCACGTCGTTGCCGGGCGGATACGCGGTGGATGCGGCGACCGGCAATCTGTTGGGCAGCTCGAATGAATCGTCGGATACGGGCAAAGCCGCGGACTTGGACGATCCGGCCGTCGCCGGCGTTGGGACAGGCAGTGCGGAGAACGCCGCCGTTGACCCTTCCCATCCTCCGATCGACCGGTTCTATGGCGGCATGCTCAACTGCGGCCTTGACGCCACCATCAACGACCGGGCCAATCATTCGCGGCTGCCGGGTGGTTCGTTACGGTATTTCGTGGCGGTGCTCGTCGAAGTCACGCATCTCAAACAGTACGGATATCACATCAAAGCCACGCTTGCGGACGGCAGCGTCGAGGAGCGCGACATCATCTCGCCGATGATCACGGTCGCCAATTCGCGGCATATCGGCGGCGGGCTGGAAGTGTCGCCGTATTCGCGGTTTGCGGACGGACTGCTGGACCTGGTGTGGATCGACCATATGCCGAATGCGTTGGAGATCGCGGACGCGATTTCGAAGGGGTACAACGGACGCTTGCTCGCGTCGCACGTGTTCGGCTGGAAGCGGGTGCGCGATGTCGAGATCACGCGGGCCGTGGACGGCGCCGAACCGCCGGTGTTGATGGCGGACGGCGAGTATATCGGGCATCTGCCGGTGCGGGTCGCGGCGCAGGACAAGGCGTTGCGGGTGCTGGTCCCGCCGGCCGTCGCCCGCGATCATGAGTTGGACGACGGCAGTCGGACACTGGCCGCGATCGAACGCGACGGCCGCGATCCGATCACCGGCGAATTTCTCCGCTAATCGGTCGCCTTTCCGTCGGCGCGTTCGCCGTAACGGCCGTATCTCAGCAATATTGTGTTCCCCTCATTGACGTACGGTCGTTTCCAGCGGTGAAAACGACCGTACGTCAACGGAATTGTGATGCGGACATTGAGTTGCGGTCGTTTTCGGTGACGCAGGAGCCCGTAAGTCAGCAGTAACGCGTCGTTATGTTGAGTTGCGGTCGTTTCCCTGCGAGATGTGCTGATGCGGCTTGCATGACGTGTGATATCAATGCCCCCTACATATATGGCATGTATATTCATTGCGCTAGATTAGATATGTAATACGTATAAAGGAGTATGACATGTCTCGCTCAGCGCAGAACGCAACGTCGCATGCGCCCGGCCCATCCCGCCCGGCCCATGCCGCACTGACCCGCCTCGGCTACTGCGGCGGCCTCGGTTCGTTCCTCGGCTCGTCGGCCATCGTCGGCCTGTCCACCACGATCACCATGTGGCAGTCCGGCCTCGGACTCGACGCCATGCAGGTCGGCGCGCTGAGCGCGGTGCTCAACTTCGCCATCGCGGCCGGATCGCTGCTCGCCGGCTGGCTGTGCGCACGTCTCGGCATGACCCGCGTCTTCAACTGGACGAACCTCGTATCGACGGTTGGCTTCGTATTGTGCGCGACCGCTCCGAACTTCTGGATGCTGCTGGCCGGTGTGACCATCGTGGGATTCGGCACGGGGCTCGACCTGCCGGTGTCGATTTCGGTGATGTCGCGCGATGCGCAGGACCCGGCCGCCGGCTCGACGCTCGTGACCGTGACCCAGCTCGGATGGCAGATCGGCATGCTGGGATCGGCGCTGATCGCCTTCGCGGTGTCGCGGATGCCCGGAGCGACCGGCGGCCGCGTGGTGTTCGCACTGTTCGCGGTGGTGGCCTGCGGGCTGTGGCTGTGGCGTGTGCGCTCGCGGGAGTTCGCGGCGTTGCACGTTGCGGCCGAACGGGCCGAGCATACTGCCGTCGTTTCGGGCAAGCGGAACGATCTTGCCGAAGCCGGGACGGCGGATGGGAAGGAAAGATCTCTCGACTCCGGCTTCGCCTCCGCTCGAGATGACAACAGAAACGGTGCGATTGCCGCTCGAGATGACGGCAAGGTCGCTGCCGGCCCGTTCGGCATGCCGCGCCAGCTCATTCCGGCCTTCGCGTCGCTGCTCGTGTTCTACATCGGCTGGAATCTCGTGGCGAACACGTGGGGCCAGTTCCAGACCTACATGCTCGTCAACGCGCACGCCTCGCAAAGCCTTGCCACGGGCCTTGGCATCGTGCTGTACGTGGTGATGTTCGCCGCGAACTGGGTGGTGTCCGTCACGGTCAACACGCGTTGGCGCAACCCGCTGTTCGTGGCCGGTGGTGTGGTCGCGCTCGCCGCGATGGTGCTCATGGCCGCGGGCGGCGGCTCGCTGTGGGTGATCGTCGCCGCCACCGCCATCATGTACGTCGGTTTGCCGCTGGCCGGCGAGGCGATCTGCAAGGTGTGGACGCAGGAGACGTTCCCGGCCGAATCCCGCGCCTCCGTGCAGGGCTTCATTCTCGGCTTCTCGCGTCTGCTGTGCGGCCTGTTCGCGTTCGTCACCCCGGCGCTCGTGCTGCCCGGCGCGATCGGCACCACACTGTGGGGCTTCGTCGCGGTCGTGGCCGTGTTCGTCGCCGCCGGCATGGCGTTCATGCGTGTGCGCTGAACGGCTGTTTGCGCTTCGGTTTTACGTTCGAGAGGCTGATTTGGTGATCTGCTCGCCTCGGTTTTACGTTCGAGAGGCTGCTGAGTATGCCTGATTCGGCATATATGGGCGCTTAGGGGGTCTGTTTGGGGTGCCTGGCCGGCTCATGCTGCCTCTCGATCGTCAAACCGATTCGGACGGCAGACGTTTTCTGCCTCTTGATCGTCAAACCGCACTGTTCCTGTTGCGTTCGCGCTGTTTATGAGCATGCCCCGCTGCCGACTAAGGTGGTATGCAACCAACATGGCAAAGGATGCGGGCGATGAAGGCAGTCGATTTCAATGGAGGGTGGGCATACCGGCATCTTGATGCGGCCGGCGAACCATTCAAACCGGTGACGTTGCCGCATGACGCGATGCTGAGCGAGCCGCGCTCGCCGTTCGCCACCAGCGGCGTCAATTCCGGATGGTTCGAGGGGCGTGACTATGAATACGTGAAGCGGTTCATGCCGGGGGAGGATCTCGCCGGACGTGCGATGACGCTGGAGTTCGAAGGCGTGTACCACAACGCCGAGGTGTGGATCGATGGCGAGCGGGCGGCGAGCTGTCCATACGGATATACGGATTTCGCGGTCGATGTGACCGGCCGGTTCTCGGCAGGTCGTGAACATGAGATTCGTGTGATCGCGAGGAACGCCGACCAGCCCAATTCGCGCTGGTATTCGGGTGCGGGCATCTATCGGCCGGCGACGTTGTGGGTCGGCCCGCGCGACCATATCGCGTACGACGGGGTGAGCGTGCGAACGCTGGATATTGGCGCGGCGGATGGCTCTGTGCCGGCCCGGGTGCGGTTCGAGGTCGAGACGACTGCTCCTGGTGCGGTGAGCGTGGAGGTTGCGGCAGTTGGGGCGTCGTCGGGTGTGACGCTCCCCCACCCGGCTTCGCCGGGAGCCCCCTCAGCCGAGGGGGCCGAGGATGGTGCTGTCCCGTCTGGGACGCGGGAGGAGCCTCGGCCCCCTCGGCTGAGGGGGCTGTCGCGGCGTAGCCGTGACTGGGGGAGAGCTTGTCAAATTGTTTGTGTATGGGTGTTTTTTGTTGTTGTTTTTAGAGGTAGGGTTCCATGCGTTCCGGGTATGCGGCGACGAGTTGGGCGAGGGCCTGTTTCCAGTTGGTGGTGATCCTGCCCTCGATGAGCCGGCATTCGTTTTT
>NZ_JBKEWJ010000029.1:0-32913 GCF_056357555.1 Bifidobacterium sp. LH_230
CACGACGCTACCTCGACATGTCCCGACTCGGTGAGACCGTACCAGCAGCGAACTGATCATCGTCACAGGGACGGACGAAGACCAAAGTGCGCAAGATCTCGGGCACTACCGCTACCACGGCCTCGCTAATCGCCAAAATATCACGCAAAAGAAGTGTCTTGCGTGACATTGCTGCTATCGCCGCCACGATACCCGCCAAAACATCACGCAAACCGATGCGCAAGCGTGACATTGCGGCTATCACAACCCCATCAATCACTCAAACATCACGCAAACGGGCAGGCTGGCGTGATGTTTCTGCCACTATCGTCACCCAACTAGCCCGAACATCACGCGAACCGCGATCAACCCCGATATCACATCACTTGGCCGGAGCCTGATCGCCGGAGAACGTGACGATCACGGCGACGATCACCAACGCCACGCCGAGGCACTCCCACACGCTCGGAATCTCACCGAACGCAAGGCCGACGCCCACCGCGACGGCCGGGTTGATCGACTGCATCACCGAGAACGCGCCGGACGTGGTGCGCCGCATCACCACCTGGTCGACCATGTACGGAATGAACGACGCAAGCATCGAAATCAGGAACAGCAACCCGAGCAGCTTCCATGCACCGTCGGAAGCCGCCGCCCACGTGGCGCTCGCCTTCGGCCGGATCACATGTTCGACCGCGCCCGGTCCGAGCACGAGCGACTGCAGCACCCAGCCGATCGCGATGCTCACGCACAGATTGTCGAGCGAGTTGCCGCGCGAGGCGACCTTGCGGCCGAGCACGATGTACACGCCCCACATCGATCCGCCGACGAGGATCGCGATCAGGCCGATCAGGAAGTGGCTGCTCGACGCACCGGCCAGCGACACGCCGGCGAGCAGCACCACGCCGCACGCGGCGATGCAGATACCGAGCCGTTCGCGCCAGCTGCGACCGGTGATCACGGCCACCGACAGCGGACCCATGAATTCGATCGCGACCGCGATGCCCATATCCATGTTGCTGATGGCGACGTAGAACATCGTGTTCATGAGCACGACCGCGATGCCGCAGCCGACGACGATCGCCCAACCGGGCAGGTCGTGCGGCAGGTGACGGCGTTTCGCGGCACGCCACGGACGACGCCATGCCAGCAGCATCACGGCCATGAAACCGACGCGATACCACACGGCGTACAACGGGTCGAGCTGCGTGAACGCGACCTTCGCGATGGCCGTGGCGAGGTAGATGACCACGGCCTCCCCCATCACGACGAGGAACACCGGCACGCGGTTCAGGATGTCAAGTACTGCTCTCTTCATGATTGCTCAGCCTACTCGCGGATTGTGGCGCAACGTAATGGTTCGGCGGTTTTGCCGGGTTTTGCATTGCACGTTCATCACGGATTGCGTGGAGACGGCGCCAGGCCGTTCGCGAGCGCGCCGCACGCCGCCACGCGATCGAGAATGGCTTGATTCCATGCAACACACAACAGTCGAACATTTGTTCTAGCCTTGCGCTATGCTGTCGTCATGAGCACTGCACCGAGGCTGGCCGCCGCCAAGCGAGATTGGGGGCACGACGAGACCGGATGCACGGTGCTGCACATCGACATGGATGCGTTCTACGCATCGTTGGAAGTGGCACGGCATCCCGAGCTCAAGGGCAGGCCCGTGATTATCGGGACCGGCCCTCGCTCGGTGGTGTCCGCCGCGAGCTATGAGGCGCGGCGGTACGGCATCAATTCGGCGATGCCGTCGGCCCGGGCGCGCCAGTTATGCCCGGACGGCGTGTTCTTGCCGGTGGACATGAAGTACTACCGGATGATGTCGCACCGCATCTTTTCGGAGGTGTTCTCGCAGATCACCGACCGCATCGAACAGGTGTCGGTGGACGAGTGCTACATGGACGTGTCCGGCGCGCTGCTGCGCTGGGAACGGCCGAGCGTGATCGGCGCGTGGATACGGCGTGAGGTGGCCGCGCGATACCACGTGACATGCTCGGTGGGCATTGCATCGAACAAATTGGTGGCGAAGATGGCGTCGACCAATGCGAAACCGGACGGCATGCTGCTGATTCCGCTGGCCAGGCACGCTGAATTCGTGCAGATGATGCCGTTGCGTGGCATTCCGGGAATCGGTCCGGCACTGGAGAAACGGCTGACGACGTGGGGCGTGAACACGGTGGTCGATCTGGCGGCCACGGACGAGGCCATGCTGGTTAGGGCATGCGGATCGGAAACGTTGGCGCGCGGGCTGATCGCGGCTTCGCATGGCGTGGACGGACGGGTGGTGACGCCGTACACGCAGGAGAAGTCGATCGGGGCGGAGCGTACGTTCGAGCAGGACACGCGGGACGCGCGGCAGGTGTGCGGACTGTTGCGACGATGCTGCGACGAAGTGGCGAGTTCGTTGCGGCGACGAGGACTGTCGGCTCGGACGGTGACGGTGAAGCTGCGGTTCGCGGACCTGAGCTATATGACGAAGTCCCATACGATGGACAGGGCGGTCGATACCGCGAGCGCCCTGTACCCGCAGACCGTACGACTGCTGCGCGCGATGCTCGGTATGCCGGAGCGGAGCGGCGATGACGCACCGTTGCCGCGCGAGATACGACTGGCGGGCATGAGCGCGAGTGGATTGGCCGAATCGGCCGGATTGGAGGTGCAGCCGACACTGGACGACCTGTTGGAGGAGCAGACCATTGCGGACGCGAAAGGAGGTGATGGGCTGGGCGGGACTCATGCCGAGCGCTTGCGTGGAGCGGAACAAGCGCTTGATGCGGTGAGGCGCAAGTACGGGAGCAAGGCGGCCAGCTTGGGGTTGTAGAGCCGGGACTGAGAGCTTGCGGAGCGGGCATTCGTGGGAAGTGCGCTAGCAGACGCGGCACGGATTCGATAGGAGCATGCAGACTCACGGCATTGAGGAGGCTTCGATCAGCCGATCGCCGGCCGTATCTCCCGCATGCGAGAAGGATGAGTAGGCACGCAAGCCTTGCTCGGCATGCGAAAAGCGTGTCTCCGCACGAACGAAGGACAAGTCACACGCCCCGTTAGGTCATGCACCGGCCTTATCCCTCCCGTATGAGGAAGGGATAAGGCTAGCGGTCAGGTCGACAGGCGAGACGCCACCAAGTTGGCGGGCGCACGGAACCGTCGGCCCGAGATGCGGTGAGCCTAACGGGCGAGACGCTCGGCGGCGTCGGCGATGGCTTCGTCGGTGGCGGTGGCGGAGAATCGCAGATACTGCGGCGCTCCGTAGAACTCGCCCGGGCTGGCGATGATGCCGATTTCGGCGAGCGCGGCCATGTCCTTCCAGCAGTCTCCGGACTTGGCTTTGACCCAGACGTACAGCGCACCGTCAGGCATGTTGGTGGCGTATCCGTAGGCGCGCAATGCACTGACCAGAATGCCGAGACGATTGCGGTACCGGTCATGCTGACGGCGGACCGACTCGTGGTCGCGCAGTCCGGCAGCCATCGCGGCCTGCACCGGGCCGGGGATGATCTGGCCGATCTGCTTGCGATAGGCGGTCATCGGCGTGACGAGTTCGGGGTCGCCGGCGATGAACGCGGTACGGTAGCCGGCCATATTGGACTGCTTGCTCAGTGAATACAGCACGAGCACGCCCTGTGCGGAGCCGCCGCATACTTCGGCGTTCAACGCGCACGGCGCGGCTGGCAGGCCGAGCGAAGACGGCTCATGGCGAGAAGTCGTCGCAGACACCGGCGTGGGCATGGACGCGGGTACGGCGGACGAAGGCATAGCGGCGGACGCGACAGCTGAGGGAACGGCAGCAAACGCAGTCTCGCCGGCCGCACGATTGGAGTCCTGACCCCAAGTCATCAACGCATAACATTCGTCGGAGAGCACTACGGCGCCGATCTCGCGTGCCGCGGTCACGATGCCGGCCATCTGCGCGGCGGACAGCATCTTGCCGGTCGGGTTGCACGGCGAGTTAACCCATACCGCACGCACGCCTGGCACGTGCCGCCACGAGTCCACGTCGGCCACGTCGTCGACCTTGAGCACGGTCGCGCCGGCCAGTTGCGTGCCGATCTCGTACGTTGGGTAGGATACGGCCGGCTGCACGACCACGTCGCCTTCGCCCAAGTGCAGCAGCGACGCCATCAGGGCCACGGCCTCCTTGGAACCAACCGTGGGCACCACAGAGGCGTTGACGGCAGCGAGGTCGACGCCGCGGCAGTCGCGGAACCATTCGGCGATCGCGGCCTGCAGGTCGGGCGTGCCAACGGTGGCCGGGTATCCGTAGGCGTTCGGATCGTCGGCGGCGACGGCCAGCGCCTTGCGCACCGGGTCAGGCACCGGATCGACAGGAGAGCCGACCGACAGGTCGATCATGCCGCCGAACGCGGCCTTCGCGGTGCGCTTGTAGGCGGCGATGCGCGACCAGTCATACGGCGAGGCGAATTCGTGGAAACCCATGTGATGCTCCTTTGATAGGCAGACGGATGAGGATGACGACTGGCACCCCTAGCCTAGTCGGCCGTGCTGGCGATTCCTCCTCCAAGAGGGAACGGATGACCATGTCCGATATTCCCGGCACGCCCACAGACAACCCCCCCCCGGAAGACAAAGTCAAGGTATGTGCATACAAAAATGGCCGGCGCACGAGGCGACGGCCATCATACGAGAATCGGTTCGGCTGCTATCTCACTGGTTCTGCGGAGGCAACGCGGCGACCTGCTCGGGGTCCTTGCCGATCGGGCCGTGCGCGGAGGCACCGCCGAAATCGCCGACCTCGGCGAAGAAGTTCACCGCGGCGTCCTTGTACCATGCCCACTCCTCCGGCAGATCATCCTCGTAGAAGATCGCCTCGGTCGGGCAGACCGGCTCGCACGCGCCGCAGTCGACGCACTCGTTCGGGTTGATGTACAGCGAACGGGAACCCTCGTAAATGCAATCGACCGGGCACTCGTCCACGCAGGCCTTGTCCTTGACGTCCACGCAAGGCTGAGCGACAACGTATGGCATGGTTTCTCCTTCGTTTTTATCGCATACCACGATAGTCCTGCGGCGGGACGCGTACGGCGTCGGCCGTCGGCCCGCGCCGGCCCGCGATGCCGCCCACAAAAAGCCTCAAGATACCCAAAGACGGCATCTCGCGCATCTGTCAGGCGTTGCAAAAACCGGCAATCCGCGCCGCACTGCGAGCCTTCGACCATATGATGGCCGCGGAAACAACGCCTAATCGGCACACCATCGCGAAAGGATCATCATGAGTCACGAAGCCTGTTCATACTGCGACGAAGGACCGCTGCTCGACGAGTTCGGCATCAAGATCGCCGAACTGCCGGCCAGCAAGGTCGTGCTGTTCAAGGAGCAGAGCCATCGTGGCCGCGTGATCGTCGCGTCGAAGCATCACGTCAGCGAGATCGTGGAACTGAGCGACGAGGAACGCAACGCGTTCTTCGCGGACGTGAGCCATGTGGCGAAGGCGCTGCACGAGGCTTTCCACCCGGACAAGATCAACTACGGCGCATACGGCGACACCGGTCACCATCTGCACTTCCACCTCGTGCCGAAGTACCGCGACGACGACTTCGAATGGGGTAGCACGTTCGCGATGAATCCGAAGCGCGTCACGCTGGGCGAGTCGGAGTACACGCAGCTCGCGCAGCAGATCATCGCGCAACTGTGAGTGGTAGTAACTGACAGGACAATCAGGTAGGAACGCGCACGACGCAGATGCAAACGCTCACACACTCCCCATCAGTGTTGTAGATCATCCCAAGAAGTGGCCAAAGCCGCCCCACGAGTCACCTCGCCGACCGCTTCTTGCGAACGGTATCAGAACATAACCAGCGGTCAGATACACTGATGGCTCCCCTCAGCGGGGAGCCATCAGCAGGTTAATGCATAAACCGAGATATGGTCAGGCCGCAGCCGTCTCGAGATCCAGTTCGCCGGTGCCAAGGCGCGCGTGACGGTAGCTGTAACCGAAGTACACGCAGAAGCCGACGAGCAGCCATACCACGAACCGCACCCATGTGAGCACGCTCAGGTTCAGCATCAGCCACAGGTTCGCGAGCGCGATGAGAATCGGCACCCACGGGTTGCCCGGCATCTTGAACGCGCGCGGCAGCTCCGGACGCTTCATGCGCATGATCGGGATGGAGATCGCGACCAACGTGAACGCGGACAACGTGCCGATGTTCACCATGTCGCTCAGCACGCCGATGTCGAAGAACGCGGCGACCAGCGCGACTACGACGCCCACGCAGATCTGCAGCGCGGCCGGCGTGCCATGCTTGCCGGTCTTCGAGAGCCCTCGCGGCAGCAGACCGTCGCGGCTCATCGCAAACACGACGCGCGTCAGTCCGAGCAGCAGCACCATCACCACGGTCGCGAGACCCAGCACGATACCGAAGCTGATGATCTTCGCGGCCCAGTTCGCGCCCACCAGCTCGAACGCGGTGGCCAGCGACGGGCTGTCCTGCGCGGCGAGATCCTTGTACGAGACCATGCCGGTGGTCACGATCGCGACGAGCATGTACATGATGATGATCAGCGCCATGCCCACGCCGATGCCGAGCGGCACGTTCTTCTTCGGGTTGATGGTCTCCTCGGACGCGGTGGCGACCACGTCGAAGCCGATGAACGCGAAGAACACGAGCGCCGCGCCCGACAGAATGCCCGGCACGCCGTACACGCTCGGGGTCATGCCGGTGAGGAACTGCCACAGCGGCTGGGTCATCTCGCCGGTGACCATCGAGCCGGACACGGCGGACGCGGGTTCGGCCGGCGGGATGAACGGCGTGAAGTTCGACGCCTTGACGTAGAAGAAGCCGACGATGACGACGAAGAAGACGATGGCGATCTTGAGCACGGTCATCGCGCCGTCGACGCGGGCGCCGATCTTCGTGCCGAACACGAGCAGCGTGGTGAAGAACGCGACGATGATGATCGGCGCGATGTCGATGTGGAACGAGCCGAACGTGAGGTTCGTGTTCGCGTTCCAGCCCATGAGCCGCATGAAGTCGTTGAGGTACACGCCCCAGTATTTGCTGATGACCGAGCCGGCCATGAGCATTTCGAGGATGAGGTCCCAGCCGATCACCCATGCCATGATCTCGCCGACCGTGGTGTAGGTGAACGTGTAGGCGGAGCCGGCGACCGGGATCATGGACGCGAATTCCGCATAGCACATGACGGCCGCGCCGCACACGACGCCGGCGATGAGGAAGCTGATGATGACGGCCGGGCCGGCGTGGAACGCGGCGGCCTGAGCGCCGACCGAGAAGATGCCCGCGCCGACCGCGACGGCCACGCCCATGATGGACAGATCCCACCATGTGAGATTGCGTTTGAGCGAGCGGCCTTCCTCGCCGGTTTCGGCAATGGTCTGCTCGACCGATTTCGTGCGGAATATATGCATGGTCATGCGCTTCGCCTCTTCTCTGTCGGCGTCGTTGCGACCGGTGGCCGCCTGATTATCAACACTCGAGCATAAGCGAAACGTGTTACATCGCGCAAGAGTGGGTCTCGCGGCAGTCACCAGCGCGAAACGAGACCGAGACGACGATAAAGGCTCGGAGGCGACAGCCAGTTGCACGATCGAGAGGCTGATTTCCGTTGCTGCCGAGGTCGGTTTGACGATCGAGAGGCTCTGTGCAAGCGTCCATGGCCCGCCAGAGCACATTATTCCAGCGGATTCAGTCGATTATGCTCCTTGAGCAGCCTCTCGATCGTCAAACCGACCTCGGCAAAGTCCAGAATCCGCCTCTCGATCATCAAACCACGTCCCGGCGCACCGGGTTATGCCATGAAAGAGGGCATTACCGCAGGTCGATGCCGATGACGACCGGTTCGGGAACAAGCCGAACTCCGAACGCCGCTTCGACGCCATCCTGAACGGTGCGCGCAAGGGCGGCGATGTCGGAGGCGGCCGCTCCCCCACGATTGGTCAAGGCAAGCGTGTGCAAGGTGGACAGGCCGACGGGCGAATCCGCGGACACCTTGAACCCCTTATGGAAGCCGGCATGGTCGATGAGCCACGCGGCCGAGGTCTTGACGCCCGGCGCGCCGTCAGGCAAGGTCGCATCGAAACGCGGCGCGTCTTCGGGAAGAGCAGCCGCCGCGTCAACGCTCAGAATCGGGTTCATGAAGAAGCTGCCGCAGCTATGACGGTTGTAGTCAGGCACGAGCCGAGTCGATTCGGCATCCGTATGGTCACTGGATGTGGAAGATCCAGTTGCCGCGGTCGCCTGCGCGTGCTGCGCGATCGCGATCTGGTCGGCACGCTTGGTGCCCGCCATCGCCGGATTCCCGTATCGGCCCGCATCCTCGAGCATGCCCTTGGCCGCGCGGACCTTGAGCACCGCGTTACGGATCGTCTTCGTCTCCAACCGGTCTCCCACCTCGACGCCCAGCGCCTTCGCCAACTGGCCGTAGCCGACCGTGCCCATCGCGCTGTGACGCAGCGCGAACGTGACCGACAGCACAACATACCGAGGCGTCGGGAAGAACTCGCCGGCCGGCGTGGCCGGAGCCGCATACATGCTCGCCTTGAGTTTGCTCATGCGATAGCCGAATCCCATGCCGGTAGCCGGGATGTCCAACGTCTTCTTGTCGCGACGATCCCAGACCTCCACGGATTCGACCGTGGACGCGACCTCCTGGCCGTATGCGCCGATGTTTTGCACGACCGACGCGCCGACCGTGCCGGGAATACCCGACAGGCCCTCGACGCCTTCCAGACCAAGTTCGACGGTGAACGCGACGAAATCATCCCAGTTGCAGCCGGCTTCGGCGTTGACATGCACGATGCGCTCGCCGTTCTCGACCGGTGCGGCCTCGTCGGGCACGGTGATGCGCCGGCGCGCGTCGCGTACGACCACGCCGTTGAACGGCGCGTCGGCAACCAGCATGTTGGAGCCGCCGCCGATCACGCACAGCGGCAGACCCTTGGAATCCGCGTCCTCGACGGCTTCGATGACGCCGACACGCGACGTGGGTTCTACGAAACGGGCGATGTGGCCGCCCACACCGATAGTGGTGATATCCGCAAAAGAAGTCATGCGATCTATGGTACTGCCCCTTTGACGTGGTGCGGATGGGTATATGTATCGTGACACGCTCCGGGCCGCTCGGCCGAGTCTTACGGTCACGATACATATACCCATCCGCACCACTCACGTAACGCATATCGTTCGCATGACTTCTTTTGGAAGCGGAACGGAGCGGAGGGGGAGCGGAAAAACAAAAAACCCGACCGGGGAGGTCGGGTTTGGAAAGATTGGTGCGAAACGGCTCAGCGGGTCTCGCGGTGCACGGTCTGCTTGCCGCAGCGCGGGCAGAACTTCTTCAGCTCAAGACGATCCGGCGTGTTACGACGGTTCTTGGTCGTGATGTAGTTACGCTCCTTGCACTCGGTGCATGCCAGCGTGATGCCCGGACGGATCTCGGCGCTCTTGCTTGCCATTTGGTTCACCTCTTGTGTTCGTTGTCCATCGGCCGTTCTGCCGATATTTGTAGCGAGAAAGAGACTCGAACTCTTGACCTTACGATTATGAGTCGTACGCTCTAGCCAGCTGAGCTATCCCGCCAGAGAGCCCCGAGTGAGAATTGGACTCACGACCTCTTCCTTACCAAGGAAGTGCTCTACCACTGAGCTATCGGGGCGTGGCGGATAGTGGATTCGAACCACTGAAGCCGAAGCGACTGATTTACAGTCAGTTCCCTTTGACCGCTTGGGAAATCCGCCATGTTGTCTCAAGCGACCGGGGCCGCAATCGGCAACTCGAATAATATGCCATGGCTCGGCGCCGAATGCAAGTCGAGCGCAATTACGGCGTGTCGCAAGTAATTTCAACGGTTTTGTCGATGGAATAGCGATGGCGGCAGTAGAAGAAACTTCGCTCGAATGTGGATCGGAAGACGTTTTCGGGCCGTCTTCAGACCGTTCAGCACAGCGGCGACGGACTCACGCAGACCGGATGCCGACGCGATCGGCTGCGGCGACACGCCGAATGCGATGGCGGTCACCTGATCGGCGATGTCGGTGAGCGAGTGGGCAAGGGAGGGATTTCTCGACTCGCTTCGCTCGCTCGAAATGACATGGGAACTTCGCTCACTCGAAATGACGAAGGGATCTTGTTCGCTCGCAATGACAGGAGAGACGGAATCGTTCTGTTTGATAGGCACGGATGATTCGGCGGCATCGATCGCGTCGGCGATCCGCGCGGCGATCGCGCGCTCGGTGTCGGACGGACGCCAGCGCACGCCGGCATCCCATGCCGTATCGCAGATCTCCGACCAAGCGGCCAGCCACGCGCGGGAATCAGCCCTGCCAGCAGCACCGTCAGAGCCACCGCCCGAACCGTCACCAGAGCCGCCACCCGAACCAGCGCCACCGATCAGCCGCAGTCTCCTGCGCCGCCGCAACGCCCGCGCAACCGCCGGAATCGCAGCCAGCCCAACCAGCAGCAGCACGCCGCCCAGCACCCACAGCGTGATCGCCAGCCACTTGGGCAATTCCAGTCGGTTCCACCACGGTCCCGTCTGCCGCGCATCGGCCGACGCGGAACCGGACTGCGATGCGCCGTCGGACTGCGAACCATCCGAGTTCGCCTCATCCTGCGTATCGGACGAGTTCGTATCCGAAGAATCCGACCCGCTGCCGTTCGCATCCGTACCGGTCGAGTCCGGTGTGATCGTCGTCGTAACCGAATCGCCGGTTCCATCCGCGGTACCGGCCGTTGTCGTGCTGCCTTCCGCCGCACTGCCGTTCTCGGTCGTCGCGGGCGTCACGTCGAACGGCACCCAGCCGACCCCGTCGATGTACGCGTCGACCCACGCATGTAGCTGCTTGGCCGCAACCTCGAACCGACCATCCGAATTCGCCTTCCCGACGCCCGCGTTGTAGCCCATCACCATGCGTG
Organism: Bifidobacterium sp. LH_230; assembly: GCF_056357555.1. Classification (NCBI taxonomy): domain Bacteria; kingdom Bacillati; phylum Actinomycetota; class Actinomycetes; order Bifidobacteriales; family Bifidobacteriaceae; genus Bifidobacterium; species Bifidobacterium sp. LH_230. The sequence continues at coordinate 10,878 of NZ_JBKEWJ010000029.1, forward strand.
TCGGCACGCCCATCGCGCGCCCCAGCACGGCGAGCGCCGACGCGTAATGCGTGCAGTAGCCGGAACGCGAGTCGAGGAAATCGTTGATCACGGCGAGGTTCGAGCGGCCGTTGCCGTCGGGCGCGTTGAGCGAGTACACGAAATCGTTGGCGGGGTTCGTGAAGTAGTCGACCAGCCAGCGCATCGCGGCGACCTGATGGTCGTAGCCGTCGCCGTCGGTCGCGACGCCGTCGGCCTTGGCCTGCCGAACGAGCGCGGTCACGTTCGCGGGCAGGTCGTCAGGAAACGTGCGGTACTTCGACGCGACATCCCGGTCCATCTCCTGCACTGCTCTCAGCGCCATGCGAGCGTACTCGGCCTGCCGCTGCACGTTGCTGCTGATGGACAGCATGTTGTACCCGAGATCCTCGTACAGCTGGGTGAGTCCCTTCGTGTACCAGTTCATCGTGGATCGATCCGTGGTGCCGCCCAGTTCGTTCGTATCACTGTTCAGATTGTCCACCGTATCTTGAGACGAGTCGGTGCCACTCATATCGTCGGCCTGCGTACCGTCGCCCGCGGAATCGGAACCATCCGAAGAGCCATCCGCGGCACTGTCCGCCGTGATATCCGGCTCGTCGATCACCATCGCCACCGCGATGCCACCGCCCTCGCCGTACATGACGCTGATCGCCTCGTCCGATCCGATGCCGTATTTCGTAAGGAACGAATCGCTGAATTCCAGCGAATATGTGGGCGTCGGGACCGCGTCGCCGTGGCCGATATAGCCGGAGATCCCCGACACATCGCCGACGACGGTTCCCTGACTGTCGACCACATCGTCGCCGACTTCCGCAACGTTGGAGGAGGTGCCGGAGGAGTGGATCTCGAGCGGCATGACGAGCCACTGGCCGTGCCGCTCGGCCACGCCGCTTGCAATGGCCTGTTCGCGCGCGGCGGTGCGCTGCGACCACGGAACCGTGTTGTCCTTCGCCGCTTCCGTGAGCTTCTGCTGGATGTCGTGGACGTCGCCGATTTGGGAGAAGCCGCCGGTCGACGTGATCGGCTGCAGACCGATGCCGAGCGCACGGTAGTTCATGTTCTGCGTGGTGGTGGCTTTGCGGCTGTAGATCGTGGAGCCGGCCTGATACCAGTCGGCGCCGAGTCCGCCGACACCGTTCATCAGCGAGTTGGTGACGCCGGGCACAGGCAGGAAGCGCGAGCTGAGCGTTTCGATGGTGATGCTGGTCATGTCGGCGTATCCCGAGGAACCGAAGTACATGGCCGCGCCCCCGCTGCCCGAGATGCCGGTTCCGGCACCCGTACCGGAACCGTTGCGATATCCGGGGCCGGTGGGGTCGTATTCGTAGGAGTTGCCTGTGCCCGTACTGTCCGCCGCGGTCTCGTACATGCCCAGATACCCCATGTACAGGTAGTACGACAGCGGGTCGTCGGCGTTGCGGTACCGGTCGTCGTCCGACATGATGTTGCTCGAGTCGAGGCCGAGCTGGATGCCGGAGCCGTACAGGTTCGCGTCTTTGGCGAGCGCCTCGTCGAAGCTCCATGTGTCGCCGTTGAAGTCGTCGAGCGTGGTCATGCGCAGGTAGGTGCGTTTCGCCGCGCGGTAGGTGAGCACGGTGGAGTCGGAGCCGGCTTGCAGCGAACGTTTGAGGTCGATCATCGGGTTGATCGTGTTGGCTGAGAGCAGTCCCGTGGAGTCGCCGAACGACATGGGCACGGCTTCGGCCAGTCCGACGGCCGGCGTGGTCAGGGCGAGCGTGACCGCGGTGATAACGGCGGTGACGGCGGCCGGCGTGGGTGCGAACGTTCGCTCGGGGCGGGTTTGCCAGAGCGCGATCAGGAACATGACCGTGACCAGCGCGATCTGCCACCAGTCGGTCTGGCGGCCGATCAGCGCGTAGTTCGACGCGAACGTGATGACCGGCAGGGCCGCGAATGCCGGCGCCGTGCGACGGGCGATCAGGATGAGCCGGACGGCGATGACGACGATCGCGACCGCGAGGATCAGGATGATGTCGCCGGATTCGTCGACGGTGATCGGCGGCAGCTGCGAGTCGATCGAGCTGAATCCGCGGTCGAGGATGCCCTGGACGATGCCGAGCGGCGTGACCTGCGCGACGTTGGTGACCGGTCCTGTGGCGTTGCGTGCCGCATTGGCGGCGGCTTCGGCGTTGACGCGGCGGAATGCGGCGGAGTCGAACAGCCACAGTTGCGATATGTCCCGGATGCGGACGACGGCGAGGACCGCGGCTGCGATGAGGGTCGCGATGACGACGGATGCGGTGCGGATGGCGTAGCGCAGTCGGGATCGGGAGGGGATGTTCGATTCGACGGCGACGACGGCGAGCGCGGCGAAGGCGAACCACGGCCAGTATCCGGTGGAGGCGATCAGTCCGGTGAGCGAGGTGATCGACAGTTCGAAGAAGACGAGCAGCGCTGCCGCGGTAAGGGCGCGGGAGATGGGGGCGATGAAAGATTTCTCGACTCCGGCTTCGCTCGAAATGACAGTCTCGTTCCTTTCGCCATTGCGAACGAATGCAATCCCGTTGTCATTTCGAGCGAGCGAACTCCTTTCTCTCCTGTCATTTCGAGCGAGCGAAGCGAGTCGAGAAATCTTCCGTTCCGCGGCACGCTGCTTGGTTTGCGAAGATTGCTCGGCTCCGGCTGCGACCCCGTTCGACATGACAGAGGACGATGCGGCTGTTTGGACGACACGCAGACGGTCGGAACCGATGGATTGGCGCAGGGCGGCGGCCAGCTCGCCTTGCGGATTCGGCGTAAGCAGCCGCACGCCGACCACGCCGGTTTGCCGCACGACGATCTCGGCCACGTGGGCGGCAAGCCGGTCGGGCGCGCTACTCGTATCCGGCGCGTCCGTCACCGCGCCGTCAGACGTACTGTCATGCTCCGCACCGGGACCCAACGTGTTACCGGCTCGCGTCTGTTCAACCGCGCCATCGCCCGTCGCAATAGGCGACATGGCGGCCAGCAACCGCGCGCAATCCTCGGCATCGTCCGCGAACCGCACGCCGTCCGTCACGATCAGCCGGTAATCCATCGACGTCGACTCCAGCAGCGGCAGCACCTGTTCGACCTGCGCGTCGACCTGCGCGTCCGTGATTCCGGCCGATCGCGTATCAAGCATGACGATCGTGGAGACGCGTATGTCACGGCCGGTTTCGCGGGTCATGAGCTCGCCGCGATGCGCGGTGGCCTTCCATGAGATGAGTTTCGGCGGGTCGCCGGGTGTGTACGTGCGCACGCCGCCCGTGTTTTCGGACTGTGTCAGTCCCTGCAGCCGATGGTCGGCCATACGTTGACCGGCGGCCGGCTGTTCGGGCGTGTCGGGCAGGATGACCTGTTCGTCGCCGGCCGGCAGCACGCGCGACGCCGACCACAGGCCGAATGGGTCATGCCAGCGCACGAACACGGACGCGTGCCGGTACAGGCCGCGCGATGCGTCGACACGGCCGACGATGCGGGAGACGACCCGACCGTCCTGATCGATCCGCTCGTACTGGCTGCGGACGCGCATCGTGCGCGGCAACAACAGTTTGGTGACCGGCGCAGCCGATCGCGGCACATCAACGCGACCACGGCGCTCGTCGATCAGCGCAACGCCGTACCGCTTCACAAGTCGCCATTGCACGACGGCGAGCAGCAGCGAACAGCAGAATGCCAACGTTACCGCGACTGCGGCGGCCATAAGCGCGCGGTCGTCCAGCAGCAGGCCCATGAACCAGAATCCGGCGGCGAATACGATTGCGGCGATGCCGGCCGCACCGGGCCGTATCGCGCCGCGCGTACGCCAATGACGGGGACGCTGGGAACGCGAACGGTCGCGCTGACGGGTCTGGCGAGGCTGTCTGGACTGGCGAGGCATGGTTACCCCCGTTCAGAGCCGGTCAGGGCGCGGTACGGCGACCGTGTCGACCAGATCGGCGACGAGCCGGCGCGCGCGATCCATCGAGGAGAATCCGTACCCGGCGTTGTCGAGCACCAGGCGATGCGCGAGCACCGGCACGGCGAGCGTTTGCACATCGTCGGGCGTGACGAACATGCGGCCGGCAGCGAGCGCGTGCGCCCGTGCCATCGCGGCCAGGTGGAGGCTGCCGCGCGGCGATGCGCCGTATTTGACGCCGCCCATCGTGCGCGTGGCCGCGACGAGCGCGACGATGTAGTCGGCCACGGCGGTACTGAGGCTCACCTGTTCGGCGGCGCGGCGGATCGCGAGCACGTCGTCGGTCGAGCAGACCTGTGCAAGCCCTTCCAGCGGGCGCAGCATGTGCGCGCCGGTGAGCATCGCGGATTCGGCGGCCGCGCTCGGATAGCCGAAGCTCGTACATGCCATGAAGCGGTCGAGCTGCGCTTCGGGCAGCGGATACGTGCCCTCGAGCTCGATCGGGTTCTGCGTGGCGACTACGAAATACGGGTCGGGCAGCGCGTGCGTGGACCCGTCGACGCTGATCTGGCGCTCCCCCATCGCTTCGAGCATCGCGGATTGGGCCTTCGGATTCGCGCGGTTCACCTCGTCGGCGATGACGATGTTCGCGAACAGCGGGCCGGGATGGAAGTCGAAACGGCCTGTGCCTTGCGAGTAGACGCTCACGCCGGTCAGATCGGACGGCAGCAGGTCCGGGGTGAACTGGATGCGCCGCGATTCGCCGCCGATCGCTATGCTCATCGCACGGGCGAGCGTGGTTTTGCCGACGCCGGGAACGTCCTCGAGCAGCAGGTGGCCGCCCGCGACGAACGTGGTGATGGCCAAGTCGATGACCTCGCGCGAGCACGAGAGCACGCCGGCCAGTGCATCGGCCAGCGAGGCAATCGTGGCCGACGGTGCCGTGCCGGGCGTCGACGCCGTTGCGCCGATGGCAGCGGGATTGTCAAAATCGTTCTGCCGATCAACCGCATCGGCCTGTGCGCCACCCTGCATGAGCCCCCCAATCAACATCGATTATCTGCTGTCCAGCATAACAGCGGAGATGCGGCGTTACGCTGCGGGCGGACCATACGCGACACAACCGCCACACATGGGAACATCGGGGGCGGCCGGATACGAAAAATCCCGCCCGGCGAGTGCCAGACGGGATCAGACGCGACAATGCGCTATGCGCGCGAATCTCAGCCGAGGATGGCGAGGATGTCGCGAGCGGAGACGATCAGGTAGTCCTCGCCCTCGTAGTGGACTTCGGTGCCGCCGTACTTGGAGTACAGCACCTTGTCGCCGACCTTGACGTCCATCGGGATGCGCTCGCCCTTGTCGTCACGGCGGCCCGGGCCGACGGCCAGGACTTCGCCCTGCTGCGGCTTCTCCTTGGCGTTGTCCGGGATGTACAGACCGGAAGCGGTCTTGGTCTCGGCCGCGGCCTGCTTGACGATGATCTTGTCTTCCAACGGTGTGAGCTTGATCGACACTGTAGGTCACCTCGTATATCTAGTAAAAACCAGTATGTCCGCGCCAGAGAACCGCTGGACGAGAGGCTGACGATCACTCGCCGCGCTTCTCCTTTGCGCTGGTACACATCGTAGCGCGGTTTTTAGCACTCTGCCAACTCGAGTGCTAACGCTGAGAGAGAAATGGCGGTTCGGGAACGAAAACGGCCCTCTTCGATATGGAAGAGAGCCGTGGAAAGACAGCGACTTGCTGATATTGGGGATGCCGCGCGGGTGGAGGTCAGGCCGAACGACGCGCGAGGATCGCCTCAAGTCCGTGTCCGAGCGAGTCGGAGGTGGCCTGCGGGGCATCGATGTCGCCGTGTTCCTCCGCATGGTGGAAGGCTTCGGCGTCCGCGACGGCATCGGACGCAGGTTCCGCGGCCGGCTCGACAGTCGGTTCCGCGGTTTGGACAGACGGTTCAGCAACAGTGTTTTTCGCCGCGGACTCGGTCTCGGTGACCGTTTCCGCAACCGGTTCGACCGGCATGGCCTTGGCGACCTGCTTGGTGGACTTGATTTCGCGGCTTTCGGGGGCCTCTGCCGGCGTATCGACGCCGTTGCGCGGCGAGCCAAGCGAGAAGGAGATGAGATCGGGCGAGGAGGACGCCATGTCGAAGGCGTCCAGCGCACGGCTCGGGTTGACGTGGGCCAGTTCGCTGGTCTCATCCGCTGGCTCCGACTGGTTCGTCATCTGATCAACGGCGGCCGGCTGCGCGGCATCCGTTGCGTCAGCGGTCGCATCGGCCGTCGTGACAACGGTTGCGTCCACAGTCGACTCGACCACGATGCCAGCGTTGTCATTGCGAACGTCATCATGCGCGGCATCATTCGGTACGCCGCGCACCGCCGCATCAACCGACGCATACTCGGCCTTGACCGCGTCACGCTGCGCGATCCTGCGCGCCTCGCGTTCCGCGAACGCACGTTCCTGCTCCTTGCGCGCCTGATCGAGCGCACGACGAATCTCACGCTGCTCCAGCACGTCGGTCACCGGCTCGTCGTGACGGTTCTGCGACACCTCATGCGCCGCCTGCTGCGCGGCGAGCTGTTCGAGACTTGCGGCGTCCACCACCACGTTGGCGGCCGCTTTCTTGGCCTTCTTCTTCGCGGCACGACGCGCCGCGGCGACCTTGCGCTCCCATTCACGCGCCTGGGCGGCCGCACGGGCGCCCAACGCAACCGTCACGGCAAGCAGCAGACCGGGGATCAGCGCGAACAACGGGCTGAACTTGAGCGGGAAGGACACGGCGAGCACCACCACGGTGGTGGCCAGCAACGACAGCACGAGAATGCGACGACGGCGAATCGCGGCACGACGCAGCCGCCGCACCTCGGCGACCCGCTCTGCCGTGTACTTCGGATCAGACTGCATAATAATCCCTTTCGCCTGCGGCGTATGCTCGTCCGAGAACCTCGTGCCGTCTTCCATGCCCACCAGGTGCAGGGAGGACGAGTACTTGTCCTGACGGTGCTCCGCCACTTTTCTCATGCCCTTTGCCGTCCGCGCAGGCAGCCAGCCGGCCATGACGATCACGACGATCACCAGCACGACCACCGCGCTCAGCGACTCGTAACCCATGCCCTTAAGAATAGGAGAGGCCGGGCACAAATCGAGAATTCCGCTCGGGCGTGTCGTGAACGTGTCGCGAACATGCCTCACGGAAGCGGTTCAGGCGCTCTGCCGGGCCGCCATCAGCCGGGCGGCGAAGCCCTCTCCCGCATCCTCCGCGAGCAGGCTGTACGTCTCGTGATCACGCCACTCGCCGTTGATGTACATGTACTTGAGGCGCACTCCCTCCGCGTGCGCATGCAGTTTCTCGACGACGCGGCGCGAGCGATGGTTTTCGGGCAGGATCGCGATCTCAAGCCGGTGCAGCCGCGGCCCGTCCGGGTCGGCGAGCGCCCAGTCGGCAAGCAGGGCGAGGGCGAGCGGCGCGAATCCGTGGCCGGCGACCCGCTGCGACACCCAGTACCCGACGACGCCGGTGCGCATCGAGCCGTAACTGACCGCGCCGAGCGAGATCTGGCCGACGATATGGCCGTTGTGGATGATGCCGAACAGTGCGCCGGTGCCCTGCTCCTCGCTACGACGCTGGCGTTGTATCCACGTGTTGAATGTGAGCGGCGTGCCGTGCGTCGGGTCGCCGGAGTCCCATGGCGCGAGCCAGTCGCGGTTGTCCCAGCGGACGGCGTTCCACTCGTCCTCGTCGTCGAGGGTCAGCGGACGCAGGTGGATCGGGGCGGCGATGCCGGCCGTCGCGGCGACTGCCGGTGACTGTTCGGGCAGTCGCGCGGGCATGCGGATCGCCGGCGCATCCGAGGGATGAAAGACCGCGCGCAACGATTGGAAAACTGACACGCCCCCTATTGTGCCACGATGACATCGTTGGCGATACGGGCGATGATGCAGTGTGATACAACGTGCGTATGCAGAATATGCGGATGCAGTCGGATGAGACGATGCGAGACGCGACCGGTATTGCCGAACGCAAGCGGGCGTTGCGCAAATCGGCGATCGCTCGGCGCAAGGCGGTGCCGGCCGAGGATCGCGCGCAGGCCGGAGAACGGCTGGCGGCGGCCGCTCAGTCGTTGATCGCACAGTATGGATCGGGCAGCACGGTGGCCGCGTATGTGTCGATGGGCAGCGAGATTCCGATGAATACGTTGCTGCAAGCGCTGCTGGAGCGCGGCGTGCGTCTGCTGGTGCCGATGCTGGGCAGCGGCATGGATGTGGGTTGGGGCGAGCTGACGTCGCTGGATGATCTGCGTGCGGTGAGCGATACCCATCGTCGGCCCGACGAACCGGTGCATACGCGCGTATTCAGCAAGGAGACATTGCGCGACGCCGATCTGGTCATCCTGCCCGCGCTGATGGTCGATCATGCCGGCACGCGGCTCGGTCGCGGCGGCGGCTGGTACGACCGCGCGCTCGAATGTCTCGCCCCGGACGCGCACACGGTCACGGTCTGCTGGCCGTGGGAGGTCGTGAACGGGCCGCTCCCCCGCGAATCGCATGACATTCCGGTCGAATCCGTGCTGACGCCGGACGGGTTGGTGCGGTTGCGCTGACCGTGTGCCCGAGCGAGGCGGATCGTGGCCATTGTGCGCGTTCACGGCGGCCGTGTCCAGCCATGCGAGAACTTCGGCCGCCGCTGTCGGGCTTGCGATTAGGATAATGATTCGTTGAGTATCGTGATGAACCGTTTGACGTGGAGGAAGAGCCGTGCCTACGTACCATTACCGTTGCAAGAGCTGTAACTACGATTTCACCGAGCAGCAGTCGTTCAGCGACGACCCGATCACCATCTGCCCCCAGTGCGGCAAGGAGCAGGTGCGCAAGGTGTTCTCCGCCGTGCCGATCGAATTCAAGGGCAGCGGCTTCTACCGCACCGACAGCGGCTCGGGTTCCAAGTCCAAGTGATCTGTCGCCGATCGGCGTCCGCAATGGCCGTGAATAGGGCGTGTTGTGGATAAACCGACCTTTCGACCACATACCCCTGTTTGGCTTGCGTGGTCGTGATTCATCCGTCATCATCGTGGGATGGTGACGGATTTTTTTGATTCGCTGGGCCGTTCGATCGGCCCGGCCCGAGGTCTGCGACGACGCAGATTCGCGTATGCGATGCGGCGGGCCGCGTGTGCGGCCGCGGCCGGATTGGCGGTGTTCGCCGCGCTGATGTGCGTGCTGGGCACGGTCGCCACGCGCACGATAGTGGTTGCCGCCACCGACATCGAGCGTGGCGCGGTGATCGAAGACGGCATGCTGCGATTGGCGGAGTGGCCGATCGGCGATGGCGACGTGCTGGGTGATGCGTTCGATTCGTTGGATGGACTGCGCGGGATCGCGCAGGTCGATATCGTCGCCGGGCAGCCGATGTATCGTCCGATGATTCGCGACCAGCCGACGATACCGGACGGCTTCACCGTGATCGAGGTACGTCTGGCGAGTGATGCGGATGCGCTGATGGCCGGCGATGAGATCGCGTTGGCGTCGGCGGCGGGATGCGGCGATTCGGGCGGCGATGGGTCGGGTGCCTGTGTGCTGGTGAAACGGGCCGTGGTGATGCGGCAACCGCAGAGCGGCGATGCCTCTCCGAGCGGGCGTGCCGGCGGGTATTCGACGGATACGACCACCGCGCTGGCCATGCCGGCGAATGACGCGTTGCGCGTCATGGCCTCCCAGGAGGCCGGTGCGATCGTGGCGGTGGCGCAGTAGCGGAATCGGCCTTCGGCCGACGCTGATTTGCCGGCTCGCGGCTTCGCCGCTCGCGAGTACCCCAACCCGGCGGCTTTGCCGCCACCCTCCCCTGAGAGGGGAGGGAAGTGCAAAAAAGCAAGTACCCACTCGACGCGGACGCCCAATCTCCCCTCAGGAGAGCAAACCCCGTACACCTCCCTCCCCCCTTTCAGGGGAGGGTGCCCGCGAAGCGGGCGGGTTGGGGTACTGCGACGCCAGCCGCCATCAGCACGCCCCTTCCCTTTCAGGAGAGGGCTCCGTCTCGGTAGGGGTTGATGCCGTATGTACCTCCCTCCCCTTTTAGAAGAGGGCGCTGTCTCGGTGGAGGTTGATGCTCTGCGCACTTCCCTCCCCTTTCAGGGGAGGGTGCCCGCGAAGCGGGCGGGTGGGGTACGCGGCGAAGCCGCCATCAACACAGCATCGCCACAATGCGGCGATCCCGTCTCATCGCTTGTCGTTGAAAATAGCCCAATGAGCTGAGCCGTCAAACAGACAGTCCAGTGGACTGTCTGTAGGCGAAGTGAGCGGATTGCAAGACAGGCAATCCGCGAAGGCCGCCTCATTGGGCTATTTTCATCGCTTGTCGTTGAAAATAGCCCAATGAGGCGGCAGCTCGCCGAGGATGCGGTTATCGTCGTCGGCGTTGCGCTGGGCGGTGGTGGTCATGTCTCCGGGTTCGAGCTTGACGCCGTCGGCGTCGAACAGCTCGGTGCCGTGGAACACGACGCGCTTGTGCTTGCGCGGGGTACGCCGGCTCGCATCATACGAGCCGGCCGACGGCTTCGACTGTTCGGACTCGCTCATCGCGTCTCCTGATACAGTTCGGTGATCCGCGCGACGATGCGGTCAACCTCCTTGTCGGGGTTGACGAACGCGGCCACGCTCCACACGGTCATCACGGACCAGCCAAGCGTCGCCAGGTTCTGCATCATCATGCGGTGGCGTTCGCGCGTGGATTGGGTGCCCATGAACTGCACGTCGTCGGTGAGCACGGCCAGCGTGAACGGCTTGCCGTTCACGCCGACGACCAGCGGAATACGCAAGCCACGGTCGTAGCCATAGTTGACGGCCACGTTCAGCCCGCGCATGCGCAGTCGCTCGGCCAGATCGTCGAACAGCACGTTGCCGTCCAGTTTCGCGCTGTCGGCCGAAACCGTGTCGTCGCCAAGCTGTTCGGCCCATGCCAGCACCGTTCCCAGCATCTGCGGGCCGGTCTGGTGAATGCGCTCGTTGTCCATGTCGGAGGCGAGGAACGTCGAGGTGATGTCCACGTCGCGGTCGGCCAACGCCAGCGCGTCAAGCAGCAGCCGTTCGCCGTTGGTGCGTTCGAGCGCGCCGAACTGCTGGAGCAGCCATCCGTGCGTGGTCTTCGCGTAGCTGATCGCGAGGATCACGTCCGTGGCCCGCGCGCCGGCGACTTCGGTGACGTTGATGATGCGCACGTGACGCAGGAACCGGCCCATCGTCTTGTCCCTGGTGGACAGCGACTTGAGTTCGGCGCCGAGCCGCGCACGGAACGAATCGGTGAGGCTGACGACGGTGAGCACGTAGCTGGCCGGCACGATGGTGAACGTGCCCGCACGCTCGGTGATGAGCCGCACGACCTCGTCGATCTCCTGCTGACTGGATTCGACCAGTCCGGAGCTCATGACCGGTACGCCGCTGCCTTCGATGTGGTGGAACCGCACATGGCCCTGCGAGACGGCGACATCATGGTTGACGGTGCCGTACCCGTGGGTTTCGAGGAACGCGGTGAGCTTGGGCGAACGCCGGACCGGATGCGTTCCGGCCTCGACGCCCGGCAGCAGCGAGATCAGACGGCCCAGCGCGGCGGACGTGACCGTGGCGCGGTGCGCAAGCACGACCACGTGGCGCACGCGCGACAGGATCGTCAGCAGCGAGATGGACGGCATATGCGCGCCCGCGTCGATGATGGCCAGGTCGGCGATCGGATCGGAACCGGTCAGCGACGCCAGCGTGGGCGGGGTGGCGATGAGGATCGGCTTCGCAGCGGCAAGGATGTGCCCGTAGTCGCGGTTCACGCGGTTGAACGACGCGCGCGACCCGGCGAGCACGGTGTGCATCTGGTTGGCCTCCTGCGTGTTCGCGAACAGCAGGTCGGACAGCTTGCGCATGGACTCCTGCGCGACCATCGGGCCGATCGAGCGCACATGCTCGATATCGACCTGCGCGAACCGGTCGGCCGCGCCTTGCATGGCGGAGCCGTCCTGGTTGGAGATGATCGCGGACGACTGCACGATGTTCTCGAACACGGTGGTCCACCATGCGAGCTGCAGTTCGCCGCTCACGGCTTCCGCGTCGACTCGGCGGTTGTGCAGGTCGTCGACGAGTTCGGTCAGGCCGACGGACTGGAACTCCTGTTCCAGCACGCAGCGCTCGGGCAGCGTGTCGAGCGCGCGGCGGTCGTCGTACAGCGCGTGCAGACGGGTTTCGACGTCGTTGAAGTCCACGGCGTCGATGTTGCCGCCCGCGGGGGTGGTGGCCAGCACCGTGTCGAGCGCGGTCATGCCGGAGGCGAGCGCCTCCTGCGTTTCGATGATCGTATCGAGCTTGGGCGGCAGCACGGGCCAACCGCCGTGGGGCACGAACATGTGCCACTGGTCGGCCTGCTTGGCGACGACCTTCAACGCCTCGTGCAGGTTCTCGACCTGTGCGCCCACGCGCAGCAGGCTCTTGGCCTCCTTGACGTGGCGGCGGCGTTCCCAGAAGCCCATCGACGTGCCTTCGGCTTTGCGCTCGGCCTTCGGCTTGCTCGCCTCGATCATCGAGTCGATGTCGCGTTCGAAGATCTCGGGCTGGAACACGTCGAGCACGCGGCGCAGGTTCTTGAGCACCATGACCTGCCGTCCCCATTCGCGGGCGGTGTTGGGTACGGGGAATCCGCACGCCTGTACGGTGGACGTGACCTGCTCGCGCGTGGCCGGCAGCAGCGTGTTCAGCAGATCGACCACATGCTGGTAGGCGTTGATCGCCTCCGTCTCGCTGTTGAGCGACGCCTTGTACCATGCGGTGTCTTCCGGTCCGATGGTGAATTCGCCGAGTTCGGCGGCGCGGCGCAGCTTGCCGGCCCATTCGTCGAGATTCGAGGCGACGGAGTGCGCGGTGGCCGGCTGCAGTCGCACGTGCGTGGCCGGATGAGTGGGCAGCGACGCGATGTTCGCAAGGTTCTGGATGGTCTGGTACGCGGAGACGCCCCACTGTTCGTTGGTGCCGTGCAGGTCGCCCAGGTATCGGGTCAGTCGCGAGCGCACGCCGACGAGTTCGTCGGACAGCTGGTCGAAGCGTGACGTGGCGACGCCGGGATGGAACCCGACCGCGGCGATGAGCTGATGGTCGATGTCCTCCGCGGCTTTTTCGCTGGCGATGTCGAGCATTTGCCCGCCCATCTCGCCTTCGCGCAGCGCCTGCTTGAACCGTCGCTTCTGATCGGCCACGCACGGCACGTACAGCACGGTGCGCCCGTTCATCACGCAGCGTGACGCGATCGCGGCGGCCTGATCGGCGCTGTCCTTGCCGACCTCGCTGTCGACGAACAGGCTGCGGCCGGTCGCGGCCATGTTCGCCGCATACCGGACCTTGTTGTCCACGTCGCCGATCTCGTATTCGGTATGCGGATCGGCGTCGAACGGACTGTAGTCGGGCATGGACGCGCCGGACAGCGAGTCGGCCGCGTCCTGGTATCCGGCGAGCGCATCGAGCAGCACGTTGCCGGTGTGTCCTGCGGCGAGCTGGTCGATGATGCGCTGGCTTTCGGCGAGCATCATCGAGGACGGGTCCACGAAACAGCCGACCACGATCTGCCGTTCGATCGTGAAATCGGGGAAGGCGACGGTCGCCAGGTCGCTGATCGCACCGAACACCGACGCCGTGTCAGGCGTGCCGTTCGCGTAATGCGAGCCGTCGAACAGGTCGTCCGCGTCGATCGTCACGTCATGCTCGCGCATGGCCGCCACGAACGCGGTGTTGAGTTCCACGCGACCGGTGAACCGGATCATGCTGTGCGCGCCGTTCGACTCGTCGCGCGTCACGTCCACCGGGTAGAGCAGCACGGGCATCTGGTTGCCGTCCCATGCGGCCACGCCCACGGCGAGCGACAGTTCGGATACGCCGCTGACCCGGGCGCGGGTGGCCTTGTCGTCAAGTACGCGGTCGATGCGGCGCACGGCGGCGCGCAGCATGGCGGTGTCGCGGAACAGCGCGTCGAGCGGCACACGGCTGGATGCGAACAGCTGGGCGATGCCGGAGGGGTGCGCGTGGGTCAGGTCGAGTTTGACGCTCAGCTGGCTGAGATCCTCCAGCGGCGAGGGGGCAAGGCCGTTGCGGTATTGCTCACGCCACGCGCGGATGTCGTCCAGCGCGACGTTCGGGGTGTTGTCGCTCATATCTGTCACTTCCCTACCGCGCTGCGGTATTCCTGATAGCCGGGGTTATCGGCGAGCGCCGCGTCGATGTCCTTGTCGCCGCGCGCTTCGAGCCAGCGGTACAGATCGTAGTACAGGGACGGGTTCATGGCGAGGAACGGCAGCAGTTCGGGACGGTTCGCCATGTTGAACTGGACCGAGTAGTCGGTGGTGTGCTTGGCGTCGTCCGAGGTCAGGCCGTCCACTTCCACGCTCGGCTCACTTTTACGGAACTCGCCTTTGGCGACACGGTCGAACACCGAGCCGGGTTCGAACGCGGGCGTGTAGGTCTGCGTCTCGCTCGCAGCAGCGGTTTCGCCGACGGGCTGCGTGTCCGGCTCGGCCTGTTCGACAGGCTGCGAAGTCGGTTGCGTGAACTGGGCATCGGACTGTTCGGACTGCGCAGGTTGCGTGGTGATCGGCTCAGACTGTGCGACCGGCTGCGCATCCGATTCATGATCGTCCGCGGCATCGTTCACCGGCGCGATGGTGACGACCGGCATCCGCTGGACGACCGGACGGGTCGCCTCATCCTGCTGTTCGGCCGACGCATGATCGAGCACGTCCGCGCTCGGTAGGTCCGGGGCGGTTTCGGGCGCGTTGGTCTGCGGCATCGGCTCGTCGAGCGACTTCGCCATCGCGTCGACGAACAGGTCGCGCGGCTCCTCGGTTTTGACCGGCTCGATGTGCAGCGGCACCGGCTTGGCGATCGCTTCGGGACGGTTCTCCTCCGACACCGGCGCGACCATCGGCGTGAAGCTCTGCCATGCCGCGGCACGCAGCGCGTTGGCCTTCTGCGTCACGCTGTTCGCGTTGAACGCGCTGGTCGGCTCGCCGGCGCGCAGGTCGAGAATATCGTCGACCGACATATCGGCGACGTCCGGTTCCGCGGACTTCTCGTCGTCGGTCGCGTACGTGAACAGATCGGTCACGGCCGGTTCCGGCTCGGGTTCCGCACTGTCTTCGACCTGCACGAAATCGATTGGCACATCACCGAACTGCATGCGCACCGCGGTCGTCGGCAGCGGAAAATCGATGTCTTCGGGAAGCCGGACCAGATGACCGTCGGCATGCACCAGATACGTGCCGTTCGTCGAATGCATGTCGCGCAGCGTCGCGGAACCGTTCGCCAGCACGCGCAGCACGGCGTGACGTTTCGACATCGAGCGGGTCTCGTCGGGGATCTCGAATCGCGGGGTGCCGTCATCCGGCAGCGGACGGATCGGCTTGCGGCCGATCTCCAGGCTTTCGGACGGCAGCACGCTCACCTGATCGCACCCCTTGACCTTGATCAGCCACCTGCGAGACCGCTGTACATCACTCACCGCGCAGCCTTCCTTTCTGCCTTCCGATACATTTCTGCCATTATGCTACGTGCCATTGTGTCATGGTTCTCTCGACATTGCGCGTTTATTCGCAAAAACCCCGCCTCCGCGCGTGCAGCGCGATGACGGGGTAATCGCAAAAGCTTGGTAATGTGCGGGTTTCACTCCCGCGTGCATTACTTGAGCTCGACGGTGGCGCCAGCCTCTTCCAGCTGAGCCTTGGCCTTCTCGGCGTCTTCCTTCTTGGCCTTCTCGAGGATGGCCTTCGGAGCGCCGTCCACCAGAGCCTTGGCCTCGGCCAGGCCGGCGTTGGTGATGGCCTTGACGGCCTTGATGACCTGGATCTTCTTGTCGCCGACAGCGGTCAGGACGACGTCGAACTCGGTCTTCTCCTCTTCCTCAGCGGCAGCGCCAGCGGCCGGAGCGGCAGCGACGGCGGCGACCGGAGCGGCAGCCTCGACGTCGAACTTCTCCTCGAAGGCCTTGACGAACTCGGAGAGCTCGACGAGGGTCATTTCACCGAAAGCTTCCAGCAGCTCTTCGTTGGTGTACTTAGCCATGATGGCTTCCTTTCATTCTGGCGGCGGCCTGCGTGCTCGTGCCGGCGCACCGTCTCAATGTTTTGTTTGTTTTCCGAATGGTTCATGCGGCGAGCCGCATGGGGATCAAGCTGCCTTTTCCTGCTTCTCGCGCAGGGCGTCGATCGTACGCACGGCCTTGGTCGGCAGAGCGACGAACAGGTACGCGGCCTTGGCGGTCGTGGCCTTGAGGTCGCCGGCGAACTTGGCGAGCAGCTGCGGGCGAGACATCATGTCCGCCAGCTTCTTCGCACCCTCGCCGTCGTAGACGGTGCCATCGGCATAGCCGCCCGAGATAACGAGAGCCTTGTTGGTCTTGGCAAAGTCACGCAGGACCTTCGCAGCCTCAATGAAGTCGCCCTTCACGAAGGTGATGGCGGTCGGGCCCTTGAGCAGGTCGTCGAGACCCTCAATGCCCGCTTCCTTGGCGGCGATACGCGCCAGCGTGTTCTTAGCCACAGTGTAGGAAGTATCGCGGCCTAGCTTTTCGCGCAGTTCGGAAACCTGCGGAACGGTAAGCCCGCGGTACTCGGTCAGGTAGACGGCATCGGCGTTACGGAACTGCTCCGTAAGCTGAGCGACCACCGCTTCCTTTTCGGGCCTCTTCATGGCGTTCCTTCCTAGATCGGCCGTTGATCTTCTCGGTTCGGAACTTCAAGCTGCCAGAGCAATAAAAAAAGCCCTGCGCACAGGCAGAGCAACATCCACCGCGTTTCGTCTTGGCGACTTGCGGCATCCCGCGAACGGGCACATATTTCTCAACCTGCGCTGGCTTGGCGAACCAAACTTCGTGGGATTTGCATCCCAAACCAACGGTCTGTGGTTTACGAATGAATAAAGTACGCCCGGGCCTTGACTTCCGTCAAACCCGGGCGTGTCGTCGCTATAAACGACCCCATGATTACGCGAACAACAGCAACATCAGCGATTATGCGAAAACGTAACATCCGCACAAACGAGCGTGGGTCAGGGATATATGATGTCCGGCCGTAAGACTTGGCCGAGCGGCCCGGAGCGTGCCGGACGTCATATATCCCTGACCCACGCGGTCACGAGATTATATCGCCGCAGTCAGCGAATCACTTCGTGTAATCCTTGTTCTTGCTCTCCTTGATCAGGAACAGGGCGACGAGCGCGAGCGCCGACATCACGGCGAGATACCAGCCCACGGACTGGACAGTGCCGGTCGCCTGCACGAGCGCAGTGGCGATGGTCGGGGCGAACGCTCCGCCGAGGATCGCGGCGAGGTTGTAGCTCAGGCCGGCGCCGGAGTAACGCACGCTGGTCGGGAACAGCTCGGGCAGGTACGCGCCGCACGGTCCGAACAGCGCGCCCATGCAGCAGAAGCCGACGCACAGGAACAGCATCACGGTGAACGGGTTGTGCTGCAGCGACTGCAGGGCGAAGATGCCGAACACGAGCGTGCACAGCGTCGCGGTGATGAGCACGGTCTTGCGGCCGAGCTTGTCGGCGTACAGGCAGGAGATGATGATGAAGATCGCGAAGAAGAACACCGACACCATCTGCATGGCGAGGTACTCGTTCTGGGTGAACGCCGGCTTCATGACCTTCACGCCGTAGCTGAGCGACCACGTGCCGAGCACGTAGAACAGCGAGTAGGTGATGCCCATCGCGAAAGTGCCGAGCAGCACTTCCTTCCAGTACGGCAGCAGGGCGCGCAGCGGGTGCTTGACGACGCGGTCCTCGGCGGCGGCCTGACGGAAGATCGGGGTTTCGGTCATGTGCAGACGCACGTACAGGCCGATGGCGACGAGCACCGCGGAGCACAGGAACGGGATGCGCCAGCCCCACGCCTGCATCTGGTCGGGGCCGAGCACGGTGTCGAGCAGCAGGTTCAGGCCGTACGCGCAGAAGAAGCCGATCGGGGCGCCGAGGTTCGGGAAGGAGCCGTAGAGCGCGCGCTTGTTGGCGGGGGCGTTCTCGGTGGCGACCAGCGCAGCGCCGGACCATTCGCCGGCAAGGCCGACGCCCTGGCAGGCGCGGCAGATGCACAGGATGATGATCGAGAACACGCCGAGCTGCTCATAGCCGGGCAGGCAGCCGACGAGGAACGTGGAGATGCCCATCGTCATGAGCGCGACGACCAGCGTGGTCTTGCGGCCGATCTTGTCGCCGAAGTGGCCGAACAGCATGGAGCCGAACGGGCGGGCGAGGAACGACACGGCGAACGTCAGGAACGCGAGCATGGTGCCGATGGCCGGGTTCGCTTTGGTGGCGCCCGGGAAGAAGATCGCGCCGAAGTAGCTGGCGGACGCGATGGAATAGCAGTAGTTGTCGTAGAACTCGATCGCGGTGCCGACCATCGACGCGGCGATGATCTCGGGCACTGAATCGCGTTTTTCCTTGTCGGTGGCGGCCTGCGCCACGGCGACGGATGCGGACATGATGAGTCTTCCCCTCTATACCTTCGATTGCGGCCGGCGATGAACTAGGCAACGGCCGCGCGAGAAACGCACCGGGTATGCGACATCCGCGTCAGGGGCTTTTGGCCAGCGGTGTCGCACACCGCTGTGCTGATGTATGAGTGTGGTCGATAACCGGTCATCAGGGATGGCTTTGACCACATAGTGAACGAGGGCGTTTGCGGTTCGTGTCACGCTCCGTCGATTTCGCTGGTTTTTGCGAAGGCGTGCGACGATATCGTGTCACACTTCAGCCGGATGGAGTCTCTTCGTCAATGTGTGACAGCGACGTTGTCACACTTCATCATTATGGCGGCGCATATCAAATACGTGACAAATCAGGATCAAACACAACCTTGAAATATCAACGGTTCCGTCATCGCACCCAACCGAATCAGCAGATGATGGCGACACAGCATTGTCATACTTATTACCAATAAGTCATTCTTGCGAATGTGTGACAAACCATCACGGCACACTTTGTCGCAAACCGTCCGTACGGGCAAAGCGTGACAACAGCACACGCAACAGCACACCCAATGTCAGCGCGAACCCTTCATCACCGAACGCGCCAGCTGCTCCACACTCATCGCGATCAACCGGAAATCGCACGCCACCCCGCGTTCCGCCAACTGCCGGGCCACGCGAAACGCGAACTCCGCGCAAGCCGCCCCGGATGACAAAGCGTCTGCCGTGATCTCCGTGATCAGCCAATCCCGAGCGCGCAGACACGAGCGCTTCTCCACATCTCGCCGCCACTGCCTGCGATCCGTGCGGTGATGGTCACCGTCGTATTCCACCGCGACCTTCGCATCGGGCCAAGCCAAGTCCAGCGTCATCGCCACGCCGGAATCGAACAACGCGCCCGGCACCGCATAATTCGGTACGGGGCGCGGGACTCCATGCCGCCGCAACGCCAGTATCGCCCTGCTTTCCATCGGCGAGCGCACGCCCGGCATCATCAGCGACAGGGCCGCCCGGCACGCGGGCTTGCCTTTGAAATACGGCATGCGATCAATGAACCCGACAAAATCAACCGGACCCGCCGCAAGGATCGACTCGCCCATCGCCACCAGATCGTCAAGCGGCACGTGAGCCGACAGCTGCGCCCATGTATGCCGCAGCTCCAGCGCATACACATTGGAGCGGATTCTCACCGCGCTCTCGTCCTCCAGACATTTCCACACGTGCGGCACGCAGGTCGCGGCTTTGGCCCGCACGCGTTTGCCGCCGGTACTGGACGTGGTGTGCAGCACCGTCATGTCGAGGTCGCACCGTGCCGGCAACGGGATGGACTGCAACGCGAGCGACGTGGTCATGCCGAACAACAGACGCTGCCTCAGCAGATTCGATTCGTCCACGCACCGCTGCACGAAGTCGCGACGGCGTTCCGCAAGACCTTGCGTCATCGTGAGTTCGGGAGTCTGATGCTGTTCCATATGCCGACCGTAGCGGATTGCCGATGATTGCGCATGTCGCGACATGGCTGATTGTGGATATGTGGATAACTCGACTTGCCCACGATGCGGAACGTGTTCACGAAACCTCCATGACTTGTGACGGTGCTATGGTGAGCGCGTTCGGCAAAACGGACGCAGGGCGAGTCGCGATTCTCGCCGGGGCTGATCGATGGGTGACTGATGATGCCTGTGCATACGCGCGTTTGCACAGGGGATGCGCAGTCACGCATCACGCGCTACGTGTGCGGTATTACGGTTCATGGCACGGCATGATATGGCATGACTGGCCGTGGATGATGATGCTGGTGCATACGCGCGTTTGCATGGGAGAGGTGCCGCTGCATCACGCGTCGCGGGCATATTGCATGCATCACGCCGCGTGCCGCGCATACGGCACATCACGCACCGCGCAGCCCCTAACAACCCACGAATAAGGAAGCAGAGATATATGGAGAAGTTCTTCCATTTGAAGGAGAACGGCACCACCGTGTCCACTGAGGTCATGGCCGGTCTGACCACGTTCTTCGCGATGAGCTACATCATCGTCGTCAACCCGCTGATCCTGAGCCAGACGGGCATGCCGTGGGGCGGCGTGTTCCTCGCCACGATCATCGCGGCCATCATCGGCACGCTCGTCATGGGCCTGTTCGCCAACGTGCCGTACGCGCAGGCCGCCGGCATGGGCCTGAACGCGTTCTTCACCTACACCGTGTGCTTCGGACTGGGCTTCTCCTGGCAGGAGACGCTGTGCATGGTGTTCCTGTGCGGTCTGATCAACATCATCATCACCGTCACCAAGATCCGTAAGATGATCATCCAGGCGATCCCGGAGACGCTGCAGCACGCGATCGGCGGCGGCATCGGCCTGTTCGTCGCGTATGTCGGCATGCTCAACGTCGGCCTGATCAAGTTCACGCCGGGCGATCCGAAGGCCGCGGCCAAGGGCGGCGCGGTCGCCGCGACCCCGGGCCTCGCCGCGTTCAACGACAAGGTGCTGTGGGTGTTCCTCATCGGCCTGCTGCTCGCCATCGTCTTCACCGTGCTCAAGGTCAAGGGCGGCATGCTGCTCGCCATCGCGATCACCACGGTCGTCGGCATTCCGTTCGGCGTGACCAACTTCGGCAAGTCCGTCTCGATCGGCGAGACGTTCTCCCAGCTGCCGCAGACCTTCGGCGTGATCTTCACCGGCGCCGGCTTCCCGGCCCTGTTCTCCGACGTGGCTCGTCTGCCGCTCGTGATCGTCACGATCTTCGCGTTCTCCATGTCCGACACGTTCGACACGATCGGCACGTTCATCGGCACCGGCCGTCGCACCGGCATCTTCTCCGAGGCCGACGAGAAGGCCCTCGAGAACGGCTCCGGCTTCTCCTCGAAGATGGACAAGGCCCTGTTCGCGGACTCCATCGCCACCTCGATCGGCGCGATCTGCGGCACCTCGAACACCACCACGTACGTCGAATCCTCCGCGGGCATCGCTGCGGGCGGTCGTACCGGCCTGACCTCCGTGGTCGTCGCGATCTGCTTCGCGCTCTCCGCGTTCCTGTCTCCGATCATCTCCGCCGTGCCGTCCGCCGCGACCGCGGGCGTGCTCGTGATCGTCGGCTGCATGATGGCCGCCTCCCTCAAGGAGATCGACTGGAACGACATCACCGAGGCTATCCCGGCGTTCTTCGCGGCCGTGTTCATGGCGTTCTCGTACTCGATCTCATACGGCATCGCCGGCGGCTTCATCATGTACTGCATCGTGATGACCTGCAAGAAGAAGGCGAACAAGGTGCACCCGGTGATCTGGGTCGTGGCGATCCTGTTCGTGCTCGACTTCATCCTGAACGCGGTGCTGTGATCTGCTGATCGCATGACTAATCCCCGTGGGAGTTTTCCTGCGGGGATTTTTGTATGGTTGCGCATGTCTGCGGGATTATCCATATGGCTGATTGGAAGGCCATACATCAGCGGTGATCGGAAGATGTGCGAGGATGGATGTCACGCTTCGCTGAATGCTCATATATTCGGCCGAGTATGACCTGATGTTGTGTCACTGATGTGACCTGGTTTTTGTTCCGTGTTTTATCTCATTGATGGGAGACTAGGAACATGACCGGAAAGACTCGTTATACGAAGGAGTTCCAGGCGAGGGCGCTCAGGCTTCTGGA
>NZ_JBKEWJ010000030.1:0-30781 GCF_056357555.1 Bifidobacterium sp. LH_230
GGATTCAGGAAACCGTCCGAAGCCATCCTCGACCTGATCAACGAGGCATGATACGATCACACAACCAAATCAACCAGCAACACGGGTGTTGCAACCACCACTAGAATCCGCCAAGAGCCGGGCGCAGACCCGGACAACCCGGCCAATAGAGAAAAAGCGATCCTGGTCAACAAGGTCAGTGAGGCGCTCGGAGTCGATGCGGAGGGCCTGCTGGCGGAGGTCGGCATCGCGCGCAGCACGTACTACTACCAGCTCAAGGCCATGAACCGGCCCGACAGGGCCTGCTCGCCCTGATACGCGAGGCGTTCGAGAACAGTCGTCGACGCCACGGGTACAAGCGCATCCACATGGAATTGATGAGCGCGGGCATTGTGGTCTCCGCGAAGCGGATCATGCGCCTGATGACGGCTCACGGGCTCGTGCCCGTGTTCAAGAGCATGAAGCGCTACAGCTCGTACAAGGGCGAGATCGGCGGCGCGCCCGCCAACCTCGTGAACCGGGACTTCCACGCCACCGCGCCGAACCGGCTGTGGGTGACCGACATCACGGAGTTCTCGATCCCGGCGGGCAAGGTGTACCTGTCGCCGGTCATCGACTGCTTCGACGGCATGCTGGTGGCCTGGACAATCGGCACGAGCCCGAACGCCGCCCTGGCCAACGGGATGCTCGAGGACGCGTGCGCCACGCTCAAGCCCGGCCAGACGCCCGTCATCCACTCCGACCGGGGCTGCCACTACCGGTGGCCCGAATGGATCCGCATCTGCAGGGACCACGGGCTGACGCGTTCCATGAGCGCGAAGGGCTGTTCTCCGGACAACACGGCCGCTGAGGGGTTCTTCGTCCGGCTCAAGCAGGAGTTCTTCCACAAGCGCAGCTTCCAGGGCGTGACGGTGGACGAGTTCGCCGCCATGCTGGACGAGTGTACATGGTCTGGTACAGGGACAAGCGCATCAAACTCGAGCTCGTCGCCTGAACGCATGTGATAACGTGCTGAACGACTATTCAGACAACGAAGTCCAACAAAACGTTACCACCACACCGTGCACGGACCAGAATTGGACGGACTCTCTCCCACCGATAAGACATACCTACTCGCAATGGCTCAAGACGAAGGACCGTCTTCGACGGCAACAATTGCCGAGCGCATGGGGAAGGACACTCGATATGCAAGCATCTACCGCATGCGACTCATCGATGCACAAGTAGTCGAGGAACGTGGATATGGAAAAGTCGACTTCGCCATCCCATATCTTCGTGAATATCTACGTGAACATGCCGCATATATCCGCATGACCGCTGGAATCACGGAATAATATTACAAGTTCCCAATCGGTCAGCATCACAGCTTCTTAAACGTCCACTTCTGCGCATAGGTGCCGTTGGACGAGTAAAGCTGAATGTTCCGGCCGTTGCGCATTTGTCCCGATGCAACGTCGATCACACGACTTTCGGCGAGCGCGGAATGCAGCGTGATCGAGCCATCTGCGTTCTTCACCGCGATCCACTTCTGTGCGTAGGTGCCGTTCGACGCGTACTGCTGCACGTTCGCTCCCGGTTTTGTCGACGCACCGGAGACATCAAGCACTCTGCCGGAACCGACGTTCGTGATCGTTACATACCCGGCCTTGTCGTGCGTGACTCGCCACCGCTGCGCATTCGTACGGTTCCACGAATACAGTTGCACATTCGCACCGTTGTTGTGTGACCCGCCGGACACATCCACGACCATCGACGACTTGCCGCGCGACGCAATCATGTACACGCCGTCCTTGATCACGCTGCGATTCGCGGCAGCACTGTCGTTGAGCCGTTCGCGCAGTGTCTTGACCACGGTCAGCGACCACTGCTGCGCCTTCGTGCCGTTGCGCGCATAGGTTTGCAGTTTCGCTCCGGAGTTAGCGCGAGCGCCCGGCACGTCGATGACCTTGCCGGACGCGTTGTTGATGAACGTATACCGGTTGGTCCCATAGCTCATCAGCGACCAATGCTGAGCGCCGGTGCCATTCGACTGGTACTGCTGCACGATGCCACCGTTCGCAGTATTGGCTCCGGCCACTTCGAGCACTTTGCCGGACCGCGCGTTGGTGATGCGATATACGCCGTTGCCGACCTCATTGAACCGGTAGAGTTGCGCTTCGGTGGCGTTCCAGCCGTACAATTGGACCCTGGCACCGTTCGCGGTGGACGCGCCTGGCATGTCCATGACCATCGATCCGTTCAGCGCGGATGCGATCTTCACGGTTTTCCCGGTGGCAATCGTTATGCCGGCCGATGCGATAAGAAACTTCTGGGCTTTCGAACCATTCGGCGCGTAGAGTTGAATTCTGGTACCGTTTTTCGTGGCTGCGGCCGTCACATCCAGCACCCAGTTACCGAGCGCAGACTGCAGGTAGTATCCGGTACCGGAGTCGCGAATGAACCAGCGTTGCGCGACGCTGCCATCCCTGGTCTGCTGCTGGACGACCGCACCGAGTTTGGGCTGGGCGTTGCGCACGGTGAGCGCCTTGCGGGAGCTGACGTTTGTGATCACGTAGCTGCCATCGGTCTGCGGAGTGAACGCAAACTGCTGGTTCCTGCCTTTGTTGTAGGCATACAGTTGGATCGATACGCCGTCGGCCGTGCTGGCCTGGGAAATATCGATGCCGGACGAGTCCTTGACCATCGCGTTGATGTAGTATGCGCCACCGTTCGTCGCGCTCGTCGGCACACTCACGGCCGGCAGGGTACGCACATCGACCGCGGCCTGATATTCGTGATATCCGAACGCATTCAGATCCACCGAGCCTTCGATGCCGTTGACCTTGCCTTGCGAGGTGTACTGCCAGGCACGGTCGTTGGTTGAGAACGGGAAGCCGGTGCGGGCGCCGTAGCTGGCGACCCAGCGGGTCTTAGCATGGATGTTCTTAGTGTTGAGCGCGGAGTTCAGGTAGTTCGTGTACGAATACACGCCGAGGTTCGTGTAGCCGGCGGCGCGCAGCTGCGCCCACCAGTTGTTGACCGCGCCGTTCCACACGTTCGGGTTGGTCGGAGCCTTGTGACCGGTCCACGTTCCGGTCCAGTTCTCGAGATCGTAGAACACCGGGTAGGTCAGGTCGCCCGGCTTGGCACCGAGCTGCCTGAGCTTGGCGACGACGTCCTTGCCTTCCTCGGTGCCGTCGGCCGCACTCTCCGCGTACGAGAACAGGTACACGCCGAACGGGATGCCGAGACGCTTGCATTCGCTGATGTTGCGCTGCGCGTACTTGTCGGCCGCATTGCCCGATCCGTAGCCGATGCGGATGATCGCACCCTGGACGCCGGCCGCCTTGGCCTTTGCCCAGTCGATCTTGCCCTGCCACGACGAGACGTCGATCACGCTCTTGGCCTGTTGCACGAACAGCTTGCCATCGGCCTCGAAGAACGCCGACGTGCCGTTGTACGTGCCCCAGTGGGCACCGTACTGATTATTGCCGAGGGATGCGGCGTAGACGTGCGCGGTTGCGGAAGATGTTGCAGCAGAGGGGCTGGTCGCAACGGATTGTCCGGATTGGGGATTGCTGTTCGGCGTATCAGTTGTGCCATCCGTGCCGCTGGTGCTGGAACCGTCATCGGAGGCGTCAGGAACGTTGGATGCGCCAGACGCGTTGTCGGGGAGAGAGTTCTCGGCTTCGGCTTTGCCTTCGTTCGAAATGACAGGGGCAGAAGCGTCATCACTGTTCTTATCCGAGGTGTCAGCTGACGAGGATTCCGGCTCTTGCGTATTCAATTCGTCGTTCGGCGTATCACCGGTATCGGCATCATTGGATGTGTCACCGGCACCGGTTTCGGTTTTGGCATCGCTGTCAGACGCACTCGCATCGCCGCCGTTCGCAGCCACCGCATTCTTGACATCGCTCGCATCGACCGGGATGAACGACTCGCCATCCGTCTTTGCCAGCGGATCGGCCGGCGCGTCCGGCGTGCCGACGATCGTCTCGTCGGTCACGGTCTGTCCGGTTTCGATATCCTTGACCTCACCATCGGCCGTCACCGCAAGGTCTTCCGACACGATCGTCGCGTCGTCCGGAATCGACTCGCTCACTTGAGCCGGCAGTTCGACGGTCGGATTGTCCGGCATCGCGGCACCATCCGTGCCATCCGCGGAACTATTGTTCGCAGTCTGTTGATCAGCCAGACGAACACCAGCCGACGATGCGCTATCCGAGTCAATGGAAGATGCCGTACCCGACGATTGCGCCGCCACGGTATCCGAATCTATCGCAACATCCGTCAATGCGAACGCCGGAGCCGTCAACGAACCGGCAAGCGCAAACACGGCAACCGTCGCCACGCCGGCCGTAATCCTCTTGCCATGTGTCTTCTTACGCGAGCCGTCGCCCGTTGCAGACACCAACCGCATCATCCCTCTCCTCACGCCATGCCACACATCCGGCATTCCACGTACCGCTTCGGCCGCCGCCAGACGCACGTTTTCCACTGTACCTACTGCCCTCGCCGTTTGACGACACGCCGAAGGTGCGGCGATTTGCATATGACGGCGAAACTGCGTATTCTTTCTTTCCGTTGCTTCAAGAGCTTGGTTCTTGGGGTGATAATTGAATATTCCTGCGTAGCTCAGTTGGCAGAGCATCCGACTGTTAATCGGACGGTCGCTGGTTCAAGCCCAGCCGCAGGAGCTTGTGAGAAGCCTCGGAAGATTCCGGGGCTTTTTGATTTTGGTCTGCCGAAACGTGCCGCGATTATGCCGGATTGCCCCCCTGACTTGCGTCATGCTTTGCACGATCCTTTCTGCGCCGGAAAGCGGACGGGATTGTCACACATGAGGATCAACAAAGGATACTGGGCTAATGTGGCGCGGGCCGTTGACACGCATTGCCCGAATGGACGATTTCGGAGACTGTATGACACCGGATCTGTCACGCAATATGGAAAAGCTGAATTTGAGCCAAAGCGTGACAATCGGACAATGACAAGAACCTTGCAATACCAACGATCTCCGGATAGCATTCTGCACGCAGACGCTGGTGGCTTGTCACACTTGCGTAGAACTACCCGTTCCCGCCAAAGTATGACACGAAATCCAGCCACACCCCATCATGTAATCGTGTTCAACAGCAAAGCATGACAGGACCAAGGAAAATACCGCGCGCATCCAGCCTTCTAATCGAATGTTTCCGCAGGTCCATCCCGATGGACAGAGCGCCGCCTTTGCACTCGGGTGATACAACGCCTTAACGACCATATCAGGTCAGCAGGAGTCCGCACGCCATCATCATTGCAGCAACGTCTCGTCGAACAGGCCGTCATAGCCGTCGCTCGGCCTGACTTCACTGGGAGATTTGCCGTTGAGGATGCGATGCGGAACGAGGTTCCATGTACGCATGAAGATCTCGATCAGCTCGCCGATGCCGCTGTGACGCAGGTATTCGGCATCGCCGTTCGGCTCTGACTTGCTCGCATCATCCGCAGGCTCGGCGGGCATCACCAGTTTGATCAGGTCCAGCATATCTGTCGCGGCGTTGCGATCGTCAGCGCTATCCGCGCCTCGCGTCGCAAGGGTCGGATCATCAGCCGTGCCCTCATCGGCGATCAGATCGCACAATCCCTCCCACGTGTACGGCAACGTGCAACGCGAACGCAACTGATCGTACCGATCGTGCAACCGTTCCAGTTCCTCGGCACGCTCATCCGCACTCATACCGCGATAGCGTTCCATGACTTCCCACGGATGCTCGCGCTCCATCTCAAGAACGCCGTCTCCATCGTCCATATCACCGCCATCCGCATCATCGAAGCCCATCTCAATCGATACGTAATCCGCAAATGTCATGTCGTTGTCGGCCTGCAACGCTCGCAACATCTCCTTGAGTCGTGCGGTCGGCTTGACGCGGCGGAAACTGATCAGGTTCCCCGGGAAATACCATGTGCCGCGCACGCAGGCCAGACGCGCGGTCAGCAGCCCACCGTCGATGCCGTCCAGCGACTGGCTGGTCGAATCGTCGGACACATCGTACCGTTCGCCGGTCGCCGCGTTCTCCAGACGCACCGCATGGTCCGCGGCGCTGGACGAAAGCACCCAGAATGTGCCGACGAACTGCGTATCGGCGGCTTCCTGCAGGTCCTTCACCTGTTTGCGACTGAGCTTAATGCCGGGAGACATCGGGTATCGTGTGAGCGGCGTCTGACCGTTCGGCAGACGGTAGTCGAAGATGAACCATTCCAACGAGAACGACGACAGATCCTGCTGTTCGTCGTCCGTGAGTGGGCGGCCGTCATAGCCGATCTCGTCTTCAAACACATCCAACGACTCGTGGACCATCGTCGGCTGGGTTCGCATGAAGTACTCGCCGATGATCGCGTACTCCATATATGGTTTGCCGTTTGCCTTGCCCGTCGCCATTGCCGTGCCTTTCTCTCGGCGGATACCGTGTGGTGTCCGTAGCGTGTCATCCGATATCCAGACTAGTACTTCGTCGGACTTAATGTGATGGGTTTGACGCTCCCCCAGTCGGCTTCGCCGACAGCGTCCCGCAATTGCGGACGGCCTGCGGCCGCGCCTTGTCGGCTCGCTGCCGCTCGCACCTCGCCTACAAACGCCGCCGGCGTTTGCTTCACGGCTCGGCCTTCAACCGAGGGAGCCGAGAATAAGGACACGCCGAGGCTAGGACGCGAGTTTCTTGAGGTCCACGGGGCATTGGATTTGGGTTTTGAGCTGGGACAGGGAGTCGAGCGTGCTGGCGGCGTCCGATCCGCTGCCGGAGGAGGAACCGGCACCCGAACCGGAACCGGTGCCCGCCTCGGAGCCGGCACCCGAGCTGCCCCTGCCGTTACCCGAGCCACTGCCGGCAACGCCGTTGCCGGAACCGTTACTTCCACTGCCTCCGTTACTTGCCCCATCAGAGCTCTGTTTATCGGAGGAATCGCCCTTGCCATCCTCCGAACCACCGGCCGCCGCCAGCGCCTTGTCCTCGGCCGCATCCGGCACATCCGCACCGCACTCGTCCGTCACGGCCCCATCGGTGCCGTCGTACTCCCCCGACTCGCCGATCACCGGCGTGGTCACCACGTCCAGCGGATCGGACGCGCCCTCCGCGACGCGCACCGTGTACACGATCACATCGGTTTTGCCCGGCTCCAGCCCGGTATCGGACGGGTCGAGCACCACGAACTGGCGGTTCTCCACCGGCCCGTTGGCCTGCAGCACCGCGTTGCCGTACGCGATCGAGGTGATCTCGCCGCCGGTCGGCGCCATCAGCGTGGTGCGCAGGAACATCGATCCCGGCGTCTCGTCCGTGCCGGTCACGAACTTCGGCAGCTCCTTCACCTGCTGCTTCGTCAGCGTGTTCTTCAGCTTGAGCACCACCGTGTATTCGTCGCCCAGCGACTCCTCAGCGACCCCGGCCAGCCGCGTCGACATCAGATCGCCGACCTGATCGGGATCGACCTGCTTGCCCGCATCCTCCACGAACGTCGTGCCGCAGGTCTTCGTCACCTTGATGTTCACGTCCAGATACCAGCTCAGTTTGCTGGCCTGCATCTCCGAGAAATACGCGCCGGCCACCGGCTGCTTCTCGCTGCCGGGCAGCGAGCCGGCCACGTTCGCGTCGAGTACGCCCGTCTGCACGAGCGCCGCGAACTCGTCGCTGTGCTGCATCCACAGTTTGAGATGCGATCCGGCCGACGAATCGCGCAGCGCCTTGAGCACGCCGGACGCGGTGGACGTGTTGACCGACGAGAACACATGCGACATGATCGTCTTCGACGCCGCGTTCGTGTACTTGTTCTGCTGGTCGAAATCGGGGTACGCGCTGTAGATGTCGTGCAGGAAGAAGCGCGCCGTGTTGGTGCCGTCAAGCACCTTGCCGTCGTTGAGCGTCACCGAACCGGTCGCGCCGATCAGCGATTGCAGAAACACCGGGTCGAGCGCGAGCACACCGGCCACATCCTTGTGTTCGTTGCCTTTCTGCGACTTCCACAGGTTCGCGAGCGTCACCGCCGCACGCTGGTAGTCGGGGTTCATCGTGGTGGTCTGCGGGTATTTCCAGATCCACTCGCCGAACACTTCGGCCTCCTTCGCGTTCTCGTCGTCGAGCGGTTCGGTCGCGTATTCGAAGTCGGTGGTGGGCGAGAAATCGCCGATCGTCACCTTGCCGTGATCGGCGGTGATCGCGGCGATGTTGCCGACCATGCCGCCGCCGGAGCGCAGTTCGGACGGATTGTAGATCGCGGCCAGATACGTGCGCGTGCCGTTTTCGCCGAGCAGCTGCGGGATGAGATCGATGAGTTCGTCGTATTCGTCAAGCAGATTGTTCGCGGACTGCAGACCGGTTTTGCCGGCGTTCAGCAGTTTGCGGGTCACCGACAGCCGCGGTTGGCCGACCGTCTCGAGTTTGGCCGATTCCTTGCTGATGTCGGCGCGGGCAGTTGTGACGATGCTAGGTAGTTTGCCGAGCGCGCTCAGATCGACGGTTTTGCTGTCGGACGAGAATCCGTTCAGCTGATTGACGAGATCGGTCGCGTCGCTGAACGGGCCGTCGACCAGGTTGCCGACCGAGTCGAGCATGGTGCGCGCCGCGTCGATGTCGTTGCCGTATGCGGTATGGTCGCGCACGAACGTCCATTTCGGCTGGTTCAGTTCGTCGCGCAGCGCCCGCGCGGAGGTCACGAATTCCTGAGATGCTTCGGGTACGCTTTTGTCCGATCCGCAGCCAAGCGCCGTATTCGCCAGAGACTGGCCGGCGTCCATAAGCCGGCTCGCATCAAAATACATACGGATCACGGACACGCCGTAGAACAGGATGCCCGACAACACCAGCCCGGCAGCCGCCATCAGCACGCACAGTGCCATGCGTCTGTTTCCCGCATGCTTGCGCATGGCGTGAAAACCCTTGCGATTGGCGTGCTGCGACGGTTTCTGTAGCATGCGGCCGTCTCCTATCGTCCTGCCGGAATTCGGTACAGAGACGAATAGTAGCCCGCGATATTTAATTTTTTGCGAAGATCGACGGCGCACACAGCCACATGACCGTGCGCGCCGCAACGGCTACGTAGATGCCGGGGCGTGTCACGCGCCGCAGTAGGTGACCTCGATGTAGCGGTTGGCTAGGCCGATGTACTGGCCGGTGGTCGCGTCGCGGATCGCGCCGGTTTCCGGATCGATGATGCCGCCGGTCTCCTTGTCGATCAGCGTGCCGTCGGCCTGCGTGACCACGCCGGTGTTGGCGTCGTACTTCGAGCCGTCGTCGGTGGAGCCGGTGCCGGACGATGCGGACGAATCATTGCCGTCCGTGGTCGTCGTGTCGGTGGTCGTATCGTCCGTGGTGGTCGAGTCGGTGTTGTTGTTCGTCGAATCGTTGTTCGAGCTGTTATCCGAAGTCTGCTCCTCGACCAGCGGCTGGTGGTTACGTAGCTTCTCCCACACGGCTTCCGCGCCGGTCGCGAACTGGCTGCGGTTCGCGTCCTCAACCCACGGTTCGACCGGGATCGTCTGCGAGTACAGGTGCGTGATGTCGAAGTCCTTGAGGCTCATCGCGAGGGCGGCCAACGTGCCGGTGTCGGCCAGACCGGTGCTCATCTGCACGGATTCCAGCGCGGCCTTCGCGAGCTGGTACAGCTGGCTGGACTGGGTGAAGAAGTTCTTGGACAGCGCGGTGCTGATGATCTTCTTGATCAGATACTGCTGGCGCGTGGTGCGCATCGTGTCCGAGCCGTCGGTGCCGGTGGCGTGACGGGTGCGCGCGTACTGCGTGGCGGTGGTGCCGTCCATGTGCACCAGGCCGCGCTTGAGATCGAGGCCGGTGTACGTGTCGTACATGTCGGTCGGCACGCAGATGTCCACGCCGCCGATCGCGTTCACCATCTTCACCAGACCGCCGAAGTCGATCACCATGAAGTTCTTGATATCCAGTCCGCCCAGCGAATTGACCGTTTTGAGCGTGCAGCTGGCCGCCGACGAGACGTCGCCGCCCTGCGCGTACGCGTTCGCGAAGATCGAGTTGAACTGGACGGTGTACTGCGCCGGAATCTCGCCGTTCGTGGTCTGGCAGCTCGGCGCGTCGATCATGAGGTCGCGCGGCAGGGAGACGAGGTTGATCGTCTTGCGGTCGGCCGAGATCTGCATGATCATCGTCGTGTCGGAGTTGTGCAGGTTCTGCGTATCCGCCGCATCGCCGCCGATGGCCGTGTTGTCGCTGCCGTCGCGCGTATCCTGGCCGATGAGCAGGATGTCGATCGGCGTGTTCGCGTACGGGTCGACCAGCGTGTTCTCGTCGTCGTCATTGCCGTCCTGGGCGATCACGCGCACCTTCTGCTTGTTGACCGTCGTGTTCACGTCGGACAAGGTCGCCGCCGCCATCGTGCCGACGAACGACAGCACGCCCACCACGACGAGCGCGACTGCGGTGACGGCCGCGTGCCCGACGCGATAACCGAGCGAATGCTTCGGACGCGTGCCCTGCCAGCCGAGGTTCGGCAGTTCGCTGGTGTGCGCGGGGCGATGTGACATGACTACCTCCAAATTCGCCTGCATGGCGCATCGATCCGGCTGGACCTTCGGCCAGACGATCGCGTCCGATCCGTTGCGATCACGGTGCAGCGATATCCTCCGCCGCGAACCTGTCACAAGCGGCGACATCATTCCATTGTGGTGTGACGACGATTGCTTACGTAGCCGCAGTTTAACAGTAGGCGACGAAACAATGTCCCGAAAGATGCGCTACGTAGCGGTTCGCTCGCATCGATGACGGAGGCGACGCGCCATCGCCTCCCGATCCGGCGGCACTACCGACCGCCCCGGCTGTGCGCACCGTGAACGGTCACACCTTTGCCCTGTCACCCCCGTTTCAGGTTTCTTTCAGGGTTATTGCAGGACTACAGTAGACTTCGACAAGAAAACATCCACATAGCACGGCCATAGTGTTGTCACGGGATGCCATCGTTTGCGGCTGTGCCTCGCTGCCGGCGGCACCCCGGCCAACGTTATACGCCATTGCGAGCGCACCGCTTGCAGGACCGGACCCCATGCGACGCCGCCATGCGCCGCGACGCGCCGGCTCGAGTCTGCACGGCGACGTGCCCGCATGAGATTTCAAGAGGACTGGAGAAGCCGTATGTTCGTTCTCAGGAATGCCTGGGCACAGTTGATGCGCCACAAACTGCGCACGCTGCTGACCCTGTTGATCGCACTGGTCGCCGCGTTTGGCACGCTGTTCGGATGGTCGGTGCAGCAGGCGAACACCACGGCCACCACCACGGACCGTGAGGCGCTCGCGCCGAGTGCGATCGTTCGCATGACGGCCGCGCAGCAGGCCAAGTACGACGGCGCGGACAAGTCGTGGGTCAAGAACTATCTGACCACCGAGGAGTACAACAACTACTACACGATCGTCACGAGCAACTCGATCCAGCTGTCGAACGTGAACGCGTCGTCGTCGTTCCCGGTGCGCCAGACCAAGGATTCGGTGCAGGCGATCGCCGGCACGGCCGATCAGGACGCGGACAAGACCGGCGGCGAGCTGACGCTCAAGTCGTTCACCTCCGTCGACACGGCCCGCCAGAACGATCTGGGCCGTTACAAGGTGGTTCAGGGCAAGCATCTGAGCTACTCGGGCAAGGCCCCCGACGGCGTGCTGATCTCGAAGGCGCTGGCCGAGAAGAACAATCTCAAGGTGGGCGACAAGATCACCGTCGCTTCCCCGGCCGACAAGTCGAAGACGACCGAGTTCACGGTGCGCGGCATCTACGAGTACGTCGACGCGAACGCGCCGGCCGGCCATGGCTCCGACGCGAAGTTGTCGAAGGACAACCGCGACAACGTGATCTACACCGCCTACTCCACCATGTACGACCTCAACTGGGGCAACGAGGCGGCGAGCGACTGGAGCAAGCCGGACCTGAGCTACGTGTTCGAGTTCTCGAGCCTGAGCGACTACAACAAGTACGCGAAGAAGGTCGCGTCGAAGATCGACAAGAAGTACGAGCTGAGCTCGCCGACGATCGACGAGTACGAGACGAAGACCACGCCGCTGACCGCGCTGAACTCGCGTCTGAACGTGGGCAGCGGCGCCTTGGTGCCGGCCGTGGGCGGCGTGCTGCTGCTGGTGCTGACACTGCTGGGCGTGTGCGTTCGTCGTACCGATGAGATCGGGTTCGCGCTGGCGTCCGGCGTGACGCGCGGACGCATGGCATGGCAGTTCATGCTGGAGACGCTGTTCCCCGTGGTCGTCGGATTCGCGATCGGTCTGATCGCGGCCGGGTTCGGTTCCAAGTCGCTGGGTGCGGCGCTGGCCAACGGCTACGCAACGCCGGTGACCGGTGATCTGGTGTGGCGTGCGCTGTGGGTCGCGCTGGTCGCACTGCTGGTGCTGATGATCGTGGCCGGACTGCGGATGGCGTTCTTCCGTACGCCGGTGCTGTTCGCGGCGCGCGACGGCTGGGGCGCGGACGCTGATGCGGCTGATGATGCGGCTGATGCGGACACCGCTGCCGCTGATGGCGCCGCTACTGCTGATGACGATACCGAGGAGGCGCGGGCATGAGCAAGGACGAACTGACGACCGACGAGAACGCAACCGGGAAGGACACGACGATGACCGATACCGAATCCACCGCGGCATCCACCGCTGCCGAGGATACGCAGCACGACGACAGCGCCGTCGATCAGACGGCGGATACGGCAGCCGACCAGGCAGGCGATGCTGCCGATCAGTCTGCGCAGTCCGATCAGTCCGACGCGACGTCGCCGGCGGAGTCGGTCCAGTTCAGCATCGTGTTCGACGATGACGACGCCGACGATGCGTCCGTCGCCGATCTTGCGGAACCGGTTGCCGTCTCCGATGCGATCGCCGATGCGGCATCCGCCACTGTCGATAGCGAGTCCGACGCAGCGGAACCGGCAACCGAACCTGCTGAATCTTCTGCGGAATCCAACACCGCCGCAGCCGATACGGCCCCGCGCGGCATCGCGCAGCAGGATCACGTCGCCGCGGAAAACGCGGCCAAGGTCGCGCAAACGTTGTCGCTCGGCAAGAACGCCGCCGACAGCAAGATAGCCGCCGGCGCACGCATCGACACGGCCGCGCCGGCATCGCTGCGCCTGTCCGAGCGTCTCGACAAGGAGCTCGGCGGCAACGCGGCGGACAAGGTGCTGCTCAAGTCGTATCCGTCGCTCGCGCTCAACAAGGTGACGGTTACCGACGGCAAGACCGGACACAACACGATCGACCGCACGAGCGCGGACTTCTATGCGGGTCACCTGTACGCGATCCGGGTCGAGTCCGACGACGAACGCGTCGCGCTGCTGAGCGTGATGACCGGCATAATGCGCCCGCACGACGGCGCGGTTATGAACAAAAGCCTCAACGTGCTCGAGATCGAGCCGGGCGAGCTGCGCGGCCACCGCATCGGCATCATCCCGCAGCGCTACGCGGTGCGCGCCGATCTGAACGCCGAGCAGAACGTGCTGTACGCGATGGACGCGTCCGGCCGCACGTTCCTGAAGCCCAAACCGGTGATCGCGCGCGAATTGCTGCACCGCGTCGGGTTCGACAGCGAAACGCCGAACACGGCGGTCGGCAAGCTGCCGGCAGTGCAGCAGCGGCTCGTCGCGATCGCGCGTGCGATCTCGTGCGACGCGGAGGTGATCATCGCCGACGAACCGACCGGCGGACTGGACGCGGACGACAGCGTCGCGGTGCTCAAGACCCTGATCGGGCTGACGCACGGCGATCCGAAGCGCTGCGTGATCGTCATCACCGGTTCCGACGAGGTCGCGGAGGTCGCCGAGCGCGTCACCTACGTGAACGCCTGAGTGTTCGCGCTCGTCCCCAGCCTCCCCTTCCCCTCTCAAAGGAGGGTCCCGACTGGGCGACGCACACCCGTCCGTCCATCGCCTTTCCCTCCCCTCTCAGGGGGAGAGTTCCGACTAGTATTTTGTCGGACCTAAACTGACGCGTCTTTATTCTCGGCCCCCTCGGCTGAGGGGGCTGTCGGCGAAGCCGACTGGGGGAGCGTCAAACCCATCACATTAAGTCCGACAAAGTACTAGGGCGCCGTGCACCCGTCAGCTTCGCTGACGCTCTCCCCTCTCAGGGGAGAGTTCCGACTGGACATCACGCACCATCCGCCCATCACCTTTCCCTCCCCTCTCAGGGGAGGGTGTCAGCGAAGCTGACGGGTGGGGTGCAGCGGCGAAGCCGCCAACAACACCGTATCGGACGCATCATGCGGACGATACCGCATCACACAACAGTGGGGCTCCTCATGTGAGGAGCCCCACTGTTTATACGCATAACCACCCGCCCCAGCCAGCCGTCACACCATGCGCATGTGGTACTTCTCGGCCATCGCCGCGATATCGGGCCGACCGTACTGCTCGACCAATTCCAGCCACTTGCGGCTGTTCTCCTCGCCGAACCGCGCGGCCTTCGCGGTGTACGCGTCGACCGACAGGAACTTCGGCGGCGTGGACTTGCTATGGAACTTGTCGGCCACCATCACCGTCTCCTGTTCGAGGTTGACGGGCACGTAATCGGCCGGCGGCAGCGGTAGCTCCTGACGGATCACCTCGACCTTGGTCAGCCCCACGCCGGTGTGATTGCGCGCGAACTGCGCGATCGACTCGTCCACGCCCTGCTCGAGCAGCCACTCGTAGCCGAGCAGACCGTGCAGGATGTAGCGTTTACCGCTGAATTTGAGCGGTTCGCCGTCCGAACCGTCATGTTTGAGCACCTGGTACGTGCCGATGTCATGCAACAGGCCGCCGATCATCACCAGATGCTCGTCGAGTAGACGCGGCGGAACTTTGCCTCCTGCCACTCCCCCGGTCGGCGGCACGGTCCACTCGATCTTGCGGTCGACTGCCGACGCGCCGTTCGGTGCATCAACCGGTTCGCCGGCCGATGCGCCGGCACTATCGTGCGACAGTTCCGGCGCATCGTCCGGCAGCGTGCAACGCCGCATAAACAACGCGTTCTGTCGGCGGGCAAGCTGGCATGCGATCTGCGCGACGATCACGCAATGCGTGTGGATGAGATCATAGGCGGCTTCGGACGGCGCGATCCTGCGGTGCAGCTCGTCGATCTGGTCAAGCGTGGGAATATATCCGGTCATACCGCCATTGTAGGGCGTCCCAGTCGGCAATCATCCACACCATCCGCTTCGCCCGCCTCTCTCGCGTGATATTTTTGCTACTACCAGCACCGACCTATCATCGACGTCACGCCAATAGCTTCTTAGCGTGACATTGCGGATAGCAACCTCCCCCAACTATCCCCGCCATCACGCCAGCAAGCCCCTTCGCGTGATATTTTGGCGGCTATCGTCCCCGATCTATCACCAACATCACGGGGATAAACCCCTTGCGTGATGTTTTTGCTATCACCGGCTTTCCACTATCACCAACATCACGCCAACCATCTTCTTAGCGTGATATTTGGGATAGGAGGCCACCGGTACTATCACCAACATCACGCAAGTGGGTGTAATCGGCTCGCCACGTCGGCGGTTTTCGCCCGCTTCGGCCAAGCCGACCGCCACCATCCCCTAAAAAACAGACCTGTTCGGCCACCTCATCAGCAAACCGAACCGCGCTGATGGCGCCCGCTCTCAGATCGAGCGCACGCGGAACTTGCCGGTGCGGTTCGAGGCGACGATCATCTGGTCGTTGTTGAGCCGCGTCCAGCCGTCGGACTCGGCCTGCTCGAAACCGGAGCTGGCTACGACCACGCCGCCCTTGCCGGCGCCACGGGAGTCGACCGCGGAACCGTCGAGCGAACGGTAGCGCAGCACGCGGTAGTCGTGCGCCTGCTCGCCACGGCCGTACCGATCGTAGATCTCGACGATGCGCGGGCTGGTCACCTCGCGGCCGGCCGCGCACAACGCGACGAACTGGTCCTGGCTCTGGATCATGCAGTTGTAGCTCGACTTCGGGTAGGTCTGGCGCAGCTGGCGCACGGCCTGCGCGACGGCCTCGTCGAGCGCGAAGCCAAAGCCGATGAACTCGAGGATGACGGAGAAGAAGATCGCCGAATCGGACTGGCCGCCGGTCGCTAGGAACGCACCCTGATTGACCGGATAATGCCGGTTGTTGACGATGTTCACGCCGTTCTCGTCGGAGATGTCGCCGTTGTGGATGAACGTGAGACCGTTCGCGTAGAACGGCTGCTGGTTTTCGAGGATGAGCGGCAGGTTCGAGCTGGCAAGCCGCAGGTGCCACAGCGCGCCGCGCGCGGGGGCGTTCGCGAAGTCCGGGAACACCGAATCGTAGCGCGCGGCGAGCGTGCTCTTATACAGTTGGACACCGGTTTCCGGCGCGGGCGCGCCGCCGTCCCGGGTGTAGGGCGGTTCGACGGGTTCGCTGAGCAGACCCACACCCCAACCGTCGTTGTGGATCTCGCTCAGCTCGCGGAACTCGTCTACGGCAGATGCGCCGAGAGCAGCCGTGAGGCTCGTGTTGGCCCCGGCCGTCGCGTATCCCAGTAATCTGCACATGGTTGATTACTGTACCGGACGATTCGCGGCGGCGTGACGGTGTCGCTATAGGAGTTGCTTATAGCGGTCTATTTGCAAGATTACGACAGGGTTCCGGCGGGGTTGCGACAAGCTGGAAGTGTCGTGGATCACATGATCGGCCGCGTGTCAGTTTTGGTGATCAGGAGACTGCCGATCGGTACGATCGTCGATTCCACCACCACCGGCAGCAGTCCCGTCGGCCGCGGTCTTCAGTTCCGGGATCGGACCGGTGATCCGCTGCATCACCACCGTCGTCTCGCCGTCGGCGACCGTACGCAACGGCCGGTGCGCGGCCGCATCCTGCGCCGCCGCGTTCGTCGCGCGCTCCCACGACTTGCCGGACGGTGCGGGCTGGCTGACCACGCCGAATCCGGCATCGGCCGCGTCCGCGGACAGCCCGGCGCCGTTCTCGCTCATGCGCCCCTCGTTCGCGGGCTTGCGCAGCGTGACGCGCTTCAAGCGCGGCGGACGGCGGGTCGAGATGAACAGCGGCTGCACTTCGACGATCGGGTTGAACGGCGCCAAACCGAACCATTTGAACGGCGAGCCGGCCACGTGGCGGATCGCGTACTTGGTGCGCAGCGCGACCGCGCCCAACGCCGTGACCTTCGATTCAGGCATGAGATCCTTGTGGATGAGCACGTAGCGGATCGTGCCGATGCCGGGATCGGCGTCAACCTTCGGGTAGATCGACTTCTGTTCGGGCAGTTCGCCGGTGCGGCTCAGATCGTGCATGATCTGATGCAGGTACGGCGGGATCGACTGCGACACCTTGAATCCCAGCCGAATGCGCACGCGGAACAGGTATTCGGTGCCGAAGTTCTCGACCGAATACTCGCGCGTGAACGGTTCGTCGGTGGTCTGCACCGACACGACCCACCATGCGCGCGCCCGCTTGGGATGCTCGGCGAAGATCGAGAAGAACACGTCGGTGTCGAGCCGCTTCATCTCCGGATCGGCGCTCAGGTAGACGATGTTGTCGGCGAAGTACGGGATGCGGAAGTCGCCGTGCAGCCGGCCGAGCACCGGCAGGAAGTCGGCCGGGCGCATGTGCCGGCGCTGCGAACGTTCGATTTTCGTGCCTTTGTCCCACGTGTACATGACGAACAGGATCGCGAGCGTGAGCAGCATGGTGAACCAGCCGCCGTGCAGGAACTTCGCCATCGACGCGATGAAGAACATGGTCTGAATCGCGAGGAAGACGAGCAGGAACACGATCGCGCCGACGTGCCGGCCGCTATACCAGATGTAGACGGCGAGCAGGATCGTGGTCGTGATCATCGTGACGGTGAGCGCGAGACCGTACGCTGCGGAGATATGTTCCGAATCGCGGAACAGCGCGAGGACCGACAACGTTGCCACCAGCAGCACGCCGTTGACGACCGGAATGTACAGCTGGCCGCGCGTGCGGGCCGGGTAGCGGACCTGAAGATGCGGCATCCAGTTGAGTCGGGTCGCTTCCGAGACCATCGTGAACGCGCCGGTGATCAAGGCCTGGGATGCGATCACGCCGGCCGTGACCGACAGGATGACCGCCACGTAGCGCACGCTCGGCGTCATCATCTGGAAGAACGGGTTAAGGCTTTTCACATTCGCCAGATCAGCATTGTGCTGGTTCTTGAGCATCCACGCGCCCTGACCGAAGTAGCACAGCACGAGCGCGACCTTGATGAACGGCCACGTGAAGTAGATGTTGCCGCGGCCCACGTGGCCCATGTCGGAGTAGAGCGCCTCCGCGCCGGTGGTGGCGAGGAACACGGTGCCCATGAGCGCGATGCCGGCCGCGTTGTGCGGGCTGAACAGGAATCGGATGCCGTAGACCGGGTTGAGGGCGGCGAAGACGGTCCAGTCGGCGGACAGGTTCACCGCGCCGACGACCGCGAGGAACGAGAACCAGACGAGCACGATCGAGCCAAACACGCGGCCGATCGACTCGGTGCCGCGCGACTGCACGGCGAACAGGACCACGATGATGACCGTGGTGATCATGAGCGTGAGGTCGGGGTTCGCGTCGAACACGCCTTCGAGCGGTTTGAGCGTGGTCAGGCCTTCGACGGCGGAGCTGATCGAGACGGCGGGCGTGAGCACCGAGTCGGCGAGGAACGCCGCGCCGCCGACCATCGCGGGGATGGCGAGCCATGCGCCGTGCTTGCGGATGAGCGAGTACAGGGCGAAGATGCCGCCTTCGCCGTTGTTGTCGATACGCATCGCGATGAGCACGTATTTGACGGTGGTGATCAGCGTGATCGACCAGAAGACGAGCGAGAGCATGCCGAGCACGGCTTCGCGGTCGGCGTTGGCGAGGCCTCCTTGACCGGACAGGAACGTCTGCGCGGTGTACAGCGGCGAGGTGCCGATGTCGCCGTAGACGACGCCGAGCGCGACGATGGCCATCGACAGGGTGATCTTGTTCGGGCCGGACTGGAGTCTGGCCCACCAGCGGCCGATCGGCCCCTTGGATGCGGTTTCGTAGAGTTTCTCCGCTTCCTTCTGCTCGGCCGCGCGTTGCTTGCTGAGTTCTTCTTTTTCTTCTTGGGTCAGCGTGCGCTTGGAAACCTTGGGCGCGTTCGTGAACGTGTCGGCTTTCAGCAGGGTTTCGTCGGGTTGTTGCGCCATACCTTGTTCCTCCACAATGGCGGAGGACCTTCCCCCGTCTTGCACCACCTCGCATAGCAAAAGCCCGTCGGGCTCCTTGGGCTCCGACGGGCTTCTTCGCTGCTTAGCCGCCAGTTTAGGCGCGTTCAGGATTTTTGCCAACTTTTCACGAATCGGCGCAGTCCGACACAGCTCGATACGCCCGGAAACAGGGCGTTTCCCGAGCCGCTGCACATCACAGCCAGCTGCCATTTCGACCGAACGAAACACCCACCAATTATCATTTCGACCGAACGCCAGTGAGCGGAGAAATCTTGCCCCCGGCAATCCTTCCGCAAGATTTCTCGACTTCGCTACGCTCCGCTCGAAATGACAGCATCACGTCAGATGCCGTACACCGTCCGCGTCGTGCGCCGCGTCCCTCGCGCCACGTCGGCGATCGGCATGTCGAACACGTCCGCGAGCGCGGCCAGCGTGTACGGGATCATGTACGGCGCGTTCGTCCGGCCGCGGTACGGCATCGGCGTCAGATACGGCGCGTCGGTCTCGACCATCACGTGATCCAGTCCGACGATCCTGGCCGATTCGCGGATGCCGTCATTGCCCTTGTAGCTGCACGTTCCCGACATGCTCAGGTACCAGCCGTGTTCGCGCGCGATCTCGGCCATCGCGGCATCGCCCGAGTAGCTGTGGAACACGGTGCGTTCGGGAGCACCGTCCGCGAGCAGTGTTTCGATGACCTCCTTATGCGAGTCGCGGTCGTGGATCTGCATCGGCAGGTTCAGCTCCTTGGCGAGCGCGATGTGCGCGCGGAACGCCTCACGCTGCAGGTGCGCGACGCTTTCTCCGGTGCGGAACAGGTCCATGCCGGTCTCGCCGATCGCGACGACCTGCTTGGGATAGGCTTTGGCGAGCCGCGCGACTTCAGCCATCGCGTCGTCGAAGCTCACGTCGTGGTACGGCTGGTATTTCACGGCGAGTCCGTCCGGGCCGGGCGCGGCGCGATGGCCGTGACGGACGGCTTCGTTGGGATGGATGGCGATGGCCGCGTACACCTGTCCCGGGTGTTCGCGGGCCATGTCGATGGCGACCTGCAGGTTCGGCAGCTCGCAGCCGCAGTCGATGATGCCGGTCACGCCGACGGCCGCAGCCTGCGCGAGCAGTTCGTCGACGCCGTATACGGGGACTTCGGGCTGGCCTTTTTCGACCGCCTCGTGGCTCATGGCGCGGGCGAACGGCACGACGGAGGCGACGTGCGTGTGATTGTCGATGACCTGCGCGTCGGCCGGCAGCGCGGGCGGCGCGGGCGCCCAACTGCGGTCGCGGTGATGATGCTTGCTCATGCTCCCCAGTGTAGGCGGATGTCGGTCAAGCGCCGCGACCGCTGGAGTGAGACCAACATGGCTCCGTAACGCTTTTAAAAACCCACCACTACATCCCTAGGCCGTCGGATATCAGCCACAAGCCCATCGTCATACAGTGATTCAGATCGCAATATGCACTCCCAGCCGCAGCCAATCGCACACCAGTCACGCACATCGGTCTTTCGACTATCAATCATTGCCCTCATCTCGCCCTTATTGCGTGGCGATAAGCACATCATCAGCCAACTACTCGCTCAAACATCACGCAACTGAATCCGAGAATCTCTACGCAGCTGCAACTAAAGGAGCGAAACAGATCCGTCCCGCTGCTTCCAACCGATCCCAACAGTCATCCGCCGTGATATTTCCGCCAGTACCCTCCCGTTACTATCCCAAACATCACGCAAATCAGGCATCCCGCGTGACATTCTTGCCATCATCCAGTTCCTACTAGCAAAAACATCACGCAAACCGGTCTGCTGCCGTGATATTTCCGTCAGTACCGACCCGCTACTATCTCAAACATCACGCAAATCAGTCTGTTAGCGTGACATTCTGGCCAGTAACCGACCGATACTATCCAAAATGTCACGCAGTTCGCGTTGCCAACAGCACCAATGCGAAACAGTCCCGCAAACGGCATCGGTCAGCGACGGTTCCGCGCACCCGCGCACCGAGGAATTCCGGCCGCACGAAGCTTGTCGATCAGCGGCTGCCGGCAGACGACCTCATCGAACGTCATCCGAACGATCAGGTTCACAGCCCAACCCAGTAGACTGCGCTCCCGTCGATTCTGCTCATTCACTACGGCAGCCACGCTTTTGCCGTTGGTCATGGCCGGATCAACGTACTTGGCCATGCCGTCGTACTCCGCCACCACGACGCGTCCTCCCGGCAGGAACCATG
This sequence comes from Bifidobacterium sp. LH_230, assembly GCF_056357555.1. Lineage (NCBI taxonomy): Bacteria > Bacillati > Actinomycetota > Actinomycetes > Bifidobacteriales > Bifidobacteriaceae > Bifidobacterium > Bifidobacterium sp. LH_230. The sequence goes on from NZ_JBKEWJ010000030.1 coordinate 21,354, forward strand.
CGAAATCGACGCGATACCATTCGGCGGTGTCGTGAGGGTTGACGAACACATGCTGCACGACCGGTTCGGCGAATCCCTCCTCCACGATCGTCGCGTACATCATCGATTCGCCGCCGTTCTCGCACAGCGGATTGGCATACCGCAGCAACCGGTCGATCGGTGCGCAATCATGCCGTAGCCTCACGCAGCACGAGCGTATCTCGTCCACAGTGACGGCGGACTGTGCCAGCGCGGAATTCACTACGGGCAGCGCGTTGACGAACGGCAGAATCAGACCGCAGTCCACCACCGTGCGTGCGGCGCAGGTGACCGGCAATCCGTTCACGGTGGTTTCGGGGACATCCGGCATATACACGCGATGCAGCGCGTCATGCGATTCGCGGCGATCGGTTCCGAGCAATCCGTGTGTGGTATCGGCAGCGTACAGGCCAGAGTCGTGGACGGACCATTGGTGCTCGAAACCGTGGATCGCGGCCGCAGTCGGCCCCGCGAATACCAGTGACGGGCGGCTGGTCGAAAGCGTGCGGACGATGTGCAAGACACGCTCAGCTGGATTCAGCGATTGCCAGTACGAGAAGTCGACAAACATGCCTCGGCGTGGACTGACGATTCTGCCCGAGCGCTTGCGACGGAGAAAGGCCATTTGATCGGCATGACAGGATGCAGTGGCGCACTGGCGAGACTGTTGTGCCTCGCGCAGTCGTTGTTCGATACGTTGATGTGTTCTCATGACTCGACGGTAGCGGAAATTGCCGTTGCGGCGAGCGAATTTCGGGGTATGTGGTCGAACGGTCGGCGAACGGCGTGTCGCGGCGGATTTTGGATGATTTGGACTGGGTTATCCACATTTTGCGTCGTGTCCGGACACATGGGAGGAGCCGGATGCAGGTCCTTCGGAACTTCTCTGTTGCTCTGATCGGCAGCAAAATGGCGTGAACCGACGACCGGCTGAAACGAACAACCCACCTCTCTCCTTGCGTGATGTTTTGGATGGTAGGGTTCCATTACTATCCAAAACATCACGCAAACAGGGGTGTTAGCGTGACATTGGGGATAGGACTTAGTTGGGGAACGGTATTAGGAGAACAGTATAAAAAGCAGTATAGGCAGAGCAGTGCAAGGAAAACGGTGACCGCGGCGAAACCGGGATTCTGCGTGATGTTTTGGATAGGATGCTCCATCTCCTATCAAGAACATCACGCAAAACAGGGTCGTTAGCGTGACATTGGAGACAGTAATTAGGTACTTAGTCACCAAAATGTCACGCAAACTGGTCTGCTCGCGTGACATTTCTGCTAGCAAACAGGCCAAGCTATCCCAAACATCACGCAAAAAGACCCACCAGCGTGACGTCTCGGATAGGAGCACCCCGCTGCTATCACATACATCACGCTAACGGGCTCGCTTGCGTGACATTTGGGATAGGAGCCGGCGCTCGGTCGCCCAAATATCTCGCGACCGGCCTACTGGCGTGACATTTCTGCTAGCAAACAGGCCAAGCTATCCCAAACATCACGCAAGAGGACCCACCAGCGTGACGCGCGGGCGACGATCCACCCTTCACTTGTCACACATGTCACGCAAACCATGACCTGTGTGACAAGGTCGCCATTAACGGAAGGACACCGGCGAAAGACCGTGCAGAAACTTGTCTGGAAGGCAAGCGGACAGCCGACCTCAGCCGATGTCCCGGGCCGCCCGCGATATGAAAAACCCCGGCGGTCTTGCGACTACCGGGGTTTAAGCTTGCTATCTCGCGATTCACGCGGCCACACGCTGAACCTTGCCAGCCTTGAGGCACTTGACGCACACGCGAACGCGGACGTTCTCGCCGTCGATCGTGGTGCGAACCGGCTGCAGGTTCGGGCGGAAGGTGCGCTTATTGCGGATATGTGAGTGCGAAACGGTGTAACCGGTCTGCGGTCCCTTGCCGCACACTGCGCAACGAGCTGCCATAATGGACTCCCTATAATGTTCTTTGACTTGCAAGTCTTGCGTTCGCGCCACGCATTTTACCGCACGGCGGAACACACAACTTCACTACTATAGCGCACAGCACCGGACAACGCAAAACAAGCACGAGTACGCCCGCGATCAGCCACACGCAGCCCCTCGAAATTTCGCACAATCATACCCAGTACCTATTGCCGCATTCAGGAAACATTCATAAACTTGCTGTACAACGTGACTAATTAATGGCTACGGCTCGCAAGTCCCGGCGAGACGGCAGCCGCAGCAGTCAAGGAGGATGCCATGCTCAGCCGAATCGGCGAACGTTTCGCCCAACTCAAGGAAACGCAGGACGGCGAGCCGCAGCATGCCGTCATCTCGCTCGGCCACATCTGGGTCGACATCATGATGAACGTGAACGACTTCCCGAAGGCCGGCGGGTTCGCCGTCTCGGACCGCACCAACGCCGCGGTCGGCGGCAGCTACCGCGTGCTGCAGGCGGCCGCGCGCATGGGAGCGAAGGCCGAGCACGCGGGCATCATCGGCACCGGCCCGTGGGCCACGATCGTGCGCGAGACGATCGCCGAACAGCACATCGACCACATCGGCCAGGATCGGATCGACACCGATTCCGGCTTCCGCCTCGTGCTCGCCGACGAGGACCGCCGCAAAACCTACATCGCCACCTACGGCGCGGAGGCGCAGGGCGACGACACGACGTTCGATTGCGTGGAACCGCGCCCCGGCGACGTGGTGCACATCAGCGGCAACACGCTGATGGACCACACCGCGGCGGGCGTGGACGAGTTCATGCACCGCGCCGGCAGCGATCCGGCCGGCCGCGAGTTCACGATCGTGCTCAACCCGACGAACACACTCTCGCTGGTCAACGACCATCTGCTCGAGGACCTCGTGCTGGCGCGGCCGATCTGGTCGTGCAACCGGCAGGAGGCCAACACGCTGGCGGACCGGCTCGGCATCTTCCGCGACGATGAGGCGTCGCTGACCGTGGGCGGCGGATTCGACCGGTCGATGGCCGAATTGTGCAAGGCGCTCGGCGAGACGCTGCGCGCGCCGCTGGTGGTGCGCGCCGGATCGCGCGGCGCGTGGGTGCGCACGCCGGGCGGCGATGTCGTGCATGTGGACGGATACCCGACCAAGGCGACGCACACGCGCTCGGCCGGAGCCCCGCACACCGGCACGTTGTGCGCGATGCTGGCGCGCGGCTGGTCATTGACCGACGCAGTGCGCATCGCGAACGCGGCCGCATCGCTCGCGATCCAGCGCGCGGTCAACGGCGTGCCCGACTGCCCGGATTACGAGGCTGCGATCGCGCTGATCGACGCGAACGAGCAGCCACGAGCATAACAGTTGCATTACGTTTCCGACTCGGCGGGCGGCTTGCGCGCAGGCAGGCCGCCAGCACTGCAGATCGGCAGCATACGTTTGCTGGGCCACATCGCCTTCCATCGCTCCCCCTGTCCAGAGAATCCGTCGTGCAAGGATAAGTTACCGGCCCCATCGCACCAAGCCTCGCAGAACGGCGGAACGCCTCTCATACGATTCCCTCGGCCACCCCCAGCCAGCCGCCGGCAAACGACAATTCACCGTGCGTTCATCTCCATCATTCCCCGTACGAGGTGCGTCCCGTACCATTAAAGATGGTTATGAACAGGAGTCGTTATGTCTGAAAGCACCACCGGCACGTCCGTCGCGCCGAGCGCAGCCACGCCGAGCACATCCGCGAAGCTCACGAAACGCGAGAAGCAGTGGATCGTCTACGACGTCGGCAATTCGGCGTTCGTGCTGCTGAGCACCGCCGTCGTCCCGATCTACGCGAAATCGCTCATGCCCGCGGACGGCAACATCGTCTCCGCGTGGGGCTACGCGCAAACGATCGCATCGCTCGTCATCGCGCTGCTCATGCCGTTGCTCGGCTCGATCGCCGACGTGCAGGGCATGAAGATCAAGTTCTTCCTCGGCTTCTTCGGCACGGGCGTGGTCATGTGCTGCGCGATGGCGCTGCCGCTGACCTGGCTGCCGTTCCTGATTGTGTACGTGCTCGCGACGATCGGTCTGAACGGTTCGCTCACGTTCTACGATTCAATGCTCATCGACACGACCGACAACGATCGCATGGACAAGGTGTCGTCGCACGGCTACGGCTGGGGGTATGTCGGCTCGACGGTGCCGTTCATCGCGTGCATCGCGCTGATCTTCGGCGGCCCGTCGCTGTTCGACTGGTCGACGGTCGCGTGCACGCGGGCGAGCTTCGTGATCACGGCCGTGTGGTGGGTGGCGTTCACGATCCCGCTGCTGACGAGCTACAAGCAGGTGCATTACCGCGCGACCCGCGAGCATACGCGCGAGGCGATCCACGGCACGTTCACCGAACTGCACGGCACGTTGCGCAAGCTCGTGCGAAACAAGCCGCTGTGGATGTTCATGATCGCGTTCTTCTTCTACATCGACGCGGTGAACACGGTGATCTCGATGAGCACGTCGTACGGCACGCAGCTCGGCATCGACTCGACGCAGCTCGTCGTGGCGTTGCTGGTGACGCAGTTCGTCGCGTTCCCGTGCGCAATCCTGTACGGACGGCTGGCGGGACGTTTCGGTTGCAAGCCGATGATCATGGCCGCGGTCGTCGCGTACATGTGCATCGTGTTCTTCGCCGCGTTCTTCCTGCGCTCGGCCGCGCAGTTCTGGATCCTCGCGATCCTCGTGGGCATGTTCCAAGGCGGCATCCAGGCACTGTCGCGCTCATACTACGGCAAGATCATCCCCAAGGAGCACGCCAATGAGTACTACGGCCTGTACGACATCTTCGGCAAGACGGCCTCGATTCTCGGCACATTCCTCGTGGCGACCACCACGTCGCTGACCGGTAACGCGTCGCTCGGCGTGCTCTCGATCGCGATTCTGCTTGTCGTCGCGCTCGTGTTCCTCACCCTGCAGAAGGACCCGACCAAGACAGCCTGACGAGGGTCGGCCCAAGCAAGCCGAACGGTTGGCGTTGAACAGCCCGTTCGGACCCGAATATCAGCTTTCAGCAAACCTTGAGGCAGATTATCGCCGCTGTAGAGATCTTCTCGCAAACCTTGAGGCATCATATCGATTCGCACCCGCACCGATGACCACGTTCGGGGGTGTATATCGGCCTTCTCTCCGGCATACGCTGCCTCAGAGATTGCAGAAAGACCCCTGCACGTCCCGCAATCTGCCTCATGGTTTGAAGAAAGACGTCGCCTTATCGCATTCGACGCCACGCGGCGTCCAGCGAGATCGCGCGACCGGGCAGTTTCGGCCAAGTGTCCAAACCGTCGCCATGCGATCGGGCCAGCAGATGCACGTGGAAGTGAAACACCGATTGATCGTCCTCGAACGAGGTATTGAGCAGATCGACGCCGTCGAATCCGCAGTCCGCGACCAGATGCCGGGCGACGCGCTGCGTCAGGTCGGCCACCGCACGCAGGGATTCCGCATCGCAGTCGAGGATGTTGACCGCGTGTCGCTTCGGCACGACGAGCAGATGGTAATCGACCTGATCGTCAGTCGATACGAAACACATCGCCAGATCGGACTGCGCGACCAGCCGGCACGGCGCCTCGCCACGCACGATATCGCAGAACACACATTCGCCCATATACCGATCATAACGGTTGTGCTCGGCCGGCCGAATACCCCGGCGCCTGACGCCGACTACACTGGGAACGTGACGGAACCGCACGGAATACCAACGGTTCGCATCACACACACCAAGGAGGTTGTCATGATCGATCATGTCGGATTGTTTGTCAAGGACGCGAACGAGCGCGCAGGCTTCTACGAGCAGCTGCTCAAGCCGCTGGGCTACGTGAAGAAGCACGAGTTCCCGGGTGCGGTGTGCTTCGCGAACGACGAGGACGGCGACAGCGTGTGGCTGGAGTCGCCGAAGGATGGCAACCCGGTCGTGCCGACGCATCTGGCGTTCCACGCGGCCAGCGAGGATGCGGTGAAGGCGTTCCACGCGGCCGGTCTGGCGGCGGGCGGCGTCGACAACGGTCAGCCCGGCCCGCGCCCGAACTACAGCCCGACCTACTACGCCGCGTTCATCCACGACCCGGACGGCAACAACATCGAAGCCTGCCTGCAGTAGTTGTGCCGGGCTTGATGTGCCGGGTCTGACGCTCCCTCAGTCGGCTTTGCCGACAGCTCCCTCAGCCGAGGGAGCCAAGAATACAACACGCATCAGCGTCAGTCCGGCACAGTGCACACCGGCCGCATGGAGACCCGCCTCCTCGACGCTCATTCCCACACGTCGAGGCGGCGGGTTTTGTAGTAGAACTCGCGGTCCTTCTCCCCGATCTCGCGTACGGCCTTGCACGGCACGCCGTACGCGACCGTATTCGCCGGAATGTCGTGGCTGACGACCGAGCCGGCGCCGATCACGCAGTTGTCGCCGATGGTCACGCCCGGCAGGATCGTCACGTTTGCACCGACCCACACGTTGCGTCCGACCGTGACCGGGATGCAGTACACGTAATGATGCTCGCGCAGCACCGGCAGCACCGGATGCCCGGCCGTGGCGATGACCACGTTCGGACCGAACATGCAGTAGTCGCCGATCGTGATGTCGGCGTCGTCCACGCAGGTGAAGTTCACGTTGCAGTACACGCCCTTGCCCATGTGCACGTGATGGAAGCCCCAGTTCGCATGCGCGGGCATCTCGACATGGCACCCGTCGCCGATCTCGGCGAACATCTCCTTGAGCAGCCGCTGCTTGCCGTCCGCGTCGGTGGGGTGCGTCCGGTTGAACTCCCACAGTTTTTCCTGATATTCGAGCTGGCCATCCATGATGGACGGGTCGTCGTAATGGTACGGCAGTTGTTCGGTGCGACGTTGCGCGTTGGTGAGTTCGGCCATATTGACACTCCTCGTCAAATCCCAATGATTGCAGTTATGTTTGCGTTATCATTATAGGCCAAGCACAAGGAACCTCACTCAGTGTGTGACACGATTCACCTCACCTTCACACACATATCGCCGCGCCGATATCCGCGTCTGCCACCCCCATTCTTCAGCCGCTTGACGAGCCAGCCGTGCCGACCATCTTCGTAGACCTCGCCGGTGAGCCGGTAGCCACGCCGCTCGTAGAACGCGTAATAGTCATTCTCCGCATGCACCGCAGCGAGCGTGCCGCCCGCGAGCGCGATGCGATGTTCGGCTTCGGACAGCAGCGCCGAACCGATGTGCCGCCCGCGCGCATCGGGCAGCACCGCAAGCCGCGCGATCACATATCGTCCCGACTGCCCGTCCGCATGGTCGGTGTCCTTGTAGAACCGACATGTTCCGACCGCTTGGCCGTCGTCGAACGCGAGCAGGTGCGTGGACTGTCCCGGCTCATCCCAGCCATCGAACTCGGGCCGCCACTCACGTTCGCGCACGAATACCCGTTCGCGAATGTCCCGCGCGGCCGACGGCATCGCATCATATGCGCGGATTGCCACGGCATCCTCGCCACGCCGTTCCGTTGCCGGCAACAGCTCGCTGGCGATCATGGTGACGTTGTCGTCGGTGAGGATGCCGTCGACGGCGCGCGCGTCGAAGATCGCGTCGACCCATGCGCGGTGCGCGGGATATGTCGGATCGGTCGGCAGCGGGCTGTGCGAGTGCGAGTCCATGTACGTGCGCCACGATTCGCGCGTGTACCGGATCGGGTTGGGGAACCGGCGGATGGTCGGATGCGCGAAGAATTCGGCGGCTGTTTCGGTAAAGTGCCGCGCGCTGACGCCGACGTCGGCGGCATCGCCAGCCGAGACGGCCGCGATCGCGTCGGCAGCCGTGCCAGCACCGTCGGCACCGGAAGACGCTCCCAGCACACCGGGATCCATGCCGCGCATCATCGCCGAATCGAACGACGTGCTGTTGTAGATCGAGATCAGCAGGAACGTATCGCCCCGGCTGATGCGCACGCATTCGGCGAGGAATGCGTCGTGGTCGAACCAGTGCAGCGCCTGTGCGCAGGTGATCGCGTCCACGCTGTGGTCTGGCAGTCCGGTTCGCTCGGCCGTGCCGTCGACCACGGTCACGTTCGGATACGGCCGGACGGCGTCGGCCAGCACGCCGCGCATGTCGGCGTCCGGTTCGACCGCCGCGATCTCGTATCCGAGCCGGGCCAACGGCACCGTGAACTTGCCGGTGCCCGCGCCGATGTCCGCGATCCGCGCGCCGGCCGGCAGCAGCGAGGCGATGTACTGCATGGCGGAGTCCGGGTATCCCGGCCGCGCACGGTCGTAGGCTTGCGCTTTGCCGTGGAATTTGGTTTGGATTTCGGACGGTTGTTGCGCGGACGATGCCTCTGACGGTTCGGTTGATGATTGAGTCACGACATACCTTTCCTTGGCCCGGTTGAATCGGCGACACGCGCCGTTACAGCGGCAGGATCGTCGTCGGCGATCCGATTCGCACGTTGCCGAGCATGACCGGCTCGCCGTTGGCGGCGACGCGGAATACGGTCAGGTTGTCGGTGATTTCGTTGGCCGCGATCAGATATCGTCCGATCGCGCGCAGATGACGCGGACGGCTGCCGCCGCTGGGGATGCCGCGGCCGGTCCAGCCGGGCGTATCGGTCGATGCAAGACGTTGCAACCGTTCGCCGTCCCAGCGCAAGGTGACGATGCGTTCGGAGCCGCGCAGACCGACGTATACGAATCCCGGATATGATTGCCCGATTGCGAACCGGCTGTCGACCCCAGTGCCAGCATGCATTCCAGCATCGCCGGATGACGCCCCGGCAAGCGAGGCGGCCGGCATATACGCCAGCGATGCGGCCTGATCGAGATCGTCGCCGCCGAGGTCGACGGTTTGCAGCACGCGCAGATCGCCATCGTTCGCATCGCAGCCCAGCAGCGTGACCGTATCGCCCCATTCGTCCACGACGGCGACGCGCAGCAGTCCGTCACGGCTCGGCATGATGTGCATGTCGCGCGGGCCGGTTCCAGGTGCGAGCGTTACCGCGCCGAGCCGCACGAGGTCGCCGTCTTGCCAGCGATGCACATAGATGCAGTCCGCACCCAGATCGGTGGTGAGCACGCGGCCGTCGGGCAGCGGCAGAATCCAGTGCGCGTGCGGGCCTTCCTGAGCGGGCAACGGGCCGCGGCCCTCGCCGTGCAGGACCTGCGCGGACGGTCCGAGCGCACCGGCGTCGTCCACCGGGAACACGTTGACCGTGCCGCTGACGTAATCGGCGGTGATCGCATGCCTGTGGCCCTGGTCGTCGGTCACGATGGCGACATGGGTCGGACTCGCGCCCGGGACCGGCACACGGGATACCGGTTCAAGGAGCTTGTCAAATTGTTTGTGTATGGGTGTTTTTTGTTGTTGTTTTTAGAGGTAGGGTTCCATGCGTTCCGGGTATGCGGCGACGAGTTGGGCGAGGGCCTGTTTCCAGTTGGTGGTGATCCTGCCCTCGATGAGCCGGCATTCGTTTTTCGGTC
>NZ_JBKEWJ010000031.1:0-30482 GCF_056357555.1 Bifidobacterium sp. LH_230
AAGTCAAGCACCCGGACGGATTAACACCCGAACCGTTAATCGCACCCCGACACACGAATCCGCAGTAAGCCTCACCCCAGATTTAAGACACACTTTTCTTTACTTAACCCAAATTGTGTGTCTTATTCGTGCGAGTCACTGGCGTGCTGGAGGGTTTTAGTGTGAGCGTCCGGCCCGGCCTTTCCTGACGCCGAACCCGTCCCCGCAGGCTCGGGAACACAGCATGGGCGACGACAAGTACGTGGGCCGCGTGGGATCATCCCCGCGGGTGCGGAGAACACACTTCGAAAGTGCAGCATTTACAAGGCATGACCGTACTGCAATTCCTCGATTTCATTCATTTTCCAACACAGGACCGTATGACACAGCAAAACACCTTGCCATAATATATGCTGCCAGATTACGACCGCTAAGAAGCCTCATCTTGTGCGACATTGAGGATAGCGCCCCGTCACGCAGTGGATATATTTGCGTGACATTTATGCCAGTAACTGAGTAAAACTATCCTCGATGTCACGTAAAGAACCCGATTCGCGTGACATCGAGGATAGTAGATGGCGGATAGCAGCCAAAATGTCACGGCAATAACCCGAGTAACGGGAATTCGCACAGGGAATAACACACAACCAACAACAAACGAAACATCATGCGCATCAGGGGCAACAACAGATGATGAAGCACCAAGCGGGGCGAAATGGCCGAAGCGAACTGCCAAAACCTCCGGCAGACGGCACTGTACTTACCATATCGCAGTCAGCGTGGCGCATGCGATCCGCAGATCGGCAAGCACACCGATTTCGCCACGCGGACGTCGCTAGCCTAGCCGTATGGCTGGCGTGATGTACGAGCTATTATCAGTCCACTTCTGCCCAGGCATCGCAGCAGCGAAAATGCAGGCATGATATTCCGGCAGCCCCATCCCCTACTAGCGAAAACGTCACGCGAAATCAGCCTCCTAGCGTGACGTTCGAGATGGGACTCACCCTTTACTAGCGGGAACATCACGCAAACGGGCCTGTTCGCGTGATGTTCCCGCTAGCGGCCAAGCGGTCCTATCCCAAATGTCACGCCAGGAGGCTGATTTGCGTGATATTTGGGATAGTAGACGGTAGGTAGTAGCACAAAAATCACGGAAGTAGATGGACATTCGCACGGCGGGCAGCATCGCAATCAGAGGCGATACGACTGACGTACACATCAGAGGCGATACGAATAATGCCGTACGCGTCAAAGACGATATGACCACCGTACGTACCAGAGATGATACGACCGCCGCACATGTCAGAAACGATACGACCGCCGAACGAACCAAAGACGATATGGCTGCCGCACGTACCAGAGGCAGCGCAACTGCCGCACATGCCAAAGGCAGTGCGACTGCTGTACGTACCAGAGACGGTACGACATCACCGCGCCACAGCCGGAGACAGTAAGCCACTTGGCACAGCTGATGCCAACTTAGAACGCGAGGGAGCGGATGTAGGAACCCACCTGCGGGCGGATCGGTTCCAAGGAGCCGTCGGCGCGGTGGACGAGCGGGGCGAAGACGACCTCGCGGTGGAAGCCGTTGCCGCCGTCCCAGCGGCCGGCCGGGTTGTAGGCGAAGCGGTGGTAGGCCACGATCCATTCGTCGGTGCCGGGGATGCTCACGATGTTGTGGTGCCCGGTGCCGTACAGCTTGTGCGCAGGGTCGAAGTCGATGAGCGGCCGCGGCTCGCTCCACGGCCCGTGCAGCGAGTCGGCCATCGCGTAGCGCACCTGATAGTTCTCGTCGTTCGCGTCGTTCTCGGACCAGCTCGCATAGTAGATGCCGTTGCGCTCGTGAATCCAGATGGCCTCGCGGAAATCGCCCGGCACCCACGAGAACGCCTGCGATTCGTCGAACGACAGACAGTCGTCGCCCAGCGGCGCGGCCCATGCGCGACGGTTGCCGAACAGCAGGTAGCGCATGCCGTCCTTGTCCACGAACACGCCGGGATCGATCGTATGGCACTGATGCGTGCCGCGCCGCACGATCGGCTCCGGAGCGGGCACGAACGGCCCGTACGGCGAATCGGCCACGGCCGCGCCGATCTGCGATCCGGCCACGAAATAGAACACATACTTGCCATCCGCACGCTGCACGATGCTCGGCGCCCACGCACCGTCGGTACCGTCCCACCACGGCACGTCGCGCAGGTCGAGCGCCGGGTAGCGCTCCCACGAGGCGAGATCGTCGGACACGTACACGCTGAAGCACGTCGTCTGCCAGTCGTCCACGCCGTCGTCGGTGCAGTACAGGAAGTAGCGGCCGTCGAAGATCGCGAGGTTCGGGTCGGCGCAGTACCGGTGCAGCGGATTGGTGGCGAGCACGGTGTCGTTGACGCGATGCGGCAGCTGATCGTACGGCACGGCGCGCGTGACGGGCGGTTCGAGAACGGTGGTCATGATGATGGTCCTTTCAATACGGGTGACAGTTGGATGCGGCAGGTGTTGACCCCCTCAGTCAGCTCTGCTGACAGCTCCCCCTGAAGGGGGAGCCAAGAAAACGGAGCACGAGTCCGGCAGAGTCTTGTCGGCGTTGCAGGCTCGCAGCACGGCGATTTCGTCGGGGTCGTATGGGGTGAAGTCGGCGTGGAAGATGTCGTGCATCCACAGCGTCTGGTCGACGCTCGGATACGGTTTGATGAAGTCCCACACGACGTTGAGCTGCGACTTGCCATTGACGAATCCGAAGAAGTAGCTGCCGATCCCCTCGCGCTTCCACAGCGGCAGGTGCGTTTCGATGCAGCTGGCGAACGGGCGGTGCATCCATTCGGTGTTGATCATCGGCCGGCCAAACTGCCTGAGCAGCGCGATCAGCCGCTTGGAATGCAGGTAGTCGCCGTAGTAATGGAATGTGACGATGTCGGACAGTTCGATGCTTTCGCGATCGATGTCGCCGAAGAAGTGTGGGTTGTTGAGCCACTCGTAGTACGACGCGTCGTCGGGCATCTGCGCGCCCCAGACTTCGGCGGTGAGCGGCTGGCTCACGTTCTCCTCGCGCAGCCACGCGAACGCCTTGCGCATGAGCGGCAGTGACATGCGGTCGCGGCTGGAGTTGCCGACCTCGTTCCACACGTTCCAGATGAGGATGCGCGGGTCGTTGCCGTAGTGCCGGGCGAGGTCGCGCACGTACTGTTCGGCGACCGGCTGCATGTCGGGTTCGTCAAAGACGCTGTAGCCGACGCGCCTGCCGGTCTGGGTGGCCGTGTCGAACGAGTTCTCGTCGGTGCCGCCGAAGAAGCCGGGCTTGGGTTCGGGCTGCGGGCCGAAGACCGGTTCGCGGTACTGGCTTTTCGGCGGACGGCAGTCGTTGAAGATGACCGGCATGAGGGTCATACCGTAGGAATCGAGCAGGGCGAGGAACTCGTCGAGGTGCGCGAAGAAGGTGTCGCGCTGGTGATGCCAGACTTCGAACGGCAGGAAGACGCGCACCGAGTTGAGTCCGACGGATGCGGCAAGGGCGATCTCCTTGGCGGATTCGCGGCGGATGGTTTCGTGATCGTAGTCCTGCAGCAGCGCGAACATGCCGCCGAGCGAGGTGCTCGGTGAGTAATTGCAGCCGGAGATCCAGTCGTGGTCGCGGTACCACGACCAGATCTCGGCTTGGGTCCAACGACGGTTCATTGATGGCTCCTTATATCAGACTTACGGCGATATGACGCGTCGCCTGCGGCCCTGCAATTAAGGACCTCGCTACGCTCGGGCTCAATGCTGCCTTCACTCGGCTACCGCCTCGCTCAGGCTGAGCCTACGGACAGTCCACCGGACTGTCCGCTTAACGGCTCAGCCCTTAACCGCGCCAGCCGCGAGGCCGGCGACGATCCACTTTTGGCAGAAGATGAAGAAGACGACGACCGGGATGAGGGAGATGACGGTGATGGTCATGAACGTGGTCCAGTCGGTGCTGAACTCGCCGACCGCGTTGTAGACCTGCAGCACGATCGTCTTCTTGTCGCCCGAGGAGAGGAACACGTTCGGGTTCATGAAGTCGTTCCACGTGCTCAGCGTCTGGAACACGACCACGGTGGTCAGGATCGGGCGGATCAGAGGCAGGATGATCGTCCAGTAGATGCGGAACGGGCCCGCGCCGTCGATACGCGCCGCCTCGACCAGTTCGAACGGCAGCTTGCGCATGTAGCCGACGATCAGGAAGTAGCAGAACACCGAACCGCCCAAGTAGAGCACGACCAAGCCGGTCAGCGTGTTGACGAGGCCGGTCTGCGCCTCCATGCGGTAGAGCGGAATCAGTGTGGCCTGGCCGGGGATGACGAACGCGATCATCAGGATCGCGCCGATTGCGGCGGTGAACTTGGAGTTGCGGATGATCATGCCGTATGCGGCGAGCGATCCGATGAACACCTGGAACGCGACGCCGAGAATCGTCACGTACAGCGTGTTGCCGAACGCCTGCACCAGCGGCAGGTTCTCGAACGCGGTGACGTAGTTGCCGAACTGCCACGCGCCTTCCGGCAGCGCGAGCGGATGCGCCATCATGTCCTTCGACGTCTTGAACGTGTTGATGACCACGTACCACAGCGGTACGGCGCAGATCAGCGCGAGGATGAGGATGACGACCGTGCGTACCCAGTAGCCGACGCGTTCGCGGCCGGACTTGCCCAGTCCCTTGGACTTAGCGACAGTGTTGTTCATAACGACCTTCTTGTTTGGTATCCGATTACGACTTTCGATTGCCTGTTCGATGTGGCGGCGATGCCTACTCGAACCGCTTGGCGATGAGCTGGGAGACGCCGAGCTGCGCGAACGTGACTACGAGCATGGCGATGGCGAACAGCACGGACAGCGCGGAGGCGATGCCGTACTCGTTCATGCCGATGCCGCGGGTGATGATGGCCTGCGAGACGGTGTTCGTGGCGTAGCCCGGGCCTCCCTTGGTGAGGGTGAACGGCAGATCGTAGACCTTCAGGCCGCCGGACATGAGCAGGAACGTGGAGGTGACGATGCCGGGCACGAGCTGCGGCAGGGTGATGTGCACGAACTGCTGCATCGGGCTGGCGCCGTCGACCTGGGCCTGTTCGTACAGGTCAGACGGAATGGACTGCAGGAAGGCCAGGTACAGCGTGGCGTGCCAGCCGATCTGCGCCCAGACGGCCACGAAGATCACGCAGAACTGGGCGAGGCGGGAGTTCGACAGCCACGGGATCGGGTCGAGGCCGATCGCGCCGAGGATCGAGTTGATCAGGCCGGACTTGAGCGGCGAGAAGATGAACTTCCAGATCATGCCGAGCACTGCGGCGGACGGCACGGACAGGAAGAAGAACAGCGAGCGGGCGAAGTTGCGTCCGAGGAAGCGCTTGTTGAGCTGGACGGCCAGCGGGATGGCGATGACGGTGACCAGCAGGGTGGTCAGGATCGCGTAGGCGAGGGTGAAGCCGAGGCCCTGCAGGATGGAGGAGTCGGAGAAGACCTTGGCGTAGTTCTTGCCGCCGACCCAGTTCGGGTTCGGGTTCAGACCGTCGAAGTCGGTGAACGAGAAGTACAGGGTCTGCATGAGCGGCACCAGCAGCAGCACCACGAAGCAGGCGATGATCGGCAGGAGGAACCAGAACGCGGAGAGATCCTCCATGAAGTTGCGGTGACGACGGCGCTTGTCGAGATCCTTGGCGCTCAGCACGACGCCGGTTGCTTGATTGCTCATTGTTTACTCGATTCCCTGGAACGTATTGACGACGGACATCGGCGGCTGGCCGGGTGGGTTGATCGAACCGATCATTTCCGTTCTCCTCACTGCGATCCGCAACGATCGCCTCGATGACTGTCTTCGGTGAAGCCTGCGGTTTGAAACGATTATTTGAACCGTTTCAAAACCGTGATGGTTATGTTATACACCATAGGTTTGAATCGTGTCAAACCGTGTCGCGGGGTTTTCTTTGTTATGTATTCGTTGGGAGGGGACGCGATGGGGTGTTCACCCCCTCAGTCGGCCGCGCCGACAGATCCCCCTTCAGGGGGAGCAGAGGTGAGGGCGGGCGGCAATCGGCGAGCCCCCTCAGAGGGAGCGAACTCACAGCGTTCCATTACCCGTGATAGTCATGACCGACAAGCTCCCCAGAGGGAGCGGGCGAATGGCAATCGGCAACAAGCCCGTCTTCAGGGGAAGCAGAGATCGATCGCATTGGAACGGACCGCCGACAGTCTCTTTCTCCTTCAAAGGAGGCAGAGACGCAAGCTTTCTGCCAAATCAGCCGAGGCCCCGCCCCCGGAAGAGACTGAGCACCAGCCATTATCGGCGGGTGGATTCGCGTTGGGTGAGGTGGTAGGTGGCGGTGATGCGACGGGGCGGGATTGGGTTGGCCGGGTCCTCGCAGATGCGGTCCATGAGTAGGTCGACGGCCTTGCGGGCCAGGTCGTTCAGATCGACGCCGATCGTGGTGAGCGACGGCACAAGATTCGCGCCCGCGGCAATGCCGTCGAATCCGATCACGGCCACGTCGTCGGGCACGCGCACGCCGCAGTCGGCAAGTCCGCGAATGAATCCCATCGCGGTCGTATCGGTCAGGCAGAACGCACCGTCGAACCGTCGGCCCGAACGTACCAGATCACGGGCGCACCGCCGCGCCTCGTCGGCGTTCCATCGCGTATGCACGAACCGGTCAGCGATGTCGTCATCCATCATCCCGGCTTCGCCGAACGCGGTCAGGCAGCCGCGCAGCCGTCGCCCCTCCACGCCGGCGGCGCTGCGCGGATCATCCAGCAGCCCATAGTCCGGTCCGATCACCACGATGTCGCGGCAACCAACGTCTATCAGATGCCGGATCGCGGCGGCGGCACCCTCCTCGCACGGCGTGTCAACCGAGTCAAACACCGGCGCGAGGGAACTATCGTCGAGCAGCACCATCGGCTTGCCGTGCGAGAGTATCTTGAGTTCCTGGTCGCCCACGCCGCCCGGGCTGAAGATCATGCCGTCGCACAGCTGACTGGTCACACGCTGCAGGATCGCGATCTCGCCTTCCTTGGAATTGGAGATCTGCTGCACGATCGGCTGGCAGCCGCGGCGCGAGATCTCGTTCGACATCGCGGCGCTCATCTCGGCCGGATACGGACGGTCGAGTTCGTAGATCGCAACGCCGATCACGCCGTTGCGGCCCGAGCGCAACGATCGCGCGGACAGATTGGCGGTGTATCGCAGCTGGCTTGCGGCGCGGCGCACGCGGTTTGCGGTGGGTGCCGCGATGCGCGGGTCGCCACGCAGCGCATAGGAGGCCGTCGCCCGCGACACGCCGGCGGCCCTCGCCACATCATTGATGGTCACCATGTTCGGACTCCTTCTGATCGGCTGTGATTCCTAGGTTTTTCGACCGTTGGGAAACCTAGGTTGAATCGTGTCATGTAAGTATCGTACCGCAGAATTTGACACGATTAAAATCGTGGCATATAACGTTAAACGACAGCTTCGGAACACAGCCACCATCAACAACCAATCCGAAGCGACAGTCATCGCAGCAGATGGCAACCAAGAAGAGGCGATCGCGGACGATCGCAATGAGGAGAACAGCAATGAAGCGCAACCAGTGGATCAGGACGGCGGTGGCCGCGTTTGCGGTCGGCGCGACGATCATCCCGATGGCGGCCTGCGGGTCGACGAGCGGCGGCGCGTCCGCGGACGGCAAGACCACGTTGACCATGTTCACGTGGGACAACGACGAAACCATGAAGCCCTACATCGAGGCCTTCGAAAAGAAATATCCCAACATCAAGGTCGACCAGTCCAGCGCGCCCAACAACGGCGACAAGGACTCAATTTTGAACCAGCGATTCTCCGGCGGCCAGGCACCCGACGTGTTCTTTCCTCGGCAGCGCGGCCTCCGATCAGAAGGTCAATGGCGGCCTCGTGCTCGACATCACCGATGAGCCGTTCGTCAAGAACCTCGGCGAGGCGAACAAGGAGTACCTCGGCAAGGACGGCAAGGTGTACGGCGTGTCCGCCACCTCATGGGAATCGGGCATCGTCTACAACAAGGATCTGCTCAAGAAGGTCGGCTATGACGGCATCCCGGAGACGTGGGACGAGTTCCTCGACCTGTGCCAGAAGCTCAAGGACGCCGGCATCACGCCGTTCCTCGAGCACATCGACGAGTCGCCGCACCTTGTGGCGGCCTGCCTGGGCGGCCAGTACGCCAAGCAGGGCAACACCGAGGGCGATCTGAAGATCATCGACGGCACGACCACATTCTCCAAGGAGTATCCGAACTGCCTCAATCAGTGGATGGAGCTGTACAACCGCGATCTCGAGACGCGCGATTCGGTCGGCGTCAGCGGCGAGCAGATCGTGCAGCAGTTCAACGCAGGCGAGCTGGCGATGTTCATCACCGGCGCATGGGACTTCAAGAACCTGAACGCGGGCGGCCAGAACTGGGCCATGGGCCTCGTGCCGACGTTCGAGGGCGGCGAGGCCAACTACGGCGCGGGTTCGCCGTCGCTGGGCTACGCGATCTATTCGAAGACCAAGCACATGGACGCGGCCAAGAAGTGGCTTGAGTTCATCACGTCCAAGGAGGCGCTCGACATCACGGCCAAGTCCGGCAGCATCGTGACGGTCAAGGGCTACAAGCAGGAGGTCGACCCCGGCTACACCGACGTGTACGAGAAGGGCCTGATGGAGAGCAAGTACTACCTGCCGGTGACCCACTGGGGCGCGAAGAACAACGCGATCAACACCGAGTGGACGGCACAGTCCCAGCTGCTCGTGCAGGGTTCGGTCACCCCGGAGGAGGCCGCGAAGAACATGGACGCCAAGCTGGCCTCGCTGAGCTGAGCGGAATGAGCTGGGGGCGGATGAGCTGGGCTTAGCTCAGCCCATCTGACCCCAGTCAACTCAAGCAGGGCGCACCCCAACCACACACCCAAGGCGGTGTTTCGATCATCCAAGATCGAAACACCTCCTTTTGCGATGCGGACGGCCTGACGGCCGCGTTGTTGTTGCGCAGCTTCGCCGCGGGTACCCCAACCCGCCCGGCTTCCGCCGGGCACCCTCCCCTAAAAGGGGAGGGAAAGGTGGAGATCTCCCCCAATCAGGGAAGAATCACCATATACGGCACAAGCGAAAACCGAGCAACGCCTTCCCCTCTAGGAAAGAACGGCGTCCTTACACCCTCCAACGGTCCGCACTCAATTCTCTCCCGAGAAAAGGAAAGGGGCGGGGCGGCGGCCATCGACGACCCATTCCGACTTCCCCGAGAAGGAGGAAAACCCGTAGCACTTCCCTCCCCTTTCAGGGGAGGGTGGCGCGAAGCGCCGGGTTGGGGTACTTGCGGCGCCAGCCGCCGACAACAACGCGGACGAAATCCGCCCACAATCACAGACGCACCGCGCGCGACACGCCGATGCGGCAGTTCGGCATCATCATCGCCGCAATCATCGTTTCCGTTGATTTTCCAAGTTTTTCCGTACGTGACGCGCGATTCGTTTATCGTCACACATCCGCCTATTTCAATCATCAAAACAGTCATGATTTGACTCGATTCAATTCGAGGGTGTATAACTGTACCAACGCAGTTGACACGGTTCAAATAATCGTTTCAAACTACGGATATCGCAGTGGATATAGCTGAGGATGCGATCGCAGCAGATCGCAGTGAGGAGAACGGATATGAAGCGCAACACCTTCGTCAAGACAGCGGTGGCGGCGGTCGCGGCGGTCGCCACGATCGCGCCGATGGCGGCATGCGGTTCCGGCAACAGTGGCACTTCGGCGGACGGCAAGACCACGCTGACCATGTTCACGTGGGACAACGACGAGGCCATGAAACCGTACATCGAGGCGTTCGAGAAGAAGTACCCGAACATCAAGGTCGACCAGTCCAGCGCACCGAACAACGGCGACAAGGACTCGATCCTGAACCAGCGGTTCTCCGGCGGCCAGGCGCCCGACGTGTTCACGCTCGGCAACGCCAGCGATGACCAGAAGGTCAAGAGCGGACTGGTGATGGACGTGACCAATGAGCCATTCATGAAGAACGTGGCGCAGGCCAACAAGGACTATCTGACCGCCAACGGCAAGGTGTACGGCGTGTCCATCACCTCGTGGGAGTCGGGCATCGTCTACAACGAAGATCTGCTCAAGAAGGTCGGTGCGACCGGCATCCCGTCCACGTGGGACGAGTTCCTCGAGCTGTGCAAGAAGCTCAAGGCGGCCGGTATCACGCCGTTCCTCGAGCACATCGACGAGACCCCGCACCTCGTGGCCGCCTGCCTCGGCGGACAGTACTCCAAGAAGGGCAACAAGGACGGCGACCTGAAGATCATCGATGGCACCACCACGTTCTCGGCCGAATACACCGACTGCCTGAACCAGTGGTACAAGCTGTACGACGAAGACATTGAATCCCGTGATTCGGTCGGCGTCAGCGGTGACCAGATCGTCCAGCAGTTCAACGCGGGCGAACTGGCGATGTTCATCACCGGCGCATGGGACTTCACCAAGCTCAACGAGGGCGGACAGCATTGGAAGATGGGTCTGGTGCCGACGTTCGAGGGTGGGGAGGCCAATTACGGCGCGGGTTCGCCGTCGCCGGGCTACGCGATCTACGCGAAGACCAAGCACGCCGACGCGGCCAAGAAGTGGCTCGAATTCATGGTCTCCAAGGAGGCGCTCGACCTGCAGGCCAAGGCCGGCAACATCGTCACCGTGCAGGGCTACAACCAGGAGGTCGACCCGGGCTACACCGACGTGTACAAGAACGGCCTGCTGACCAGCAAGTACTACCTGCCGGTCAACGACTGGGGTCCGAAGAAGAACGCGATCAACACCGAGTGGACCGCGCAGTTCCAGCTCCTCGTGCAAGGCCAGCAGACCCCGGCGCAGACCGCCAAGAACATGGACGAGAAGCTCAAGTCCCTGTCCTGATCTGATTCTCCTCTCTACCTTTCCTTCCTTCCTGGTAAGCGGTGGGTCGACTCCTTCGGGAACCGGACCACCGCTTTTTTGCGTTGCGCGTGTGTGCGTTGTTGGGCACGCCGCCATCGCCATGTCTGCCGTTTGGCTGTCACGAATGAGATGAAAAGGGGCTTTGCGCCGCAAGGTGTGACTTGATGTTCTGTCACACTACGCACAGATGAATGATTCGCCGCAGAGTGCAGCAACGGAATTGTCACACTCTGCGTGGATGGATGATTCACCACAGGACGTGGCGCAATGTTTTGTCATACTCCGAACGGATGGATGATTCGCCGCAAGATGTGACAACGGAATTGTCACACCCACCATGATTGGATGCGATTCGGGCAATGCGTGACAATCCACATGATCCACGATCCTTGAAATATCAACAATGCTCCAGCAGCACCGCATCAGACATCATGACCGCGATGTCACACAATCACAAAATCATCCTCATTCGCACAGGCGTGACAAAAAATCTGCGCACACCCTACCTCGCAAGCCCAATATGACCAAAGTGTGACATCACAGGCAGCCATCATCACGCACCCCACCATCTCCGCGTGATGTTCAGGCGAGCAACCAACCACCCCTAGCACAACCATCACGCAAACACAGCCAATCGCGTGATGTTTTTGCGCATAGCCGGAACCCTCTAGCGCAAACATCACGGAAGCCCCCCCCCTGCGTGATATTCGGGATAGTATCCAGCCGTTATTAGCAGAAATATCACGCAAACAAGGTCGATCGCGTGATGTTCAGGCTGGTATCCATCCTCTCCTATCACAACCATCACGCAAATCCAACCCTTGCGTGATATTTCTGCCAGAGACCGGATACCCCTAGCAAAAACATCACACATATAGTCCTTTTTGCGTGACATTCGGGATAATGCCCAACCGTTCCCAGCACAAACATCACGCGGACAAACCCTCTCGCGTGATATTCGAGATAGCGCCCGACGTTCCTACCAGCAATGCCACGCAACGGAGCTGAGACGCACGGTATGTGGCCAGTGGCATGCGGCCATCCACTGGGCGCGCGCCTCTCAGCACCAACACCTTTTAGGCATCAGCACACCGCGGGATCGGGGATGCGGTGGCGGCGAATGTAGCGGATGGCGAGCGCGGCGGCGGATGCGACGGCGACTTTGATCGCGCGGCGGATGCCGCGTGCGGCCGCACTGCCGGCCGGGATGATATTGCCGGTGATTTCCTTGTGCTCCATGATGCTCTCCTTGGGTTGCGCTCGCGCGAGCGCGCGGATACCGTAGCCTCATCGCCACGCCAATCCGATCTCCCATACACTGCGTCACACAAAATTGACTCGATTAACTACGGTTTGTTTTACGTTATACCTCACGTAATTCAATCGTGTCAAATCATTCGTCCATGCCGGCATCACCGCTATGATCGGGATAACGGAACCGATTATGATCGAGATATCAGGACCGATTCACCCACATCGAGGCACCGTCCGCAGCCGCCGCACCCCGCAAGACCGCCGCAATCATGCGTCCTCGCGAACGGCTCACGCACGCCTCGCGAACGTCCATGACCACATCCATAAGGAGAACGGATATGAGCACCACGCCCAACGCAACCGCCGACGATCGGCGTGTCGAATGTCCGTCATTCGACCCGAACCTGCTGGTCACCATGTGGAATATCGAAACGCAAGGATCGCTGTCGGCCGCCGCACGCGCGCTCGGCTGGTCGCAGCCGGCCATCAGCCAGCAGGTGCGCAAGCTCGAACGCGACTGCGGCTGCGCGCTGCTGGAACGGGAGGGCCGCGGCGTCAAGCTCACCGCGGCCGGCATGATCCTCGCCAAACACGGCGAGCTCATCGCGCTGCGGCTCGCGCAGGCCGGCAAGGAATTCGGCGAATACCAGCGTCGTGCCGACATCACGCTGCGACTGCTCGCACCGCCGTCGATCTGCTCGACGATCGTGTCGAAAGCACTCGCCAAACTCAGCGTCGACTCGCCGATCGACGTGAGTCTCGCACAGGCCGAACCGCCCGAGGCGATCGAAGCCGTGACGCAGGGCACGGCCGACTGCGCGGTGATCTTCCGCTACGAAAGCATCCCGCAATATCTCGTGATCGACGACGAGCTGAACTTCGACTATCTGGGCGACGATCCGCTGCTGCTGCTCATGAAAAGCACGTTCGCCTCGGCCAGGCGGTTCCGCGAGCATGGCACGCCGGTCAAGCTGCGTACGTTCGCACCATGCAACTGGATCGCCGGCTGCCCGTTCTGCCAGACGAACCTGCTGAGCATGGCCGCGCGCGAGGATTTCAAGCCGAATATCACGTATTGCGTGGACGATTATGCGACCACGCAGAACCTTGTCGCGATCGGTGAGAACGTATCCATCGTCTCCAGGCTCGCCTCGATGGCGCCGCTGCCGGCGAACCTCACGCTGTGCCCGATCGACGACCCGTACGCGCGGCGCGGCGTCGGCATCATCACGCGGCGGGGCGATGCTCGGCCGGCCGTGCGCGCGCTGTGCGACGAGCTGCGGTGGGCGGCCGAGCCGCTGCTTGAGCACTGAAGCAGGTGCGACATACCGCCCTAAGGCGTTGTCGGGAAGAGATTTCTCCGCTCGGCTATCGCCTCGGTCGAAATGACAGGGAGGGAACCGCCGACCTATTCGTTTGCTTATAGGTCGTCTAAGCAACATGCGGCGATCGCCGGTGTCGCCCGCGGCCGCGGCGCGCGACAGTAGAAGGCATGGATTACATCAAGGACATCATCGGATTCGACGCACAGGCCATTGATCGGAAAACCGCCGACGAACTCGCGCGCGGCGGCAGCGACAAGTGGTCGCGCTACCCCGGCTGCGTGGGCGCGTTCATCGCGGAAATGGACTTCGGCCTGGCGCCGTGCATCCAGCGGGCCATCGACCAGGCCGTCAGCGAGTGCGCGCTCGGCTACATCCCCACGCCGTGGAAGCGGCAGGTCGCCAAGGCGTGCGCCGACTGGCAGCGCAACCGCTACCGGTGGAACGTGGATACCTCGCAGATTCGCGTCGTGCCCGACGTGGTCGAGGCGTTCGAGATCTTCCTGCGCGAGATCGTCGGCCACGGCGGCAGCGTGATCGTGCCGACGCCGGCGTACATGCCGTTCCTGAGCCTGCCGCGGCTGTACGACGTGGACTGCATCGAGATTCCGATGCTGCGCGAGGCCTCCGATTGGAAGTTCGACTTCGCGGCGATCGAGGACACGTTCCGCGCCGGCTGCCATGCGTTCGTGCTGTGCAACCCGCACAATCCGATCGGCAAGGTCTGCACGACCGACGAGATGCTGCTGATCTCTGAACTTGCGGAACGCTACGATGTGCGCGTTTTCTCCGACGAGATCCACGCACCGTTCGTCTTCGACGGCTACCGTCATGTGCCGTTCGCGGCGATCGACGAGACGACCGCGCGGCAGGCGTTCACGGCGACCTCCGCATCGAAGTCGTTCAACATCCCGGGCACGAAGTGCGCGCAGGTGATCCTTACGAATCCCGACGATGTGCGCATGTGGGACACGCGCTGCGAATGGTCGGAGCACCAGACCGCCACGATCGGCGCGATCGCGTCCACGGCCGCCTACGAGGAGGGCGGACTGTGGTTCGACGAGGTGCTCAAGTACGTCAAGCGCAATGCGGCGCTGGTCGACGAGCGGATGCGCAGGCAGTTCCCGGGCGTGGGGTACGTGCGGCCGCAGGGCACGTACATCGCGTGGCTTGATTTCAACGGGTTGGGGATCGCCGATCCGGCTCGCTACTTCCTGGAGAAGGCCGGCGTGGCGCTCACCGACGGGCGTGAGTGCGGGGCGGCGGGCGCGGGATGCGTGCGTATGAACTTCGCGATGCCGTATCCGCTGCTCGAACGGTGCCTCGATCAGATGGCGGCCGCGTTGCGGGCCGACGGTCTGCTGCCGGCGACGGCCTCAGCCGCTGCCGGCTCGTTGAGCCGAGCCGATCTGCGCGACGCCGCGTGACGTTTCGACTAGTACTTTGTCGGACCTAATGCGATGGGTTTGACGCTCCCCCAGTCGGCTTCGCCGACGGCCCCCTCAGCCGAGGGGGCCGAGAATAACAATGCGTCAATGTAAGTCCGACAAAGTACTGGGCCGAAAACTGAGTCCGTGCGACGCGGAAATGACTCGGCTTTTGACCTGATTGAATGCAATTGACCGGTCTCATAGTTGAGATAAGGACATGGCAGGCACCCGAAAACGGGTAGGATGATGCATATGGGGAATGTAATCGATTCAAGCAATGATGCCGACAAGGCCGCAGACGTCAACGCCGCCGCCGATACCGTAGCCGGCACCCAAAACGCGGATGTCCCGACATCTGGCATCCGAAGCACAGACAGTGCAACGGCCAACGCCCCGACCCATCACACCGATGGCGGACCGACCGACAATCTGACCGCCGACACCGCTGCGGCGCTGACGTGGTTCGACGCGCATCGCGCGCAGTTCGTGGATGATCTGCTGCGTTGGGTGCGCGTGCCGTCCGTATCCGACGAGTCGAAGGCCGAACCGGGCGCACCATACGGCCGCGGCGTGGCCGACATGTTCGCCGAAGCCGCGCGCACCGCGCACACCTATGGTTTTGGCTCGCGCGATCACGAGGGATACGCCATGTCGGTGTTCGACGCCGCGCAGTACCTTGACGATTCCACACAAAGCGCCGATGCCGGCACCGATCCGTTCGCCGGTCGACACGACATCGCGATGGTCTCGCACCTCGACGTGGTGCCGGCCGGCCCGGGCTGGGAATCCGACCCGTTCGAGCCGTACGAGCGCGACGGCTACGTGATCGGCCGCGGCGCGGACGACAACAAGGGCATGGCGCTGCTCAACCTGTATCTGCTGCGCTACTACCGCGAGGCCGGCATCGCGTTCCATCATCCGCTGCGCGTGATGTACGGCGGCGCGGAGGAGACCGGGCTGGACGACATGCGCCAGTACGTGCGCCATCATGGCGCGCCGTATCAGGCGATCATCACCGACTGCGGGTTCCCGGTGAACGTGGCACAGAAGGGCGAGATCACGGTGCGCTTTGCACTCCCCCGGCCGTCGTCAATCATCAGCCTGACCGCCGGCGCAAGCGCGAATGCCGTTCCCGGCGAAGCGCATGTCATCATCGCATGCGAGTCCGATCGGACCGCCGCGCAACTGGCCGCCGCGATCAACGAACGCCACGATCAGCCGCATGATTTCACGGTTTCTGCGTCGGCACAGTCCGCGACGACCGTCGTCGCAGTCACGAACGGCAACCGCGTGACCGTCACCGCGCACGGCCGTTCGGGTCACGCCGCGTTCCCGGACGGCACGGTCAACGCCGTGCAACTGCTGGCGAGCGCGATGACTGACACGTTCGCTCGCGGCCGGTCCGGTGCCGCACGCGGTGCCGAGTCCGCCCTGCAGACGATCAGCGGCACTGCCGGCGCAACCGGTCGGACCGAAGACGAACGGTATCGTGATGCCGCAGCCGAACCGTCATCATGCTTCTCCCCCGCTTACGTTGCCGTCGTCTCGCTGTTCGCCGCACTGCGCGACTGGACCGCGGACGCGTACGGTACCGGATTCGGCGCGGATTATACGGACGCCGAATCCGGTCGGACGACGCTGAATCTCGGTCTGATCGAAACGACCGGCGACGAGCTGACGATGACGATCGACGTGCGTCATGCGGTCACGCAATCGCCGCGGGATGTTGTGGACCGGATTGCGAGCGAGGTCACAAAAGCCGGCGGGCAAGTCGCGGATGCCGAGATCGAGCCGCCGTATGCGGTGCCGCGCGACGATCCGCGCGTGACGCTGCTCACCGACGTGTACAACCGCATCATGGGCACGCACGCCACGCCGTATGCGATGGGCGGCGGCACGCATGCGCGCGTGATTGCGAACGCGATCAACTTCGGGCCGGGGCTGCCGGGCGACGATGATCTGGTGCGCGCGGGCAAGACCGTGCCGGGGCCGGATTTCGTGCATGGCGGTGCGCACGGGCCGAACGAGTGGGTGTCGATCGGGCGGCTGCGGCAGGCGTTCGCGGTCTACGCGGCAGCGATCCCGCGAATTGATCGGCAGCTGGCGTGAGCGTTGTGCGCGAGGACGCATGGCGAGCGTTCCGTTGGGGCGGAGGTGATGCCGTGTTCACCCCCTCAGTCAGCTTCGCTGCCAGCTCCCCCTTCAGGGGGAGCACAGAGGAAGAGAACGGCCCAGTTCAGTAACCAACCGCCCGCCGACCAACCGCATACCGCTGTGTCATTTCGAGCGAGGCGAACGACGTACCCTGTCATTCCGAGTGAGGCGAAGCCGAATCGAGAAATCTTTCAGGGCCGTCAGCGGGAAGAGATTTCTCCGCTCGCTGCGCTCGGTCGAAATGACAGGAAAAGCTGCGCTCGGCCGACATGACAAGAAAAGCCTGCACCAGACGAAATGACTGGGAAAACAACGCTGCACATCAACCCAACCTCAACTCAACCCAACCAATCCAAAGGAGCAATTATGGATAAACGTACGCGCATGCTGAACGCGATGAACAACCTGCCGGTCGACCACGTGCCGGTCGGCTTCTGGTTCCACTTCGCCGGCGACGAAGCCACGGGCGAGGCGAACATCGCGGCGCATCTCAAGTACTATCGCGACACCGATCTCGACTTCGTGAAGATCATGTGCGACGGCTACTTCCCGTATCAGGTCGACGCGGACGCGATCGCGCACAACGACTGGTCGGCGATCCGCCCGCTCGCGCCGGACGACCCGTACATCACCGATCAGGTCGAACGCGCCAAGCGCATCGTCGAGGCGATCGGCGAGGAACGCTGCGTGTTCTACAACGTGTTCTGCCCGCTGTCCGCGCTGCGGTTCGCGTACGAGTTCGCCGGCAAGACGTACGACGACGTGACGGACGCGCTCAAGGCCACGCCGGAACCGGTGATGTCCGCGCTCGATCGGATCGCGATTACACAGGCCGAACTGTGCCGCCGCCTGATCGAGGAAGCCGGCTGCGACGGCGTGTACTACTGCGTGCAGGGCGGCGAGGCGGCGCGCTTCAGCGTCGAGCAGTACCACAAGCTCGTCACGCCGAGCGACCTGTATGTGCTCGAGCATGCGAACCGGTATTCGGAGAACAACATCATGCACATGTGCGGCTGGGCGGGCGCGCCGAACCAGCTTGCGATCTGGCAAGACTACCCGGTGAAGACCGTGAACTGGGCGGTGTTCGTGGAAGGGCTGACGCTGGACGAGGGCCGCGCGTTCTTCGGCGGCCGCTCGTGCATGGGCGGGTTCGAGACGCACTGGGACGGCAAGATTCAGCAGGGGCTAATTTATACCGGCAGCAAGGATGAGCTGCAGCAGTATACGCGCGACCTGATCCTCGATCACGGCAAGCGCGGGCTGATTCTGGGCGGCGATTGCACGATCGACGCGAACATCGACTGGGATCACATCCGCTGGGTCGTCGAGGCCGCGCGCAGTCTGTGATTTTGCGGTTTGCGACCGCGGCCTGTGATTGCCTGTGATTATGACCGCGGGCCTGTGATTGCGGCCTGTGGTCACAGCCTGTGACCGCATCCCATCGAATTGCGGATCTACGGATTGCCGAACCGACACCGTTTTGCGTGATGTTTTTGATAGCAAAGCCCCACTACTATCCCAAACATCACGCCGAGAACCCTGTTTGCGTGATATTCCGGATAGCAAAGTCCCACTACTATCCGGAATATCACGTCAGAAAGCCCATTCGCGTGATATTCCAGCTACCAACGGTGGCTTGCTATCCAAAACATCACGCAAGAACACCTATTCGCGTGATGATCCAGCCACTAACGGTGGTCTGCTATCCAAAACATCACGCAAGAAAGCCTGTTTGCGTGATGATCCGGCCGCTAGCGGCGGGTGGATTCGCGTACGACGAGGTCGAAGGCGGCGGTGAGCCGCTGCGGGTCGCGCGGCTCTCCGTCGCGTTCGATCTGGTCGACGAGCAGGCCGACGGCCTTGTGCGCCAGATCGTCCAGATCGGTGCGCACGGTGGTCAGCGACGGAATCGAATACTCGCTTTCGGAAATGCCGTCGAAGCCGACCACCGCGATGTCGTCCGGCACGCGCACACCGCGGTCGGCCAGTCCGCGCAGGAAGCCGAGCGCGACCGTATCGGTCATGCAGAACACGCCGTCGACCTGACGGTCATGATCCGCATCGACCAACCGATGTGCAGCCTCACGTGCGCAATCCGACGTCCACGTCTCGATGTCGAGGAAGTTGTTCGGACCGGCCTCGATGCCGGCCTGTTCGAACGCGCGCAAGCAGCCGAGTACACGCCGGCCGCGCACGGTCGTGGCCATGCGGTCCTCCACAAGCAGCTCATAGGGCGAGCCGACCACGACGATATGCTTGCAGCCGACCTCGATCAGGTGGCTCACGGCCGCTTGCGCGCCCGCCTCGCAGGCCGTGGCGACCGAATCGAACACCGGGTCAGGCGACAGGTCGTCGAGCAGCACCATCGGTTTGCCGTGCGACATGGCCCTCAGCTCCTCGTCGGCGACTTTGGCCGGGCTGAAGATCATGCCGTCGCACAGCTGGCTCGTGACCTTCTGCAGGATCGCGATCTCGTCGTCCTTTTCGCTGGACGTCTGCTGGACGATGGCCTGATAGCCGCGACTTGCGATCTCGCGCGACATGGCGGCGCTCATTTCGGACGGATACGGCCGGTCGAGTTCGAAGATCGCCACGCCGATGATGCCGGTGCGGCCGGAACGCAGCGAGCGGGCCGACAGGTTCGCGTTGTAATGCAGACTGGCGGCCACCTCGCGGATTTTCTTCGCGGTGGATTCGGTGATGCGCGGGTCGCCGCGCAACGCGTACGACACCGTCGCGCGTGACACGCCGGCTGCTTTGGCGACATCGCTCATCGTGACCATGATCTCGTCCTTTGCTCACATCAGTAGGATTCTGCGTTCCACTGTACGCCACGACCTGTTCAATCGTGTCAATCCTTCGCGTGGCGGGGTGTTGCGCTTGGATTGCCTCTGCTTTGGGTATCACCGCACCGGGTGTTTCACCCCCTCAGTCAGCTTCGCCGACAGCTCGTCCTGCAATTACGGACGACCTGCGGCCGCGTTTTGTCGGCTCGCCCGTTGGCTCGCACGTTGCCTACAAACAGTTCCACTGTTTGCTTCACGGCAACGTCCCTTCAGGGGGAGCATAAGGAAACGATCAGGGAATCCACATGAGATCAGCCACTGGTGACGTGCAATAACAGCAGTCGTCACTGCTACCAGCACTGGTCGTAGGGCAGACCGGTGAGGGATTGGACGGTGCGGCGGGTTTCGGCGGTGACGTCGGTTTTGCGGCCGCCGTTGCGCAGGCGGTCGATCTCGCGCAGCACGATCGCATCGGTGCGTTTGTCGATGATCAGATGCGCGGAGACGATCCAGCAGATCATCATCGCGAGCGCGAAACCGCCGAGCAGCACCGCACCCAAGCCGATGCGTGCGGGCAGCGATTGCGACGACCGAGTCGCGTCGAAGCCGACCGCGGACAGGATCACGCCGACCGCGATCGTGCCGATGCCGGAGCATACCTGCCGCAGCGACGCCTGCAATCCGGCGAACGTGGCCGAACGGTACCGCCGCGTGACCAGCTGGTCGATGTCGGCGATGTACGGGAACACGGCCCACGGCAGGTAGCCGCACATCGCCTTGAACGCGAAGAACCACAGTGATCCGGCCACGGCGAACACCGTCCACGCGGGGCCGGAAAGCGGGCCGGGCATCGCGCCGGCGGCGGCCATCCACGCGACGAACAGCCAGATCACGCCAACCGCGCACCCCGCGTAGTTGATCGCGTACATGCGCCGCGGCCCGAGTTTGGTCATGCCGAGTCCGAACAGCGGCATGAGCGGCAGTGAGATCGCCGTGCAGCCGAGCAGCAGCGAGGCGAACGCGGCGGTGCGGTTCCAGTCGTAGACGACGAAGAACACGAAGGTCTGGCCGAACACGTCCATCGACATCTGCACGAGCAGGTAGATCGTCAGATGCTTGCGGAATTCGGCCACGCGCAGGGTGCTCGCATACTCGCGCAGGACTTTGCCGGCGCGCCTGAGCCAGCCGCGCGCGCCGATGTGGCCTTCGCGGATCTCGCCGCGCGCGTACGCGCCGAAGCCGGCCTGTTCCGGGGTCATCTCCCATGTAACGCGCCAGCTGGCGAACACGGCGAGCGCGAACAGGATGGTCGTGGCGATGATGAACATCATGTAGCCGGCCGGGCTGGACTCGCCCGCGATGGCGATGGCCGCGCCGCCGGCGAGCGGGATGACGGTGGTCGAGCCGGTGGAGATGAACATGCGGACGGTGGACAGTTTGGTGCGGCCGTTGAAGTCGGGGGTCATTTCGCCGGGCAGTGGATTGTATGCGGTTTGAAAGAGCTGCGCGAGCACGACCCAGAGCACATAGGCGGCGGTGTAGACGGCGACCGGCTGGCCGGGAATCCACAGGAAGACGCCGAACAGGAGCAGCGGTGCGGTGATGAGCAGGAGCAGTCGGCGGCGGCCGAAACGGCGGCCGATCGGATAGCGGTAGAGGTTGTCGTCGGCGACGCCGAAGCAGAGCGCGGCGACGGCGCTGACGAACGCGCTCAGACCGATGATGGTCTGCGATTGCGCGATGGACATGCCGCAGAAGCGCGTCCAGAACAGGGACAGGTAGGTGGCGATGAGCGTGAGCTGGCCGCCGCCGTAGAAGTCGCCGATGCCGAAGCCGATGGCGTCGCGCATGGTGATTTTGCGAGGGCCGGGGGTGGAGACGGCGGCGCGCAGGGCGGGGCTTGAGGGGGTGGCGGAAGCGTCGACGTTGCTATCGTCTGAGTTCGTACCTGTCAACATGCACTTCCTTATCAGCCGCTACGGCGTCTTCACTTCTTATGGTACTTTGTCAGATTTGTATGCGTTGGGTGTTTCACCCCCTCAGTCAGCTTCGCTGACAGCTCGTCCTGCAATTACGGACGGCCTACGGCCGCATTTTGTCGGCTCGCCCGTTGGCTCGCACGTTGCCTACAAACAGTTCCACTGTTTGCTTCACGGCAACGTCCCTTCAGGGGAGCAGAATAGTCATGTTGTGTCATTTCGAGCGGAGCGAAGCGGAGTCGAGAAATCTTACCGAGGTGTTGTTCTCCATAAGATTTCTCCGCTCGCTTCGCTCGGTCGAAATGACAGGGGATGCGCTTAGTTCGAAATGACAGGGGAATCGACTACTTGATGGCGAGGGTGGTGAAGGACCAGGCGGGGGCGGCGTAGGTGCCGGCGGCGAGGTTCACCTCGTGGGCGGTCGGCTGCGGCGATTCGCTGCCGACCGGGTTCTGGCCGGCGTACGGGTCGTCGCCGGCGAGCACGGTCGCGGTCACCACCGCACGCGACTCGGCCGGAACGCCCAGCTCGTCGAGCACCTGCGTCAGGTCGACGTCCACCGCATCGGGCAGCGCGTTGACGATACGCACGTAGTCCACGCCGGCGGCCGAATCGCGCGACACCGTCACCGTGCGGCGCGGCTCGTCGGCGACCTCGCGGCCTTCGGCGACCAGCTGGTCGTCGATGTACAGCTTCATCGACTCGCCGCGATCGGCGACCTCGACGCGCACATGCCACACCGTGCCCGGCCGCACCGCATCCATCGACGTTTCGGTGCCGGCGATGTTGTAGCCGCTGCCGTCGCGGATGACCTGCAGGTGGAATCCGCGGCCGAGCGAGATCTTGTTGTGGTTCTTGCCCGTGATGTCGCCGGACGTGATCTGCACGCCCCACATGCCGACGTGGTACGTGACGGTCGCGCGGATCGTGTACGCGTCCGCCGCGAGGTCGACCGGCAGATCGACGTGGCTGCCGCGATAGTTGACGTCCGGCAGGTCGACGCGCTGGCCGTCCGCGGTTTCGATCGAGAAGTCGGTGAAGTCGGCGTGCGCGCCGCCGTCGAGCGCCAGTTTGATCGTGTCCGGCAGCTCGCGGCGGAACGTGGTCTTGCCGTCGATCGCGACCGGCCATGCGGTGTCGGCCGTGGTGGTCGCGTACATCTGCTGCACCCAGTAGCTGTACGGCAGGTAGGTGCGTTCGTTGTCAAAGTAGATGAGGTCGGGGTTCCAGCTGCTGTGGCCGTGCTTGCAGAACAGCGGTGCATACGATGCCATGTGCACGACGTCGCCGTTCAATTCCATGCGGCTCATGAACGCGGCTTCGGACAGGCCGTTGATCAGACCCGTGCCCCACGAGCCGTATTCGCCGAGGTAGACCTTCGGGCCCTTGCGATCGGTGTGGTCGTAGTGGTCGAGGTTGTGGAACCACCAGCTCGGCGCCTGGTACGAGTGCTCGTCGACGATCGGGATGCCGGCCTCGCGCGCGTACGCCCAGCCCTGCTCGTAGTCCTGGCCGCTCGGCGCGGGGCCGACCGTGCCGACGACGGTGATTTCGGGGTGCTCGCGCTTGACTGCGTCGAAGATCTGCTGGAAGCGATTCTTGAACACGTCGTCGATGAGATCCTCGTTGCCTAGCCCAAGATATTCGAGGTTGAACGGCTCCGGATGGCCCATCTCGGCGCGCTTGGCGGCCCACGCGTTGGTGGCCGGGTCGGCGTTGCAGAAGTCGATGAGGCCGAGCACCTCGTCGATGTAGGCGGGCATGTCCTCCTGCGCGACCGGAACCGGGCCCTGGCTCGTGTTCTGGCAGCTCACGCCGGCCGGCAGTACGGGCAGGGGCTTGGCGCCGATGGTCTCGCACAGGCGGAAGTACTCGTAGAAGCCGATGCGGAACGACTGGTGGTAGCCCCACACGTTGAAGTTGTGCGGGCGGTGTTCCACGTCGCCGATGGTGGTGTTCCAGTGGTACATGTTGCTCATGCCGAGGCCGTGCGTGATGCAGCCGCCGGGGAAGCGCATGAAGCGCGGATGCAGGTCGGCGAGCGCCTTGACGAGGTCGGGGCGGAAGTGTTCGAGGCCGTTGTAGGTGGTTTGCGGCTCGCAGGAGACGAAGTCGATGTCGACGGTGCCGGGCTGGTCGAACGCGATGCGCAGCGTGCCCTGCGTGGCGACGACGGGCAGCTCGTCGGACTCGGCGCCGCCCTGCTGGGCGGGGATGGTCAGGGAGGCCTGAAGCCACGACCAGTCGCCGCACGCGTAGGATTCGGGAGCGACGAGGCTTGCCTCGGCGAGGGTTTCGCCGTGGTCGCCACGCAAGGTCACGGTCAGCGGCAGTTCCTTGCCGTGGACGCGCGTCCAGACGGAGAAGTGGTAGGTTTCGCCGGCGCGGAACACCATGCCGTCGAAGCCGATGTTCTCGAGCGCGGGCGACCCGCCGTCGACCGAGCCGATCTCGACGGTCGCGTAGTGCGGGTTCTCGATCGCGACCGGGGCCTTCTCCCCCACTGCGAACGCGGCGAACGAGCCGGCCGGTACGATCTTGCGCCATGCGGTGTAGTTGCTCCAGTCCTGGCTGTCCGCGCGGTTGTATTCGAACGCGCCGTTCTGCACGAGCTCGCTGTTCAGGCCGCCGTCGCCCGAATAGCTGATGTCCTCGAAGAAGATGCCCCACAGGTCGGTGCTGATCTTGCGCACCCCGGCCTTGTCGAGCGTCGCGACGAGCTTGTCGGTCATGTCAAACCCCTTACGTTTCGTTGGTCGGCGGCGACGCCCAGCTGACATCGCCGTCCGATCATCGGTAAATATGTACCGTTACATATATTACTGATCACTACACAATCCACAACCACGCAGTCAGTTCGGTGAGTCCCGCACTATCGCAACGTTTTCCACACATTCCATACGATCACCGATCATCAACACTTTTCCGTACCGGTACAGATCACCGCTGCCACGCACGCTTCATAGCCTGGAAGATCTCGTCGTCGGACTCGTGGTTCTCCATGTTGAGCACGACGATCACGTCGCGCCACTGCTCGGCGTAGCAGAACTCGTGCTTCCAACCGACGTAGTGCGGGCCGTCGCCGCGATTGCGCAGGTAGGACATGAGCGCGGCGCACACCTGACCGGAGAACTTGACGTCCGCGAGGCAGTCATTCGCCCAAAAGCCCTGCCAGACGCCGTGTTCGCGGGCGCGCATCGCCGCGTCGCCGGACTGGAAGCGTTCGCGGGCGAGTCCGGCGTGGTAGAACGCGTGCTTGAAGTCGCCGGCGAGCGCCTGTTCGAGCGACTCGCACACGAGCAGCGTGCCGGCCGCGCACTCGCGGTAGATGGTCGATTGCAGGCCGATCGTGTCGCGGATGAGCCGTGCTGCACGAGCGCCGGCGTCGTGCCGCGCGGTCGGATCATCGTGATCGACGATGGATACGGCCGAATCGCGCACAGCCACGTCGCATACAGCTGATCCGCAGATCGAATCGCGCACAGTCGACGTCCGCGCGACATCACCGTCCGCGCGGGCCTCCGCATACGTCGCCGCATCCGACGACTCCGCGTCGAGCGCGGTGCGTTCGCAGTCGCGCACGAGCCGCTCGTATCGTGGCAAGACGTCGGCGCACAACTGCTTGACCCACGCGATCTGAGCGGCGAAGTCCCCGCGCGTAAGCCACTTGAGATCGTCCTCCTCGTCATGGCCGCCGGACAGGTAGTGCGTGATCATCATGCGCGGAATGTACGTGTACAGCTGCTCGCCGCACTTCTGGTCCCATTCGTCGCCGAAGCTCGCGGCCGCATCCCAGTACTCGCGGAACAGTCGTGCCACGGCCGGCGCGAACGGCTCGCCGTAGTAGCGGCGGCAGTAGTCGAGCAGGAACGCGTCGACCTGCGCATGCAGATCGACCGGCTGCTTTGTGTCATGTCGAGCGGAGCGCAGCGCAGTCGAGACATCTTGTGAGGGAGCGGCGGAGGAAGAGATTTCTCCGCTCGGCTTCGCCTCGGTCGAAATGACAGGGGAAGACGACTGCGATGCGAGCGAACCGTCGCGCCACAGGCGGGCAATGAGGTCGAGCGTGACGACGTGCGGCTTGACGTTCGAGCAGTTGACGACCCACAGCGCGTCGCCGCCGTTCGCGAGCACGGTTTCGAGTTCGCGCGTGATGTCGTCGAGCGATTCGGGCATCTGGGTGATGTGGTTGGCGGCCTGCAGGTCATAGAACGACGCATGGTAGTAGATACCGTTCTCACCGGGATCGTCGGCGTCCGGCATGGCCGGCTCGCGCGGGTCCCAGTTACCGTTGCGGCGCACCATCATGCGACCGTAGCCGTTGTCGGACCAGATCTTGATCACGTCGTCGGGGAAGTGCAGCAGTCCCTTGCGGTACAGTTCGAGCGATTCGGAATACAGATACGTGCTCACCGGCGCGTTCGGATCGGCGGCGCGAACGAGATCGTATTCGGCTTTGATCGCTTCGGACAGCACGCGGCCACGCTCCTCGTCGGTCGTGTATCGCGGATCGTCGGTCCAGAACGGGCCGTCGCAGCTGCCGCGGAAGCCGAGCGTCCACACGACCTTCGGATCGTTGTGCCTGGCCGTCGGATCGGTTCCGCCATCGCCGCACCGCTGCGCGATCGCCTCGCGCCACAGCGCCTCGTACTTGTCTCGGTCCTCCGGCCAGCGCGGCTTGAGACCGGGGTAGGCTTCGGAGAACAGGCGCGAGCCGAGCGGCGTGGCGTGATGCTGGTTGACGTACAGGCCCATGCGATGCGCGAGATCCCAGTGCGGGGCCATGTTCTGGCCGGAACCGGGGATGACGAGGTTGCCGCCGGCACGCAGGAGCGTGGCAAAGATCATGCGCCATGTCAGTTCGTTGTCGTTGCGGATGTTCCACGAGACGATAAGCACCTCGTCGTTGACGAACCAGCCGCGGTAGCGCACGGCGGCGGGATGTGAGTCGAGCCGCGCGGTATCGGGCAGGCTGAGCGATTGCCGCACCGCCGGACGCTGGTCGTTCCAGAACCAGAAGTCCTCGAAACCGAGCCATTCACGGCTGATCGCGTACAGTCCGTAGATGCAGCCGAGGTCGTCAGCGCCGGCGACGGTCACGGCGTTCGCGGACGGGTCGACGGTCACGCGGTATTGTTCCGCGGCCAGCGTGTGGTCATAGCGCACATTGATCGTCGCGCCATCTGCGTCGTCGTCCCCCGCAAACGCGACGCCCAGATCATGCGTCAGATCCTCGATCGCGTACGCGACCGGTTCCGGTACGGTCGTCTCTTCCGCATCATTCCAACGGACTGCGGAACGTCCGTTCAGCACCACTGACATCATGCATTCCTTTCCATAAACCGTTCTTCACTGCGTGGCGACTTCCCATATGTCACACTCTGCTTCGTCAATCGATGAACGGCGGGGGCGTGGCACGAATCGTTGTCACACAATCCTTATCGAGCGTATGATTCGCGAAGTGTGACCAGCCAGTTCTGCGGCCGCACAATCGCATTACTTCACATCCTTGAAATACCAAGGATGCACCGCGACGGCTGTTGTCACGCTTGCCCGGATTAGGCCACACATGAGCAAGCGTGACACGCACGCTGTCACGCTCCCTGCCACAGCACATATCCAGCGCGGGCGTGACAACATATCGCGCCACACCTGCCGTCATATCCATCCCCTATTCTGTGCAAGCATGACAACATCCAACAGTTAGGTTCGCTGGCAAAAAGCCGTATCCCGCACAAGCGTGACAACACATCGCGTGACATAATCCCCAGCGCCGGCGCGCTCCTATCCGAAACATCACGCCGCTCGCCCCCACGCTCAGACCGTACATGATGACCGACTCCCGAACATGCGCTCGATCGCCTCGTATTCGGCATCGGTGATCGGCAGAATACCGCCGTGCCGCTTCTTGATCGAACCGAGATCGACATCCGTCGCCGCATCCCAATCCGCACGTGCCGTACTACCCAAGTCGGCCGACCGGAACGGCAGATACCCACGCCCGAGCCGGTACTGGTCGCACATCAGCCCGTATCGCATCGGCCGCCCATCGATCACGCGCACGTCGGACTCGTTGAACCGGAACAGTTCCGGGCCTTCCAGATAGCCGCCACTCAGCAGATCGTCGTCGAAGATCGAGCTGAGCGTACCGACGTACGTCCACTCGTCCACGCCGTCACCGGTCTCGAGGTCGGCTCGCGGCGCGTCGGTGACCGCGTACGGGTTGCGCGTGCGTTCGATGGTGATCTGGCCGTCGCCGGACGCACGGTACCACCAGCCGTCATCGGCGTGGATCATGGTGGTGTCGATGCAGTACGACTCGCGGTCGATCCACTTGACCGGCTCCGAAAAGCTCACGAAATCGCGGGTGGTGGCGTAGTACATGTTCTGGAAGTCGCCGTGCACGTTCATTGTGTGCGAGCCGGTGGCCCAGTAGACGATGTACTGCCGGCGCGCCTCATCCCAGCAGGCTTCGGGCGCCCACGCGAAGCACGCGCCGGGGATGGTCGCGGCGATCGGGGCGAGGCGCGGTTCGCTCCAGTGCGCGAAATCGTCGGTTTCCCAGATGACGATGCTGGTGCTGCCGGTTTCGCGGGCGCGGCCGGTGGTCCAGCCACCACGATGGTAGATGCTCAGATCGGTGGCGAGCAGGTACGCGCGCGGGCCGTGTGCAGCGATTGCGGCCGTGGAGTCGCCGATGCCATGCGCACGGATGAGGAATGGGTCGCGTACGCCGCGCTCGCCCACCGTCGATTCGAGAGCTGGATGACCGTTCGGACGGGTGTCATGCCAGTGGATGCCGTCACGGCTGAGCGCGAAGTAGATCTGCTCGTCGGTGGCCGATTGTTCGGTGCCGGTGAAGTGCGCGAATAGGTATGCGGAGGTGGGTGTCATAATGGGAGCCTTTCATACGTTGGCAATGGAACGATTACGCGGACTGCTTGGTGGAGGGCGAACGGGTTGATCGGTGAGGTCGGTGGCCGGCTAGACGGGGTGAGTGCGGACGACGACGGCACGATCCGCCGCGGACACGGACGATCATCATCCAAAAGCACGCAGAACGTCGGCATGCCAACGTTTGTCACGCTGACGCAGCCATCGTTCGCCGAGAGCGGGAACACCTGCGCGCACGATGCAGTGCCGCCCGGCCGTATCGCGATCTCGCTCAGGCTCGTGTCCAGTTCTCGCTTCTTCCACATCATTCCAACGGACTGCGGAACGTCCGTTCAGCACCACCGACATAGTGGCACGCTCCTTTTCCGTGATTGTTGCTCACTGCGTAACGGCTGATGTGTCACACCCCGCTTCGTCAATCGATGAACAGCGAAGGTGTGGCACGAATCGTTGTCACGCAATCCTTATCGAACGTATTTTTCGCAAAGTATGACAAGCCCGATCTGCGTCTACGCGATCGCGGCACTTCGCATCCTTGGAATATCAAGGATGCGCCGCGACGACAGTTGTCACACCTGTCTGGATTCGGCCATATGCGAGGAAGCGTGACACATGCCCTGTCACACTTCCCGTCACAGCGCTTATCCGACGCAGGCGTGACAACATATCGCGCCACACCCGTCGTCATAGACCGCATTCTGCGCAAGCGTGACAACACGTTAGTTCCGCGCGCGGGATGAGTGGAAACGCGCCGAGCCCCGAAACGTGACAACGCACCGCGGTGCAGCGCCGCATTGCTCGACACGATTCCCAACGTCTGCGCGCTCCCCGCCCGAATATCACGCAAATAGGTCCCTCTGCGTGATATTCGGGATAGCAGCCAGCAGACGCTATCCAAAACATCACGCCAGAAAGCACCTCCGCGTGACAATTCGGCGGGCATCGAGCCGATCCTATCCAAAACATCACGCCTATGTCGGGGCGCGCCGCTCAAGCTGCTTACACCGCTCAAGCCAACCGCGACCGCGCCGCTCAAACCAACCGCAGATCTCATTTCCCGACCACGGACCTTATTGCGCCTCGATGACGAGCACCGCGAACGGGGGTAGGACGCGAGGGCCGGGGGTGACGGTCGTGCCGGTCAGGAGGTCGCGGCCGGCGAGCGGCAAGTCGACGCAGACTGGCGCGTTTGCGGGGTTGAGCACGAACGTGAACGTGGTGCCGTCGGCCGCGACGCGACGCGTGACTTCGAGATCGACCGTGCGCAGCCCGGCAGACACCGTGGCGTCAGGAACCACCGCGGACCGCTCGACCATGCCGACCAGCGGCGCGTCCGTGAGCCCGACAATGCCGGTGCCGGCGAGCAGCGCATCCACGAATCGCGGCATGGCCGCATCGTCCGGGAACGTGGCCGCATAGAACACACCGCCATTGCCCGCGCTCGGGCGGAACGTGAAGGCGGGCGTACCAACATAGTATTCGCTGCCATAGGTGGCGAGTACCGCTGTGCCTTCATCGGCCTCAAGCACGTCGAACAGCACGCGGCCGTGAGGGGCCGCTGCGTCGTTCGCACTATCTGCAATGACGGAAGAATCCCCAGTATAGTCCGCGGGCGCGGCGCCGGCGGCGGTCGACGTGCCTCACGTTTTTTGAGCGCGTAGGGTGTGGTGGTGCCTCATCGGGAATGAGCGCGAACGGTATCGGTCCTGTTTGGCTTGTCTTATGGAAGACAGGATCAGCATGGCGACGAAGCG
>NZ_JBKEWJ010000032.1:0-26324 GCF_056357555.1 Bifidobacterium sp. LH_230
ACGACGCTACCTCGACATGTCCCGACTCGGTGAGACCGTACCAGCAGCGAACTGATCATCGTCACAGGGACGGACGAAGACCAAAGTGCGCAAGATCTCGGGCACTACCCAAGTCAAGCTGAGACTACTTTTGTCGGAACTTAAACTGACATGTTCTTTATTCTCGGCTCCCTCGGCTGAGGGGGCTGTCGGCGAAGCCGACTGGGGGAGCGTCAGACCCATCACATTAAGTTCGACAAAGTACTAGTCCCGGTCCGTTTCCTTGTCGTGCATGTATTCCTTCCAGCTTCGGCTGATGCGTATCCAATCGTCGCGCATTTCCTTGAAGTTGTCTTTGAAGTCGTCGACGGCGTCGTCCACGGAATCCTTGAGCACGTCCAGCAGCGAACTGGTGGATTCGGGCACTTCGTCGCCGTGATCGGCCGCGTCCTTGCGCAGTTTGTCGA
Source organism: Bifidobacterium sp. LH_230 (assembly GCF_056357555.1). Classification (NCBI taxonomy): domain Bacteria; kingdom Bacillati; phylum Actinomycetota; class Actinomycetes; order Bifidobacteriales; family Bifidobacteriaceae; genus Bifidobacterium; species Bifidobacterium sp. LH_230. The sequence goes on from NZ_JBKEWJ010000032.1 coordinate 447, forward strand.
TGCGGCGGCGCAGTTCGTTCGCGTCCTCGGGGTCGATGTTGAGGCTTGCGGTGAGGCTTTGACGGATCGTCTCGTAGTCGAGGTTCGCGAAGAACGTCAGCTGCTGCAGTCGCATGAATCCTTTGAGCTGCGGATATCTGGCAAGGATGTAGTCCTCGCGGTCGTCGGCGGCCTTCATCCAGTCCCTGATGAGCTGCGTGTTCCAGCCGCTGGTAATCGATCCTTTGCGCAGCCGGTAATGGTACAGCACTTCGGGAATGCGTACGATGCGATGCGCTTCGCCGATGACGTTGCAGATGCGTGCCATGTCTTCGATCTTGCGGCCGACCGGGAACGAGAACCCGTGATCCTTGTAAATGGGCGCCGCAGCGAGGAACGACCAGAAGTACCCGTCGATCTCGGCTTTGACCTGCGCTTTGATGCCCTCTTCCGGGGTCATGACCATCACGGTGTCGAAATCGTTGTGCTTGTAGTCCGATACCAGCGGCACGTCGTTTTCGGAGATCGTGTCGAATTGGAACATGACCAGATCGGCATCGTACTCACGCATGGTGGCCACCACACGTTCCACGAGGTTCGGGGCGACGGTGTCGTCGGAGTCCACGAAGTAGATGCAATCGCCCGTGGCCTGTTCGAGGCCGGCGTTGCGCGCATCGGACAGGCCACCGTTGGGTTTGTGGATGACGCGGACGCGGCTGTCTTGTGCCGCCCACGCATCGCACATGGCCGGGCAGTTATCCGGCGATCCGTCGTCGACAAGCAGGATCTCGAGGTTGCGGTAGGTTTGCGCGACGATGCCGGCCACGCATTCGTCCAGATACCGCTCGACTTTGTATACCGGCACGATCACCGATACCAGCATGTCACCGTCCGCCGTCTGCGTTGTCTGCATCGTCATCTGCTGCTCCGATCCCCTGCGGTAACGATGATTCCCACTATATCGCCGGCACCGTATCCGCATGGCACCGTCATCATGCGGATGCGCATCTACCAGATGCGAGGCCGCACCAGCTTGTTGTCGGTCAGGAACGTGGCGACATCACGCATCTCCTCCATGCAGATGCTGTGTGTCATGCCCGGATACACTCGCTCAGTAAGCGTGGTATGTGCCGAGTAGAAATCGGACATGGCCTGGATCTCGCTTTGAGGGAAGATGTCATCCGCCGAGCCACGGCCATAGAACATCGCAGGCTTGAGCCGAGCCAGTTCATCGTCTCCCGCAAGCGGCGCATGGGCGAGGAACCCGGAGAAGCTGACCGCTGCCGCATACCGCTGCGGGTTGAGCCGCAGCATCTCTCCGGCGAGCAGACCACCCTGTGAGAAACCCATGACCACGATGCTGCGGTCGTCGGCGATGTTCGCCGCCACCCAGCGGTCGATCGCCTCGCCTGCGGTTTTCGCCTGCTCGTCCAATGACGCGCCGGTCGGCACACCGTCATAATCCCATGTGCCGAACCACGTGTAGCCCATACCGTATGCGATCGGGGCGCGCAGTGAAGCATAGTCGGCACCTTGCGCGCAGTAGGCAAGCAGGCTCGGCAGGCCATGCTCGTTGGAACCCCAGCCGTGCAGCAGCAGGAACACTGGTTCCTCGCCATTCGCGCTGATATGCGTCAATGCATGCGTAACGTCCATGTCAGGACCTTTCCGATTATCCGTAAGGCCCGTCTGCACGTGTCGCGTTCGGATAATCATGGCGGAATGTGGATTCTATTTGTTCACGCTGGTGGAGATCTGCTGTTCGACACGATCGAATGCCTGCGCCAACAGCAGGTTGCCGGGGACCGTCGTCAAGAGGAAGGCGAGCACCGCGGCGACGACCGACGTGATGATGCCTTTGATGAGTTTGACGACGATTTTGAACACGACATAGGAGATGGCCGCACCGATCGCCACGGTGATCAGCGTCTGCACGGCGGACGGCAATGTGCCGTACCACAATACGATGCGGTCGACGAACGACAGATCGAGATTGGAGAGATCGATATTGCTCAGGTCGATGTTGGACCAGTCGGCGACGGTGGCCATTGGGTGTGTCCTTTCATGGGTGGGGCGGCATGGTCATTGGAGGATCAAACCGCCCCGCGAAATGTCATGTCACAGGTTGATCGCGGCGCCCGGCAGTGCGGGACGCTCGTTCAGCGTAGGCAGGTCGGACGTGTCCGCGCTGTAGAACCGCTTGAGGTCGGCTGTGAATTTGGCGAGGCTCTTCTCGGACGAGTACAGCATGTGCCCGGCCGGATAGTAGGTGAACGCCACGTTGGAGCGCAGCGGTTTCGGCAGTCCGAGATGATCGATGTCATATTCGGTCTGGAAGAACGGCGTGCACAGGTCGTAGATGCCGTTGCCGATCAGTACCTTGAGTGTCGGCTGGTGGGCGATCGCCGCGGCCAGATCGGGCACGACGTTCGGGAACGGGATCTTTGCGCCCCATGCGGACTTCGTCATGTCCGGCTGCTCGTGCCACCATGTCCATCCCTTACCGGGTTCGGTGGCGCTCCAGTCGAAGTCGGCGAAGCCTCGACGCTCCGGCACACGGTCCCATCCGAGTTCGTCGCGCAGGTATGCGTTGCACAGGCTGGAGTATGCCGGGTCGAGGAACGCATCGTCCACCACGAACGTCTCCTCGTCGTTCATGCGGTCAAGATCGTAGCCGGCGACACGGCCGTCGTAACGTCCGACGATCCTGTCTTCATCTCGCAGCAGCGCCTTGCGGAATCGCATGTCGACCACGCGCAGGTCGGAATCATAGACATACTGTTCGCTCAGGCCCGTCAATTCGGCATAGCGTGCGGCGACCTTGTGCCTAGTGTCGTCATCAAGCGAAGCGCCGGCCGCGAGCGCGAGGCGCAACGGCCCGTTCGCGAATGCGCGCGCGGCCTGGAGGTGATCGGCGATCTCGGCATCGGAGGCCGCGCGGCCGTGGTATTTCGCCACGGATGCGAAGGTCGGGAAGTAGCCGATGTAGAACTGGTCGGACGTGTCGAGCGTGAACGCGTAGTCGAGGATGTTGGAGATGAGCACGACTCCGTTGAGCGCCACGCCGTCCTGTTGCAGACGGTAGGTCAGTGCCGCGCCGCGCGTGGTGCCGTAGGATTCGCCGAGCACGTACTTGGGCGAGTTCCAGCGATGGTATTTGGACAGGTATGCGCGGATGAACGCGCTGAATCCCGCCACATCGCCGTCCACCGACCACAGTTCGGCCTTGGCGGCGTCGAGGATCTCGGAGAAGCCGGCACCGGCCGCGTCGATGAACACGAGGTCGGATGCGGGCAGCAGCGTATGCGCATTGTCGGTCAGGTGGTATGGGGCCGCCGGCACCGGTGCCGCGTCCGGCACGTCGATGCGCTTGGGCGCGATGGAGCCCATGAGCAGGAATGTGGTGGACGATCCGGGGCCTCCGTTGAAGATGAACGTGACCGGGCGGTCCGTGTCCACGTTGCCGTCACCGTCGATGAGGTTGAATGCGGTGAAGAAGATGCTTGCGGCCGGCTTGACCTTGGCCGTGTCGATGTTGATGGTGCCCACGGTGGCCGTATAGGTCAGGTGTTCGCCGTCGATCACGATCGCGTGTCGGGTGGTCTTCTCATACGGTTCCGGCAGTTTCTTGCCGTCATGCTGCGCCACCGGTGCCGCTGCGCTCTCCCCCGTCGCCTGCTTGTCCTGCGTCTTGTTGTCGTCACTCATGGCGATCACCAACCTTTCGAGAATCGTTCCATCACTGTATCAAACAGATCGAACAAATGTTCTACGGCATGTCGTCCGGCGCATATCAACGGCCCTACGCCTTGTGCGGCATATCGACATCGGTGTCGATCACGATCGTCACCGGCCCGTCATTGACCAGGCCGACGCGCATGTGCGCGCCGAACCGCCCCTCGCGCACCGGTACTCCCCCGGAACGCAGCGCGTCGTTGAAATCACGCCAGACCAACTCGGCATGAACGGGTTCGCCGGCCTTGACGAAACTCGGCCGGTTGCCTTTGTGCACGTCGGCGAACAGCGTGAACTGGGAGATCGACAGAATCTCCCCTCCGACGTTCTGGACGGAGCGGTTCATCTTGCCTTGCTCGTCCTCGAACACGCGCAGGTTGAGGATCTTGTGCGCAAGCCATGCGACCTCCGGCTCGCCGTCCGCGTCGGTCACGCCGACCAGCAGCATGTAGCCGAGGCCGATCTGCTGCGGATCGAACGTGGGATCGACCGTTCCCAGTTCATTCAATACATCGACGCTGGCCTGTGAGACTCGTTGCAATACGATACGCATGCAGCCGATTATGCCACGACACAGGCGGATGACGCCGCATTTCGCTTGCGCCCGAACGGACGCATGCAGCAGGTATGCAACGAAAAGGCCGCAGCGAAACTCGATCGCTTCGCCGCGGCCAGCCGTCACGCGTGCAGGTTTTACACCTACTTGACCTTCCGGATGCAGAAGAACAGGCACGCGCCCAGCAGCGAGATCACGAACGACGCCGGGAACACGGCGCGGTAGGTGCCGAACAGCGTGATGATGCCGCCGGCGATCGCGGTGCCGATGATCTGCGAGAGCGTGTTCGCGAAGTTGATGATGCCGAGGTCCTTGCCCGCGGTGTCCTTGTTCGGCAGCACGGCGAGGTTGAGGGCGCCGTCGATGGAGTTGTAGACGCCGTTCGCCACGCCGGTGATCACGCCGAACGCGTACATGGCCCACGCCTGCGGCCAGATGAACGGGAAGATCGCGGCGATGCCGATGAAGATGACGGAGATCGCGACCGGGGCCTTGAGCCGGCCGAACTTGTCGGCGAGCGGGCCGGCGATGACACCGAAGATGATGCCGGTGAACATGGAGATGGAGGTCATGGTGGCGACCGCGATCTTGGTGGCGTCCACGCTCAGGTGGATGTAGTCGGTGAAGATGTACAGCTGGTACAGGCTTACGCAGGTGCCGCCGACGACCATGAGCAGCTTGCCGCCGAGCGCGAGGTAGTAGTCGCGCGCGCCGTGGACGGGCAGGAAGAAGTGGCTGAGCAGACCGCCAGCGTCGAAGCGGACGCGTGGATCGTCAAGGTTGGACCGCTCGTTCATGAGCAGCACGTGGACGAGTCCGAGCACGAGCGAGATGCCGGCGAGCAGGTACATGCCGGCCTGGGGGTTGCCGAGGAACTGCGAGGCGATGATGGTGATGATCTGGCAGCAGGTCCAGCCGACGCCCCAGCACATGGATGCGGTGCCGCGCCAACGCGGGGCGATGCGGTCGGACTGTTGGGCGACCATCGAGGCAGCGATAGCATTCTCCGCGACCGCGACGACGACCCAGCCGGCGATGATCGCGCCGATCGAGGCCACGTTGGCGATGACGACGAACATGAGCGCCTGAATGATCAGGCCGCCGACGATGTACGGTTTGCGCTTGCCCCAACGGGTGCGGGTGACATCGGAAAGCGCGCCGAACACGAAGTTGGCGATCAGGCCGGCCAGCGACACGAACGACGACATCAGGGCGACGGCCGCGACCTTGCCGGCCGGATCGAGGTTGCTGAAGATCTGCGGAGTCAGGATGTTGCGGCCGGCACCCACCGGACCCATCCACGTCAGCGGACCGAAGAACAGGCCCGCGCACAAGAGATACGGCAGCTTCGGCTGCTGCTCGTTGGCCACGCTGGAGCCGCCGGATTGCGGAGTCTTGGTATCCGGCGCGACCGTTTTCTTGCGGCCGGCCTGGCTTTGTTGCGGCATACTGATCGACGTCATTTCGGTTCCTCTCTTTTCCGTCATGGGATCACCCGCCACGGATGATCGTCGTCGATGAAAACGGCAGCCACGATACTCCCCTTTGTAGATTATCGTTAACTCTCTCGCGTGTCGCACTCACCGTATCCGCCGGTACATTACACGCCGGCGGCAGCTCGCGACTGTCGTTCGTAATGATCGACGAGCGGAAGGAACAGCTCGTCGACCGTGGCGACGATGTCCGCTTCGGACAAGGGACGCATATCACGCAGGATGATCGCGCGTCCAAGCTCCCCTGGCATGCGCAGCAACGATTCCGGCAGTTCGCAGGTGATGTCGCCGCGCGCCCGCGCATTGTCGACGGCCATCATGATGCTGGGCCGGTCGCTGATCATCGTGCGCTCGTACAGCTCGTGCGCGCTTACGCCGAGCCAGTTGGCATAGACGCCGAATTTGGCCAGCACCATCACCGCATCGGACTGTTTGCGGTTGAGCTGCAGCAGAATGGAGATGACATCACCTCTGAGCGTTCCGGTGTCCGGGCGTTCGATGGCGGCACGCCCACGGTGCCACTTGACGGCGACCACGAACAGTTCCGTACGATTCGGCCACCGGCGATACAGCACCGGCTTGCTGGTATGCGCCCTGGCGGCCACATTGTCGAAGGTGAACTCCTCCGCGCCGCACGCGGACAATTGTTCCCACGCCGCTTCGAGAATGGCGGACTCCAAAGCCTTGCCTCGGCGGCGCGTCCGCTTTGGTTCGGTGTTCATTTCCATGAGTTCATCTCCATATGCGGCATGGTTTTCGTAACCGATATCGTTCACGCCGTCTTATACAAGATACCACGGCGTTTCTTATTGATGAATATCTATAATCAGGTCACGTTGATAAGAAACTTATTGGTATCTTAAGTGGGTCGCTTATGGATGATACGAACAAGAAGAATCTGAACCGCTCCTTGATATGCCTATGCGCCGCCGAACTGGTGATGATGGTCAACACCACGGCGTTCAATGTGGCGCTGCCGAACATCGCCGAATCGCTTGGGGCGGGCATGGCGGAACAACAGTGGATCGTGTCCAGCTACAATCTCGTCTTCGCTGCCGTGGTGCTGCTGGCCGGATTCCTCGGCGACCGGCTCGGCCATCTGAAGACCATGATCGCCGGACTGGGCATGTTCGTCGTCGCGTCCGCTATCGGTCTTATGGCCGGAAACGTGCCGGTGCTGCTCGTCTCAAGGTCGATCATGGGTGCCGGTGCGGGCGTGGTCATTCCGATGGGACAGGCGCTGCTCGGCATCCTGTTCCGGGGTTCCGGACTATCCCACGCCATGACCGCGTGGGCGATAGCCGGCACGCTGGGCGTCCCGTTCGGCCCGATCGTCGGCGGAGTGCTCACCGCGACGCTGGGATGGCGCGGCATCTTCGGATTCGATGGCGTGGTGTTCCTCGCCGTGATCATGATCATCCGCATGAACGTCCCGCAGACCGGCAGATCGCACAGGTCCCGGCCGCTGCATATGCCGTGGACGTCGGTGGCGATGATGTTCGCCGGATTCACCCTGTTCTCGGCCGGTCTGGTCAATGCCCAACATGGCGCGCTGGTCGCGAGCGCATGGATTCCGATGGCAACCGGCGCCATGCTGATTGCTGGATTCGTGCTGCATGACCGCGCGTCCCGCAATCCGTTGATGGCACTCGGTCTGATGCGTGACCCCTCGTTTGCCGCCTGCGCGCCGGCGTTGACGATGCTGAACTTCTCGATGTACGGCATTATCTTCATCATGCCGGCCTATCTGGAGACGGTGTTGCGTCACGGAGCGCTGGCGGGCGGACTACTGCTGATGCCGCTGGTCGTCGCGTCCATCGTGGGATCGCGGATGAACGATTGGGTCGTCTCCCGCATCGGCTCGCGCGGCACGAGTCTGCTGGCCTTGGGATGTCTGGCCGCCGGCATGCTGACGATCGGCGCCGCCATGCTGTGGACCGGCGACGCGGCAACACAATCGACGGTGCTGATCGGACAGACCGTGGCGGGATTCGGATTGGGCATCGGCCAGCCGGCGATGCTGACCTGGGCCATGAGCCGGGTGCCGGTCGAGCGATCCGGAGCCGGCTCCAGTCTGCTGACCGTGTTCCGGCAATTCGGCTCCATCATCGGCGTGGGAATCTTCGGCAGCATACAAAGCGGACTGTATATGACGGTATTCCACGATCTCGCGCAATCCGCCGGACTGAATCCGCAATCCGCCGGCTCCGTAACGCTGGACTTCCAACAGGCGACCGGATTCGCGGGCGCGGCGAGTGACCTGATGAGACAGGTCGCCTCCCGCGCCTATGAATCCGCGATGACCGGCAGCTTCGCCACGGCGGCCATGATCATCGTCGTCACTCTCGGCATCGTCGCGCTGATATCCCACAGGACGTCACGCGGAAGCCCGACGGATGGCGTAGACGCGTGTTCAGATCCCCTTTCCTGCAGAGAGAACACGTATTGATTCATTGCCCAGCACGAGGTAATGAGCAGATCATCCAACGCGGTTTTGGCATGTTGGCCATCCAGCGCGCGGGCGATGGTCGCGCTGGCGTTCGCCTCATAAGCGCGACGGCATACCGCCCACGCGGCCACCAAGTCCGGACTTGCCAATCGCATCGTTCTTGGCTAGGCCCGTCAACCATGTCCCGAGATATACGTCAACTATCCGCTGAGGTTAGACAGATCAATGAGAAGCCGGCTGCTTGGGTGAACGTCAGATACCAGGCGTACGTGCCATCAAATAATATGACAGCTCTTCTTCATTGCCATCGGTTCTCATTTCCCCCCGCATTGTATCGTACCACAGTTTGCTGGTGGTCATCTGTATTGTGCCGAGACTGCCTGTACCATTATAAACAAAGGAATTAGAGTATCTGTCTGCCTGGTTACGCAGCACAACCACCCATCCCACGGGTTGCCGCAAGGCTTCCAGTAAAGCATCGGAATCTTCCTCATTCACGGTTGCAGTGGTGGGCTCGGATGATGAGTCTTGGAGGCGGCCGGATTGTCCCCACCATCCCTCGATGCTTTCCTCTGACTTGATTCTTTTTTGCCACTCATGATAGATTCCTTCTTCAAGTTGTTCCGAGGGGAATAAGTTGAAGTCCCTGACCCAAGACCAGTATTCCTTGCCGTCGATGGAATACCGAGCACAAAGATCGCTGTAATTGCGCGCGCCAATTGCGGAAACGGCGCTGCACATGTTCTTGCTGTATAAGGGGACAAGTTTTCCGTAATGCACGTCTGATTCATGACTGCACGGCGAGTACATGTTCCCATTCCAAGAGGCATCTTTGTCCCAGCAGATTAGCGGTGCGGTTTTATCCTTCGTGATATTGGTAATCGTCGCCGTTGCTGTGGTGTTGTACGACAATTCCACCGTTCCGGGGGCGCCTTCGGAAGTGTTCTTCTCCACGCTCACGCCCAGGTTCTTGATGGAGACCTGGTACTGGTAGCCGGCATCGTTGGTGAGGACATAGGTCATCGAGGTCATGCGTTCCTTGACCGCCGTCTTGTATGCGCTGACGGAATCGGACAATGACGTATTCTCTTGGTAGACCTGGTTGCTCAACGTCGACAGCTTGTCGGCGGAATCGACGCCGGACATTTCCGAAGTGGTGGAGTCATATAGCTTTTGCGCCTTATCGATGCCGTCTCGCAAGGTCTTCGCATCCGCGTCGGAAGCGTCGGCTACGACATCATTCGCTTCGTCGATGCCTTTCTTCAGGTCCGCAAGCGTCGATTTCAGTTCCTCTCGAGCATCATTCACCGACACGGCGGAGGATTGCCGGTTCCCGCTGGAAGCGGATGAAGGCGAGAACGACCGCGCAGCACCGAACGACACCAATGCCACGATCAACACGATGGCCAGCCCCGCACCGAGTACGGACCACTTGAAACCATGCTTGGCATCGGTGCTTGCATTGATTTGCGGCTTCTGGCTCCCGGCTCCTTGCTGAGCGTTGGGGGAATTAGAGGAATTCAGCAAAGGAGACTTTGATGCCGGAACCTGCACCGCAGGCATCCCAGTACCCGACGGATACTGGTCATGCGTTACGGGAGGTATAGCATCGGGGGGGGGTATTGGATTTTTGCAGGCGACTACCGCAGAGACCGCAATAAAGCGCCTCATCATTGTTCGATGCATTGCATTTTGCGCAGCGTATCATGGTGTTTTCTCCTTTTCTCAGATGCATGGATTAATAAAACGGTTAGTTGACCTGCTGAAGTTTGTATCCGCGGAAGCCCGGCTTGTTGGTGCCATCGGGCCAACGAACGATGACGATCTCCACTTGTTTCCCACTGCCGTCGCAGGTAACGGTTTCTAGGATTTGCTGGTCCTTTTCCGCGGAGATGGAATTGCCTTTGGCGTTGCCGGATGTGACGGTGCCCTTGCCGCTGTCGCAGACGGCCAGCGCGGCCTGTTCCGCCTCCTGCTGCGCGTTGTTGCCTTCATAGACTTTGTCGGGGTCGATTCCGCCGCCACAGGCCGCCAATGATCCAAGCGCGAACACGGTCACGCACAAGGCGGCAAGCCTTCCGGAAATCCTGTTGATGCTGGTGTTCATGATGATGCTACTTTCTCGTTGTTTGATTTGTTCGTATGAAACATAGCGATTGGCCGTGGCGCCGTAGCCTGGACATGGACGCCGACATGTTCAGGCGATGGCGCATCAGAGTTGACGTCGTTCATGACTCTCTTCTTTCGTGTCTTCCCTACCGATGGAATCGGGACAATCCGTGCCGCCGAATCACCAGATGAGCAGCTTGAAGTGGTCGCTGGGCCAAAGCAGATACACGCCGTAGAGGCTGGCGAGCAGACTGGCCCAATAGCCTTGCGAGAAGGCCACCACGATACCGCCGATGAGGTAGATCAGGCCGAACACAATGCATTGGACGGTGGAGACGCCATCGGAGAACGAGCTGAGCTTGTCCCAGAATCCTCCCGATTTCTTCGGCTCCTCGCTGGTGCTTGCCCGCTGGTCCGACGGACGTTCACGCGACGTGTCCGAGTAAACCGACGATGCCGACGAAGAGGATGATGACGGCTGCACGGGCTGTGCGGCACCTACGGGTTGAGGTCGTGTGGACTGTTGTTCGGACTGTGCAGGCTGCGCGAGCAACTTGAGCAAATCGTCAGGCCCCGCCGGAAGCCCGGACGAGGACGATGCGACCGACCTGGAGACCTCAATCGCCGATGACCCGGACGCTGGCGCCGGGTCCGGGGCGGATGGGGAAGCCGGAGCCGCAGGAACAGCATTCAACGCCGCGACCGGCGCTGTCGACATGAACCGCTTTGCTCCGCATTGCGGACAGAATTTCGCATCCTCGCGCAATTTCGCGCCGCAACTGATGCAGAAGGCGTTGCCTTCATTCCTTTCCATGATGGTTTCCTTTCTTCTCGGTGCCGGTTGATGATTTCCGGCGATCTGCGTACATCACAGTGTTGTGGTCCAGACTGGACCGGGTGTCTCTACGTCGATCCGATGACGCATGTGACGGACAGCGGACCAAGCCCACCGACATCACAGCCCAATGCTTCGCGATGAGCGGCCGAGCACAGCGCATCTGCAATCTCCCGCCCGGTTCTTGTCCGCATACGCAGTGAAGCTCCGGCCAGGCCGACGGCGAACCGTCCGAGCGCCGCGGCGCAGGAAGAGAGCAACCCGCGGCCGCCTCGCATGTCGTCGCGCCAGACATCGGTTAATGTGACGGCATCATCCGGCCAGACTGCGATGACCATGCCGTCGTCCGCCCTCAGGCGCATCGCTTCGCGGATAGCGAGCTCCGGTTCCGGACAAACCTGAAGGATGTTGACGAGCAGCACCAGTCGAGCGTATCCATCGGGAAGTGGAACGGCCGTGACGTCGGCGCGCAGCGTCTCATCGACCCGTCCGCTCTGAACAGTCCGCGTGAGCATCGCCTCGGACCGGTCCACGCCGATGACGTGCCAGCCACGTTCATGCAATGGCATCGCCGACAATCCGGTGCCGCAACCCAAATCAACGCACACATCAGGCGCCACGGCATCCGTGTTCGATTCCAACAGCGCATCGATACGCCGGGTGCCGGCGGCTCCACGCCAGATGGCGTCATAGACCGTGGCGTAGACGTTCCAGAACGTTGCCTTCGCTCCGCTTTCCATGGCTTCCATCCTCGTATCCGTATCCGTTGACGTGTATCCGATGCCCGATATGAGACCCGGACTGCTGTCGTGAGGTCATATGCCGGCAAGTCGCCGGAACCGGATGCGAAAACTACGACGCACTCACGGATTCCCGGTCGGAGAAAGGAGAGAAGCCACTGCTTCGAACAACACCCTCAGACTAACACCAAACAGGTGGGTTCCGTACCGGCCTGTCGTCATAATCAGCGTAATTATGCCAACCGTCCGCTATCAGGTAGGTGCTGCTCGAACAGTTGTCGCAGTTCCGTGTCCGATTCCGGCGTTACCTGCAGATCAAGTTCGGCGGCCTTTGCCGTGGATTCGTCGTCATGCAGCAGCATCGCGCTACCCAGGAACTGACGGGCGGCAAAGGAGGCGGTCTCCCATTCGCCGTACGCGGTGCTTAGTCCAAAGGCGGCCCGAGCCATCAGGCGAAGATCCTTCGTGCGGGCGAACACAGCACTGTTCTCATGGCTACTTCATTGTTGGGTTGAGTATTGTTGAAACAGCAGCCAGAGCTAGCACGCGATGCCGCGCGATTCCGTGCGCTTGAGCAGCATCAGCACGCCGACCGAACCCAATGCCAGCACCGCGCCGAAGAGGCCGAGCCAACGCAGTCCCAGATGCGTCATGGCCAGTCCACTGATGGTGGAGCCCAAGGTTATGCCTATGTTGAATGCCATCGCGTTCATCGAAGAGGCCAACGTCATGGACGAGGGGAACCGTTCGGCGGCGATGGCGGTATGCAGTACCTGCGACGGCGAATTCTGCAGGTACATGAGACAGGCCAGTGCGAGCAGGTCCATGGCCCCGAGCGCCGGAATCATGCTTGCGAACGGCAGCACGGCCAGACAGACGGCCTGCAACAGGTACAGCGGAATCAATCCGATGATCGGCTGCGAGCCGGTGCCGTGCGCCGCCAACTTGCCGCTGTACAGATTGGACCACAACGCCGCAAGACCAATCGCGGTCAGGGCAAGACTCAAGTACTGCTCAGGGACGCCGATTTCCTCGGTGAGGATGGGGGAAAGATATGTATAGAAGGAGTATGTCGCCGCTGCGCCGAAAACGACCGCAAGCATGCCGTACCAGACCCGCACGTCGGTAAAGAGACGGAATTGCGGCAGGAAACGCGTGGTTCCGGTCGTATATGAGGTGCGTGGCAGGCAGCGCAGCATCGATATGATGACGAGCACGGTCAGCAGATTGATCAGATGGAACGACCAGCGCCAACCGAACTGCTGTGCGATGAATGTGCCGATCGGCACGCCGAAGACCGCGGCGATGGAGATGCCGGAGAAGATCCAGGACATGAACCGGGGCCGATCAGATGAGCCGACCAGATCCGGCGCGAACGTCATGGGCACGGCCACGAGTGGTCCGCTCACTGTGGCGATGATGATGCGCCCCACCAGCAGCATCGGGTAATTCACGGCAATGGCGCACAGGATATTACCGGCAAGAAAGATGCCCGTCATTGCCATCAGGGCATGGAACCGATTGAATTTGGCGGATACGGCCGCTCCGATTGGAGTCATCGGCGCGTATACGAGCGCGAAGACGGAGACCAACGAGCCGATGGCCGCCAACGAAACACGCATGTCCGAAGCAATCGGCTGCATGACGCCAACCACGATGAACTCGCTCAGTCCCAGCAAAAACGTCAACGCGATAAGCGTGATGACCGGCACCGTGAAGAACCGGGCTCCGCTTCGCGTCATCGTAGTATCCACTATGAATCATCCTTTCCTGAATGGCATGATTAACTATCGAAATAAGGTGAACATGACTATCGATATGTTCACATCACTCACCTAAAAACTACTGTTATGATAGTGATACAAACTCGATGAGATACGAGACGAACCATCACTATAGTTTCCATTACTATAGAAATCGTGACAACAATGACTGCCGAGCGAACGATTGATCAGACCTTTCCGAAGAGTTCCAATCCTCTGACCATTTTCTCCGATCTTTCGGAAACCCCGCACTACAATCTGCCGGGATTGCCGATGTACGCGAGACGCGACGGCATGAGCCGCTATGGCTTCCGCATGGCGTGCCATTGGCATCGCGACCTGGAATTCATCCATGTTCTCAACGGCCATCCACGCGTATTCGTCAACGGCGCGCTCATTCCGTTGCGTGCAGGCAAAGGCATCTTCATCAACTCGCGTCGCATGCACTATCTGGTATGCGACGACGGCGATGATGCCGGATTCGTCTCGGCGGTAATCGATGCTTCACTGCTAGGCGCGATGTATGCGCCAATGGCAGCCGCCATGCTCAAACGCATGGATGACACCACCCCTGATTACGTCGTACTCGACTCAACCCGCGAACGGGACCGCACGTTGCTGTTCGGTATCGACGAGCTCGAACGACTGATGTCCCGGTGCGAAAGGCAACAGGAGACGGGCGACGCGCTGACGGTACTGCCGGCAGTCGCCCAGTCTGCACACTTGTGCTTTCTGGCGTTGGAAAGAATCAACGAAGGAACCATTACCGCCGAACCCAAGACGGTGGACCAAAGGACCTCGGAATACCCAGCTCCTTCATCGGCACATGCCGCGGCAAACGATCCGGGGCCTGAGTTCAGATCTTTCCTGCTTATGATGGCCTTCATCCGCGCCAACGCATCACACAAGATCACCCTTGACGACATCGCGCGAGCCGGTATAGTCGGCCGTCGCGTTTGCTGCGAACTGTTCCGCACATATGCCGGACAGACGCCGATCGACTACCTGACCGACTATCGCCTTGGCAAGGCCCGCGAGTTGCTGTCCGAGGGAACCATGTCCATCAAGGAGATTTCACAGGCATGCGGCTTCTCGTCACCCGCCTATTTCAGTTATGTGTTCCGACGGCACATGGACGCCACCCCACGCCAATGGCGAGACCGAGAGCTGGCAACATGAGGATGCAAAGCAGTTGCCGGCCACTGCTCCGCCATCCGCAGCGAACGGCAGCAAAGCCAACCTCAACGTACAAATACACAATGAGGGCCTTGGAATCACTGGGATTCCAAGGCCCTCAGCGCTATGCAGCAATCACTTCTTGCTGACGTTACAACCGCCAATGAGTCTGCTTGGGAAGAACCGACTCGGCTCCGGCATGCCACGCCCTAATTCAATATTCCATAACGGCATGCATGCCCATAAAGCAAACGCATCATGATGAAACGGCGGATGATAATATGTGAGTCTCGGTCTCACCCATCAAATAATCCCATGTAATGCTCTCCACTTGTCGTATCTACAATTGTCAGACCTTTTTCAGTTCGAGTAGGTAGTTGACGTCCGGATAGGTATGAGGGAAGTGGGAGACGTAGGCGTAAAGCAGGACGATATGGTCCTCGTTGAGGTCGAGAACTATAAGACCGTCAAACTCGCTGCCTGGAATATCGACGTACGGTTCTATACCGTCTTGTGGTGGGCTGAACAGAAGACCGTCGGTGTCTACCGCCGCGTCGATGCTGTAGTTCTGCTGGATGCCGTTCGGGTGGTCGTCGGTGTAGTCGGTCTTGGTGTAGGAGAAGTTGATAACCGGTGAATCGTCGTCACCTTTGAAGGATCGTTCCATTCCGGTTGCGTTGCGGAAGAAGGACGGGGGTTCTTCCCCGGGATCCTTCATTAGCCTGACGGTCGCAGTGGAGGAGCCGAGATAACCGCCGACGGATGCCATGGCACAGTCATTGTAGTCTTTATCGATATCGGGGCACTGGTATTGGTTGCCCTTCATCTGTTCGACGATCTTGTCGGTGTTCTTGTGCATCCATTTCGGCAGACAGTCGGTGCCGAGGTAACGCATCACTTCCTTGGTTGCCGGCAGGGCGGCGCTACGGTCAATCGTATGACCGGCCGACTCGTACTGTTCCTCGCGGTCCTTCCAGAATTTGGGGAGGCACTTGTCGGCCATCTTGTAGAGTTCCTCATCGCTCATCTCGTCAACATCGACCGATGCGTTGTTCTTAGACGTCGATGCCGACGAGCCATCGCCGGTTCCTCCGCAGGCCGTCAATGAAATACTCAGCGCCACGCATACAAGTGCCGTGATAATTGCCCTTATATATCGCATAAGCTCTCCTTTGCCCTCTCCCTGTATGGGGCGTGCGTTCTGTTGCAGACGGATTATCCAGAACATGCCGAAAACCGGAATGAACAGGATACGAAAAATACGACGCTACCGGGAACCCACATCGATTCCGGGAACGCGGAGAAGGGCGAGCCAAATGGCCAGAATGTGTTTTATGATATCAGCAGGTCTATCCTCAATCGACAGTCGTAACATGCCCCTGCCATAGACGGCAACGTTGGAGTCATTCAATTTTCAACCCAAGAAAAAAGCCTTGGAATCACCGGGATTCCAAGGCCCTCTCGATGCTATCTGGCAATCTCTTGCTGACATTGAACTTGAACTCGACCGACTTGCCGTACCGCAACAGCCGTCCATTCCCCTCACACTTGCGCAGTCGGCGGATAGTCATCCAGACATTGAAATCGAGCCATTTTTCAAAAGTCATTTATTTAGGCTCTGTTAAACCAGTTTTGACATAGGGAAAAAGGAAACAATATGGTTTTGTGACCAGGGTTGACTTAATGTGGCAAAATTTGAAAGGTTCTATTGAGGAGTGACCTATTAAGGATAACGAAAATGGGATGCGGCGCGTTTCGAATGGGTCAGGCAAGCATCCCACTCGAAACGCACCGCTCCAACATCAGTCGTCAACCCAGAACGTGATCGCCAAGCAGGTCGTTTCTCCGCCGAATAAGGTCTTCAAGCCTCCGTTGCGTCTCCCGGTCGTGCAGCTCCCATTCCTGTGATTCCTTCTGGAAAACCGATTGCTTTCGTCTGTCCGGAACCGGTATCTCGATAAGTCCCAAATCGGCAATCGACAGGTAGGAGACACTCGTCCCATCCCGTCCCTGAGACAGCCGCCGACGGAATCCGGCATGATCGAACAAGGCCGAAGCGTATTGTTCCATCGGGCTTTCGCGCGTCCGTCTTAACCAGGTGACCATACCGTCCTGGAAGTAGAATCGGTCTCCGGCTTTGACCGTATAGCATCGTCCGAGAGTCCCTCTGCTTGTGATGAGGACATCTCCCTCATGGGGCGTTTTACCTTCGGATTCCAGAGTCTCATACCGTTCGGAGGATATGAACTCCTTGACGTCGGGCAACTCGCCGTCGATCATCATGTTGAGATCCGCCAATCGAATGAAGGGTACTCCATGGGATTGGAGCTCACTTGCATATACCCTTTGGGCCGAAGTCACGTCATACAGATTGGACAGAGGCACCATGGGCCATCCCATCGTGTTTTCCACGGGATCACCGAACAGTTCCAGGAACAGACGCTCCCTGTTTCCCTGGATTTCGGCAATCGTCTCCTGTTCCTGCTCGATGAGCTCCGTCAGCTCCGCGAATCGATGGCATAGGCTCCGCTGTTCCTTTATTGGAATCAATGGTATCCGGTATTTGAGCAGCTGCTCCTTGTCGCCCCGTGGCATCTTCATGCCCTTGGCCGTGCTCATCGAAAATGAGAAGAAATCGTCCTGCCATAGAAGGAGATACAGGTATTCGGGTATTAGGACGTCGATGTTCCTGGACCGGAACACGAGCACGTCCTTGGAGCAGCAACCGTTCCGGTCGGCTCTCCATATTTTCCTCAGATAGGGCCGGATGTTGGCTGTCAGCGTATCTCCGTCCGCGTAGAGCGAGGCCGAAACGGGGGTTTCACCGGTGTAGGGGCGTACGCCGCCCTTGTCCTTGGCCATGTTCTCCGTGGTGATGTATGAACCCGGATCGATGGCGGAGCCCGTCCTGGTTGATTCCGCCACCATCTCGGCGACCTGCCCAAGGGGTACGGACTGGATATGCTCCTTGAATCGACGGGGCTCGTATGGGCGTCCCGTCGACCTGATCGCCGCAGTGAACTTCTCCGTGTTGAAATCGATCAGCGAGGTCAGATCCGTAAGGTACCCGTATTGGGAGAACGGACTGTTTTCGATGCCGACATGCCCGGTGAATGATGCTTTCACGAAAGAGGACAACGATTCGGATGTCTCGTCGTGGGAATAGAGCATGCCTCCGTCGGAGATGATTCTGATGCCTTCGTTCCCTTTGCGATTGCTCCATTCATAGCCGAGAAATTCCTTGATGGATGTGGAGTCGCCCGGGGAATTGACCACGAGCACCTGTTCCGGGTATATCAACGCGAACAGGTACAGGCGCTGTCTTTCCGTTTCCTTGTACATGTCGTAGAAGCATCGGTCCTCCTGCCGTTGCCGATCGGTGTCATCGGCATCCCGATACGTCTTCTTTCGGTGTAGAGTCTTCAGCGCCGCGGACCGGCGGAACGCGTTGGCGTAAACCCCCAGATGGGGGTCTTCCGCGTATTCGTCCCAATGACGTGCCCGGGATACGAAATCATGGTATGCGTCCCAGTCCGCCCCGACCACGTTCAGATATCGTCGCAGGACGGATATGTCCGACCATTCGTCTGAATCCGTGGAGGAGAAGACGGAATCCGCGATGTCGCCGGCGATCATGGTTCTTTTCGGCGGCTCGTCCATCTTTCGGAGGAAGAGTATGACCGTGTTCGTTCCTGTGGCCCCGAAGGTACCGGAGCCCATCCTGACCATGGCCTTCACCTCAAACGATTCCAGCAATCCGGCGCGCGCGACCATGAAACTATCCGTCGTCTTATCGAGGATGGAGATGGGGAGGATGATCGCGGCGAGACCATTGGGCTTGACCAATTGGCAGGCGCGTTCCACGAAGGCCGTTTCGATTTCCGAACCTGAATCGGTGATGACGCCCAGAACGTCCAACTCGTTTTGACGCAATCTGAGATGCGGTTTGAACGCCTTCACGGAATAGGGTGGGTTCGCCACCAATATGTCGTACCGACCATTGGACACGCCTTTGTCCGGGTGATTGTCCAGCCCGTCACCGAAAACGATCTCCCCGTTCCCAGCTCCATGCATGAACAGGGATACGCGTGAGACGCGAGCCAGACGGTAGTCCTTTTCGATGCCCACCAGATGGTCTTTTTCCCATCCGTCTGTCCCGTCCAGACCGTTCCTGACGGCGATTCGGGTGATTTCCTCATAGCCTTCGGTGAGGAAATGGGCGGCTCCACACGCATAGTCGATGACCGAGGGGAACGCGCCGCTTCCCGATTCCGCCATCAGGTCCTCCAAAGGCAGGGATTTCCATATGAAACGAGTGATGGGTTCCGGCGTGAAGAACTGCCCCTCATTCTGCTTGAACCCCTGGTTGAGCAGCCTTTCGAAAAGATCGCCCAGGAACTGGTTGCCCCGGCGGCTTTCGACGGAGTCCCCGTCCCCAGTAAGCCGGTACGGCTGGAACAGCTGCACCATTTCGACCAGGACCTTGCTGTTCTGGAGGAACAGCTCCTCGTTATGGACGTCCTTGAACGCGAAGTCGCTATTGGTGTAGAACTTCAGTTTCCGCAATGTACCGTTCAGCTCATCCATGAAACCTTTTCGGTTGTGCCCCGAATACGTCTGAAGGATGCGTTCTGCGTAGTCGCTCGGCACATACAGGACGTCCTCTCGCATGAGCTCGCGCATGCCCTCCTGATGAAGCCTTTGCAGACGGTCCTGAAGCATCTCATATGTGTCGACACCCTGACGGTATTGGAACTCGACCTCCTGCTGATCCGTTTTGCCCAGCTCGTCGGCCAGTTTCGCGATGAACAGGGCGATCAGACGATTGAAGGCGTTTTCCTTGTCCGAAACGTTGTTATGCCTCAGAATCTCCTCGAAACGGTTCACTATACGGTTGTTTCTGATGTCCTCGGCGTTGAAGGGAAGCAGATCTCGTTTGCGGAGCAGGTGCAGGGTGGGTTCGTAAGCCCTGGAATCCGGGTCCAGCAGGACATCGCCGAACGCGCGTTTGTCATATGTGCCGTCCCAGACGTCGAAAAGATCAGCCGCCGTCGCGCATTGCGCGTAAAGGCGGATTGTATCGTCGTTGGAGGCGAGGTTCTTGTAGTTGTCGTCGTCCCGGCAACTGATGGTATGCGCGGTATGGACGAGCGAGACCCCGTTCCACCCGGCCGAGTAGAGAACGAGCCATCGTGTGGATGAATCCTGCTGCCAATACGAGAACAACTGGGCGCCGTCATTCAACGTGTCGCGCCACGCTTTCTCGAACTCCTGACCGTAGGTCTTGCACTCGATGATCGCGAGGCTTCCCTGCCCGTCGGCGTCATCGATGCAAATGTCCGCGCGACCTCCCGTCGGATTATGCCCCAACGGCCATCGGCGTTCCAATTCGATGGATTCCGGACGGTATCCCTTTTCAAGCAAACGGCATACGCATTCGAGGACCACGAAATTCTCGTTATGCGAGAAGTTGCAGGTCTCCCTCTCATTGACCTTGAATCCCTCCTCTTCCGGGTAGGTGATTGTCTCGTTCTCGGCGTCAACGACTATGGAACATCCGGTAAGAGGGAATGTGCGCGCCCATTTGCCATCGCGAGGCTCGAATCCGGCTACTTTCAGGAAATCGGTCAGATTCTCTCGTGTAATCACCGGGCATCCTCTTTGCTGTTCATTCTGACGTCGAACGGCAGTCCGTTCTCGCGTACGACTGCTTTGAGGAAGATGGTGACGGCTCCGGTCATGTTCAGCCCCAATGGTTCCAGTACTTTCATGGCCCGGTCTTTGAGTTCGGGGTCGAGGCGCATGGTTGTGGTTGGTGTGTTCGCCATGCCGTTCCTCCTTTCCTTGCAAATATCGGATATGTACAGTGTACTTGCAATCTACGCGGTCATGCTCCAATACTCCATGTACGGTGGCGTGACGCCGTTCCAGTCGCGGGTCACTCCCGGGCACGGTTGGGCGTCCACCTGCCGGATGATGCTGTCGTTCCTGTCATCGTGGAACGAGCGTCGCCACAGGAACCACGTCAGATAGCTTTGCAGGTGCTTCGTGCTTACGCCCTTGAATCCAGCGAGGAATCCGTCGAGGTTCGAGTGGAGTGTGTTGATCCTGTTGATGCGATGCGACTTCGCGTCCACCTGCTCGAACACCGCGCCCAATATCTCCATCGCGCCGGGGTAGGCGGCGGCCTCATCCGCCATGACATGCGCACCACGTCCGATACGCCCGGCAAGCGATTCGATGGCGCGTTGCTTGGAGATGACGCCACGTCCGCTCAGCACGGCGAAGGCGGTGTTCGAGTCGGTGACGCCGGTCATCACGCAGATCTGCTCCTTGGACAGGCCTCGCTTGTGCAGGGAGCCGCCGCGATGGCGGGCGGGGCGCGGCAGCACGAACTTCCCCTTCCTGTGGTTGCCTTTGAAGCTCTCTCGCAGATACGTCTCGTCTAACTGGACGGACGCGCCCTCGCTGGCCGTGAACTTCGGCAGATACCGTTCGAGGCATTTGAGCAAGCGGCGGCGCATGAGCCACGCGGTACGCAGCGACACTTCGCAGCGATTCGCACACTCGCGCAGGGCGAGGCAGTCCACGAAGCACTCCACGTACATCATCCACTTGGCGACCGGCAGCTTCGACCGGCCGATCAACGTATCCCGCATTTTGGAGAACGTGCGTTTGCAGTCCTTGCACTGCCAGCGCTGGGAACCGTTCGGATTATGCCCCTTCTTCACGATGGAGATGGAGCCGCAGCGTGGACAAGCCAGAGCATCGTCACGATCGGCGATGGTCTCGTAGGCGTCCTCGTAGATGACCTCGCGCAGTTCTCGCACCGCGTTCTCGCGCTCGACGGGGTTCATGACCCTGAGTCGATTACGTACGTCGTCCGCGAGCCTCATCGCCATCACCTCCAGCACTGTAATCTCAGTGTAGCTACAGTATTGGACATGAAAGCCCCTGTGTCAAAGCTGGTTTAACAGAGCCTTTATTTATCCTCGGACACATCGAATTTAAGCTCGATGCCTGCCGTCTTTTCACCCTGCCTTGTTGTGGATATTCAAGTACAGCGCATAATAGTCTATTCGATCATTTGACAGACCGACCGACGGTCTGTATGCTTGTCGGCGACAAGATTGAAAGGTGAACCGCATGACGCACAATACGCATCCCGAGGAGACCGAGCAGCGAATTCTCGATTCCGCCCGCAGACTCTTCGCTGAAAAGGGCTACGAGAAGACATCCATTCAGGACATCCTGAACGACCTAGGGCTGTCCAAGGGCGGACTCTACCACCATTTCAAATCGAAAGAGGCGATCCTCGACCAACTAAACGCCGACGAGTGGGCCGTCACCACACGTCTCCTCGACGAACTCATCAAGCGTGACGACATGAGCGCGTTGGAGAAGTTGCGTGCACTCATCATT
Organism: Bifidobacterium sp. LH_230; assembly: GCF_056357555.1. Classification (NCBI taxonomy): domain Bacteria; kingdom Bacillati; phylum Actinomycetota; class Actinomycetes; order Bifidobacteriales; family Bifidobacteriaceae; genus Bifidobacterium; species Bifidobacterium sp. LH_230. Next base: position 22,704 of record NZ_JBKEWJ010000032.1, read on the forward strand.
TCCGCCGTGGACGTCCCCAACCACTTGGATCTTGTCCGTTCCCAGCTTGCGCTTCTCAAAGACCCCACATTCTTTACCGCGAACATGCGCTTCTGGTCGACGGAGCTACCGAAGTCCTTCCGGTCGCTCATCGACATGGGAGTGCAGGACGGTTCCATCCCCACGACGTACCCAGAGGAGGCGGCGCAGCTGCTCTCGCTCCTCGGCAACTACTGGCTCATGCCCTGCTTCTATCCCGCCGACCATGCCGACATGGAACGTCGCATCCGCTGTCTCGCCACGATGCTCGATGCCATCGGTGTGCCAGTGTTCGATGAAACGCTCATCCTGCGGCTGGGCGAAGGCCTCGCGGACCTGATGTCAGAAGAGGCACCGGCGTCAGCATAGGCCGTACCCGAGCGCCGGCCTGCAGATTATGACGTCCAAGTGAAAGGACGTTTGTGCGTCCTTTTGCTGTGGCGCATTTTTTATCACCAGAACAGACCGACGGTCGGTCTGAATAGGTGGTCATGAATATCCAAGGAAAGGAATCCCACGATGACGAACACATTCAAACATACGGCACAGCCATCAATGAACCAAGCCACGGACCCTCTTCACGTACGCGACTTCTACCTGCTCGTCGCAGGTCTCGGCATATCGCTCTTCGCCAACCTCATGTTGCGGTTCGCCATGTCCATGTGGGTGCTTGACGAGACTGGCTCGGCGGCGGCGTTCGCCTCCATCCTCACGGCAAGCATCCTGCCCACGATCCTGCTCTCGCCCCTCGGCGGTGTGGTGGCGGACCGCACGAACCGCCGAACCGTCATGGTGGCGCTCGACGCGCTCTCCGCTGCAACGGTACTCGTCTGCGCCATGATCTTCTCGGTTGTCGGCTTCAATCTGGCGGCGATCGCCGTGATGCAAGTGATGCTCGCCGTGCTCGATGCCATGGAGACGCCCACGGTGCAGGCGGCGCTGCCGCAGATGTTCCGCTCCCACGGCGAGGACGTGATGCGCCGCGCCATGGCCGTGGTGAACGCGATGAACCAGACGAGCACGCTCGTGCCCGCCGTGCTCGGCGGCGTGCTCTACGCGGCGGTGGGCGCCATGCCCATGATGGGCATTACCATCGTGGGATTCGGCACGGCCGCCGCCGTGGAATGTTTCATCCGAATCGGTGCTCCCGAACGCGGTGACGATGAGCGAACCTCCGCCCTGGACGACCTGCGCGCGGCCGGACGTTTCCTCACCCGCGAGCGTCCCCATGTACTGCATCTGGTGCTGCTCTGCGCCGCGCTCAACTTCCTGGTGACTGGATATGCGGAGGTCGGCTTCCCCTACATGGTGCGTACCGTGCTGGGGTTCGACTCCACGGCGTACGGACTTGCATACGGTCTCGTGGGAGTATCCGGACTGCTCGGTGCGCTCGTCGGGGGACGGGCCGCGAAGTCGCTTTCCAAGCGGCGATTCCCGATAGCAATCGCCGCCTTCTCGCTCACCATCCTGCCCCAGGCGCTCGCCATGACGCTTCCCGCCGTCGACGGAGTGCGCCTTGTGGTGCTCACGGCGAGCACCTGCGGAACCATGGTCGCCATCACCCTCGCGAACCTCATCGCCGTGCCGGCGATCCAGATGAGCTGCCCCGAGGACATGACCGGCAAGGTGATGTCGCTCGCGCTCTCCACGAGTATGTGCGCCCAGCCTCTCGGGCAGATCGCATACGGCTGGGCGTACAGCGTTTATCCAGCGGGAGCGGTTCTGGCGATGACGTTCATGCTGGCCGTTGCCATGTTGCCATTGGTCGCACACGTAGCGCGGAGGTTCTAAGGCATGCCCTCCGCCCAAGGCCATGACAATCCCTCTTAGACGTTGAGGAGAATCGAACTCGACGCCATCGCTTTACGCCGCTCATGCCGAAACCAGTTCGCCATGAGCGGCGTATTCATATGAGTGTTCGTACAAATACGTGGGAGAAATGTCGATATCACCGTCATGCCAAGTCAGGATGCCATGGTCGATACGGAAATCCTCGAACATCTTCTCATCCCGCAACGGGGTGAAAGCGGGAACATCGTCGTACATCTCGGTGAAATCGCACAGACGCGTCTCGCCCGTGGAAAACGTCACCAACATGACATGATCATCCGCGACACGAGCCGAACGGATTTCCAGCTCCCGGGCGGGCTCATCCGCATACAGGATGCCGTTCATCTCAAACATGACGGGTTCCTTTCCTCACGAAAGCGGCTTGATACGGTCAAACGGACGTCCGGACACAGCCTCGTTCCACGCCTTGTACAGCTCATCCTCATGCAACACGAGCCACGCCACCACCAGCTTGTACTGCTTGGCTGGAAGTGAGCCGGCCAACAGCTCGCCGTCGATGCCAATGGATGCCTTGAAATCGCCGTAGTACACATGGACATGCGGCTTGTGATGCTCGCTCTCGTCCCGATACATCATGCGAACGATGATTCCGAAGAACCGACTCAGCTCCGGCATGCCGCACCTCCCATCCGATACCTCATATGAGTTAAATTTCTGCTGTCTTGAGTATATTCCCGCAGCAGGAGCGTCGTCGCTGGCAATCGACATGTGCATGGTCATGGTCACACAAAAAGACCCTCATCCCTTAATAAGTCGGCAAGGAAAACGCCTACCCCATCCTGCTGGTTGGACGGAGCAATAGCATCAGCGATAGCTTTGATCCGATCATCAGCATTTGCCATAGCGACGCCCATCCCTGCCGCGCGCAACAATGGAACATCATTGAGCCCATCACCAAAAGCGATAACATTCCTCAAATCAGCGTCCAAGCTTTTTGCCCAGATCCGTGAAGCATGCGCCTTGTTCGCATGAGCATTTGAAATTTCCATAACACCACCACTGGAATCGGTAACCGTAAAGTCCCTACCAATTAGCTCACGGCAACCGTCAATATACTGATCCGCCTTGTAGTCAGGTGTTGCCATGACAAGCTCAAGAACAGGAGCATTTGGAATTGACGACATGCGTTGAGGATTCGGATCACGCAGTATTCCCCCATGCGCGCGCAGATCCCAAAATGCTTGATCGCAACCGAATCCTTCCCCGTACTCCCACCCGAATCCAGCCTTCGGATACTTCTTTTTCAGCACAGTGATAATGTCAACACACTGTCTCTCATCAAGCGGTTCGGAATGAATAACATGGCACGTGGCTGTATCCACAATCTGTGCGCCGTTAGATACAAACAAAGCGGAGAATAAAGGCAATACCGGTTCTAGTACCTGCTTTGCTAAGCGGAACGGACGCGCTGACGCCGCGGCAAAAAGAACACCAGCATTTTTAGCTCGGTCAAGCATGTTTTGTAATCGAGAAGAGACCTGCTGGTTCTCGTTGAGTAACGAGCCATCGAGATCGGTAACAACGAGAATCGGCAACTTAAGACTCATAACGGCCCCCGTTCGCGCATAAAGCGATGCGCATAATCGTGTCCGGCAAAAAGATCAATTATAACAGGAATAACTGAGGGCCTTTGAAGTGGCCTGATTTTTGTTCCGTCTCTGCTATGAGACGGCTTGTGCCATCTGCTTTTGATAATACTCGTTCTCGACCTGTTCCGGTGTCCTGTAGCCCAGGGAGGCGTGCAGACGCTTC
>NZ_JBKEWJ010000033.1:0-26184 GCF_056357555.1 Bifidobacterium sp. LH_230
TTCGTCGCCATGCTGATCCTGTCTTCCATAAGACAAGCCAAACAGGACCGATACCGTTCGCGCTCATTCCCGATGAGGCACCACCACACCCTACGCGCTCAAAAAACGTGAGGCACGTCGGTCTACCGGAAGGAAGCGGGAATCGTTGCTATACTTAAGATTCAGATTGATAATAAGTAAATATACATTTGAAGGATTTGCCGTTTGCGCTTGAGGCAATTGCCTTTCGTATCCCCCTCTCTGGGGGTACGATGGCTGACTGCCACGAAAAGCGCTGAAACTCAATGGTTTCGGCGCTTTTCTGTTTCTTGCCGGAAGCCGTTTTGGTACCGTTTTGGTACCGTCCTGATGCATCCTGACTCTGTCGCCAAGTTATAGGGATGGGACTATGCCACCTCGATGGGCATCTGTACGGCGCAACAATTCCGGGAAATGAACGGCGCTTTCCGAGAATAGTTGCACTGGAACGTTGCCAGCGCAACTATTCTCGGACGAATGGGGTGTTTTCCGAGAAAAGTTGCACTGGCGCCGGCTTAGCGCAACTATTCCGGGAACAGTGGGCTGTTTTCCGAGAATAGTTGCGCTAATAATCGGCTTACCCCTCGAACGGGTAACGCAGGCCCCACTTGCCACGCAGCACGTCCATCAGTTCCATGATGCGCAACGTGTCGGAGTGCGGCATTTCGGCGCATTCGCCCAGTCCATCGAGAATCGCATTCGCCGCGGCCGCCACCTCGTATTCGTAACCGGTCAGCTGCTCCGGCACGTCGTAGTGCGCGAGAGGCAGATGATCCAGCCCGTACACGTCGACCGCCTCGACGTTGTTGATGTTCCGGCACACGATGTACCCGCGCTCGCCCCAGATATAGCCGCCGCGGTCGGACGCGGCCAGCATGGACGACTGCGCCGACGCCATCACGCCGTTCGCATAGTAGATCGTCGTGGCATTCTGCGCGTCCACGCCCGTCTCATACGGCATCATCGACGTCTCCACCCGGTCGATCGCCACGTCGCCATGCCCGCCCATCACCATGTCGATGAAGTTCAGCGGATACACGCCGACGTCGAGCAGCGCACCGCCGGCCAGCGCCGGATCGGTCATACGAGCCTTGCCGGCCACCGGATAGCACAGGTTCGCCGCGATCGACTGCACCTCGCCGATCACGCCGGACGCCACCACGTCGTCGATGATCGCGCGCGACGGCATGTACCGCGTCCAGATCGCCTCCGTGCACAGCAGTCCCGTCTCGTCGGCCACGGCCAGTAGGTCACGCGCCTGCGCCGTGTTCGCGGTGAACGATTTCTCCACCAGCACGTTTTTGCCCGCCCGCAGACACGCGATGCCCTGCTCGGCGTGCAGGCTGTGCGGCGTGGCGATGTACACGAGATCCACGTCCGGGTCGGCCAGCAGCTCGTCATAGGAGCCGTACGACACCGGGAACCCGTACTTGGCGGCGAACGCGGCGGCGCGCTCCCCGTCGCGGGCGGCCACCGCGTACGGCTCGACCAGCCCGGCATAGCGCGGGTCGGCGGCCATCTTCACCAGCGTCTCGGCCATGTGGATCGCGATGCGGCCCGCGCCGAGAATCGCCACCTTCACCTTCAGTCCCTGCGCCTCGGCCTCGGCCCGGCGTCCGTTCAGTCGGCTCATCGTTCCTCCTTGAATCGTGTTGTTGCATGTGATGGAATCGCAAACAGTACCATTCTAGAATCCGCACGGGTAATAATGGAATCTCGTGAACAGTCAATCCAAGCGAACAGCCGGTCAATCGGCCGGGCGATCAACCGATCGAACAGCTAGGCGACCGGTCAAACGCGCGCCGCGACAGTCCGGTCGGTCCAGTCGATCCGGCCGCAGCCGATCCGCCCAACCCGAACGGTACGAACGCGGCACGCGCAGCTACACCATGTCGCACATCCGCGGCAAGGACACGAAGATCGAGGTGCTCGTACGCAGCTACCTGTTCCGCCACGGGCTGCGATTCCGCAAGAACGACAAACGCTACCCGGGCCATCCGGATATCGTGCTGCCGAAATACCGCACCATCGTGTTCGTCAACGGCTGCTTCTGGCACATGCACGAGGGCTGCGCGAAGCACTCCATGCCGAAGTCGAACATCGAGTTCTGGAGCGCGAAACTCGTGCGCAACCACGATCGTGACGTGCGGCAGCATGCTGAACTGCGGGCGGCCGGATGGAGGGTGATCGTCGTGTGGGAGTGCGAGCTGGCGAAAACCGTGCGTGAGGAACGGCTGGCGCGGCTGGTTGACGAGATCACGGGGACGGTTGGGCTCGGTGAGACGGATGACAAGGTGGCGGCTGACGCTGTGGTCGTTTCGTCACCGACGGAAACGGGCATAACCAGCGTGATCGGTGCGCGCGACACTAGAATCGGGAACGGAATCGAACGACAGGTCAGGGACCAGCCCTGCGTGACGAAGGAAGCGTGACATGGCAGACAAGCAGCCGGTGATGGCGCAGCGGGCGCGCGAGGCGCAGCCGTTCCGCGCGATGGTGTTCGGCGAGAAGGCCGACGATATGATCGCGAACGGCATCGATGTGGTCAAGCTCAGCTTGGGGGAGCCGGACTTCGGCGCGCCGCCGGCCGTGCGCGAGGCGATGCGCGAGCAGTACGACGGTCGTCCGCTGCCGTACACCGCCGCGTTCGGTCTGCCGGAGCTGCGTCGCGCGATCGCGGATTTCTACCGTACCAAGCACGGCGTCGAGATCGATCCGAAGCGCATCGTGATCACGTCGGGCGGTTCGGCGGCCCTGCTGCTGGCGACCGCTCTGACCGTCGACCCGGGCGACGAGGTGGTCATCGCCGACCCGTCATACCCGTGCAACCGCGAGCTGGTGCGCTCGTTCGGCGGCACCGTGGTGGACGTGCCGACCAGCGCGGCCACGCGGTTCCACCTGACGCCCGAGCTGGTGGACGAAGCGTGGAGCGAGCATACGAAGGCCGTGATGATCACGTCGCCGTCGAACCCGACCGGTACGACGATCGAATTCGACACACTGAAGGCCGTGTGCGATCTGGCGCGTGAGCGCGGCGCGTGGCGTATCGTGGACGAGACGTACCTCGATCTGGCCGACCGCGAGCCCGACGGCAGCGAAGTACGGTCGGTGCTGCTCGCCGATCCGGATGCGATCGTATGCAACAGTTTCTCGAAGTTCTTCGGCATGACCGGCTGGCGACTCGGCTGGGCCGTGATTCCGGAGAACACCATCGAGGCGGTGGACGACCTTGCCACGAACTTCTACCTGTGTGCGCACACGCCCACCCAGCATGCGGCCGTCGCGTGCTTCACGCCAGAAAGCCTTGCGGTATGCGAGGAGCGGCGGCAGGAACTGCTGGCCCGCCGGCGCATCGTGGTCGAGGGTCTTCGCGAGATCGGTCTGCCGCTTGAGGTGGAGCCGAACGGCGCGTTCTACGCGTACTTCAACATCTCCTCGACCGGGCTGGACGCGTGGACGTTCTGCGAACGTGCGCTGAACGAGGCGCACGTGGCGCTTACGCCGGGGCGTGACTTCGGGCCGGCGACGGCCGACACGCATGTGCGCCTGTCGTACGCGGCGTCGCGCGAGGCGCTCGCCGAGGGCCTGCGCCGGCTGGGCGAGTTCGTCAAGACGCTGTAGCTTCGTGTGGATCTCGGCTCCCTCGGTTGAGGGAGCTGGCAGCCGTAGGCTGACTGAGGGAGCGTACACGCTGCAGCCTTCGTAAACTACAACGGCTACGGGGTGTACGCTCCCTCAGTCTCGCTGACGCTCGCCAGCGTCCTGCAATTATGGACAGCCTTCGGCTGACTGCGTTGCTGGCTCGCTGTCGCTCGCTCCTCGCCTACAAACGCCTCCAGCGTTTGCTACACGGCTCGGCCTAACCGAGGGAGCCAAGGCTCGCTACGCACGCAGTAGGTATTCAAAAGGCCGTAACCGAATCCGGTATGTCATACGGACTCGGTTACGGCCTTTACTATGTCAGTCGACCAGATCAGCCGATCACTTGGCCGCAGCGGCCTTCTTGTCGGCGTCGAACGCGTGCTCGCTGGTCGCGTCCTTCGCGGAACCCTTCTCGCCGTTGTCGGAATCCCAGTGGATCTCGTGGCGGTCATCGTGGTTGCGCCACCAGCTCGAGAGGATGGAGCCGGAGATGTTGTGCCACACGGAGAAGAACGTGGACGGCACGGCCGCGATCGGGTTGGAGGCGAATGAGGTCAGCGCCAGGGTCGCGCCCAGGGCGGAGTCCTGCATGCCCACCTCGAAGGTGATGGCCTTCTGCTGCGCGTAACGGAAGCCCTTCGGATAGATCTTGTACATGAGCTTGGAGAAGCCGAAGCCCAGCGCATAACCGGACAGGTTGTGCAGGATGACGACCGGGATGGCCATGAGCGAGGAGGCCACGAACAGCTTCGGGCCGTTGGCCGCGACGACCACGCCGATGATGAGCAGGATGGCGACCTGCGAGACGATCGGCAGTGCCACGGTGATCGTCTCGATCTTCTTGCCGAAGATCATGTGGCAGATCACGCCGAGCGCGATCGGGAAGAGCACGACCTTGACGGCGTTGAGGAACAGGGACTCGACCGGCACGGTCACGTACTGGGAGGCCAGCCACTGCATGAGCAGCGGGATCATGAACGGCGCGCACAGGGTCGACAGGATGCCGATCGACACGTCGAGCGCCACGTCGCCGCGCGACAGGTAGCTCATCACGTTGGACGAGGTGCCGGACGGGCAGCAGCCGACGAGGATCACGCCGACGGCCAGCGGGCCATCGAGGCGGAAGATCCAGCACAGCAGCACGGCGATAAGCGGCATGATCACGAAGTGTGCGACGGTGCCGACGACCACCATCAGCGGCTGGGTGAGGATGCGCTTGAAGTCGTCAAGCGTCAGCGTCAGGCCCATGCCGAACAGCACGATGCCGAGCAGGTAGCCGGTGTATGCCTTGCCCCACAGCGAGGTCTGCGGCACGAAGTAGTTGAACACGGCCCATACGATTACGATCGCCGTGAACCACTTGGTCAGCCAATCGGCGAATTTCTTCACGTTTTCCATCGAAATCTCTCTCTTATACAACTGTGGAATACGTTGTCCGTTTTGCGGATGTACCCGAACATCGTAAGAGGCTGTGTCCGATTGTTCTCGCGCGTCTCACGTTGTGAACGTTGTGTTAAGGATCGTGTTACGGGCTGATGTCGCGGCAGACGGCGGGTCGGTGATGATCTGTTGCCGGTTTTTGCCGTGGGCATGGCCGATTGTGGCGGCTGGGTTATAGACTGATCTATGGAATATGTATGCCAAATATTCGAAAGGATAATAATGTCCGCTGAAGCAAACGTCGGCGTTGTCGGTCTTGCTGCGATGGGCGCCAGCCTCGCCCGCAACCTCGCACGCCACGGCAACAAGGTGGCCGTGTTCAACCGCCACTACTCGCGCACCGAGAAGCTCATCGCCGAGCACGGTGACGAGGGCCAGTTCTTCCCGGCCAAGACGATGGCTGAGTTCGTGGACTCGCTGAAGAAGCCGCGCACCGCGATCATCATGGTCAAGGCCGGCGAGCCGACCGACGACATGATCAACCAGCTGGCCGATCTCATGGAGCCGGGCGACATCATCGTGGACGCGGGCAACGCCCACTTCCCGGACACGATCCGCCGCGAGAAGGCCATCTCCGCCCGCGGCATGCACTTCGTCGGCTGCGGCGTCTCCGGCGGCGAGGAAGGCGCGCTGCTGGGGCCCTCCATGATGCCCGGCGGCTCCGAGGAGTCCTGGCAGACCTTGAAGCCGATCTTCGAGTCGATCGCGGCCAAGGCCGAGGGCGAGCCGTGCGTCACGCACATCGGCGAGAACGGCGCCGGCCACTTCGTCAAGATGGTGCACAACGGCATCGAATACTCCGACATGCAGCTCATCTCCGAAAGCTACGATCTGATGCGTCGCGCGCTGGGCATGACCCCGGCCGAGATCGGCGACGTGTTCGAGGAGTGGAACAAGACCGAGCTGAACTCGTACCTGATCGAGATCACCGCGGACGTGCTGCACCAGGTCGACAAGAAGACCGGCAAGCCGCTCGTCGACGTGATCGTCGACCACGCCGGCATGAAGGGCACCGGCACGTGGACCGTGCAGTCCGCGCTTGATCTGGCCGTGCCGGTGACCGGCATCGCCGAGGCCGTGTTCGCCCGTGGCCTGTCCGGCCAGACCGAGCTGCGCGCCGAAGCCCAGAAGCAGGCGTTCGAGGGGCCGAACGGCGTGGTGCCGATGGATTCCGCCGAGAAGGCCGCGTTCATCAACGACATCCGCGAGGCGCTGTACGCGTCCAAGATCGTCGCGTACGCGCAGGGCTTCAACGAGATCACCGAGGCCGCCAAGGTCTACGACTGGAAGATTGATCTGGCCGCGGTGGCGCGCATCTGGCGCGGCGGCTGCATCATCCGCGCGAAGTTCCTCAACCGCATCTCCGACGCGTTCGAGTCCGGCGAGGCCAATGTCTCCCTGCTGTTCGCGCCGTACTTCAAGGATGCGATCGAGACCGCGCAGACCTCGTGGCGTCGCGTCGTGACCCGCGCGATCTCCTTCGGCGTGCCGGTCCCGGTGTTCGCCTCGTCGCTCGAGTACTTCGACGGCCTGCGCTCGAAGCGCCTGCCCGCCGCCCTGATCCAGGGCCAGCGCGACTACTTCGGCGCCCACACCTACCAGCGCGTCGACATGCCGGGCGCGTTCCACACGCTGTGGGCCGAAGACGGTCGTCCGGAGATCGAAGCGTAGCGGAGATCGTAGGACGAGAGCGCAGTCCAGTGGACTGCGCTCAGTCTTCGGCCGAGCGGCGACAGCCGCGAGGCAGTATTGAGTCTCGCCATAGGCGAGTCCATAATTGCAGGGGCCGAAGGCACTAAGGATCGTGAAGAGATCGAAGCCTGATCGCTTCTGAGTCGCTCATAACGTAAGTGGCGGTTTTCTCTCACTGGGCACATGCTCAGTGAGAGAAAACCGCCACTTTGTTGTTTATGGCCTCAACCGTGTCATTTCGACCGAGCGTAAGCGAGCGGAGAAATCTCCTGCTGCCGACGGCTTTGAAAGATTTCTCGACTCGCTGCGCTCGCTCGAAATGACAGGAGGAATGTAATGCCCGCTCGCTCGAAATGACAGGACCTATTCGCGGGGCAGCTTGCTTGCCGCACCCTTGTCGATGAGCCAAAGGAGTTCCTGACCGTCGGCGAAGGAACTGGGGGCCTGCGGGTTGCGCGGCTGGGCGAACGCCGCAGCCACGGCCGGGGCCTTGCGTTCCTCGGACGTGAACACCCATGTGTGGCGTGACCGGGCGATCATCGGCACGGTGAGCGTCAGGCGCAGCGGCGGCGGCTTGGGGGAGTCGCGCACGCCGGCGACCAGCACGTGCGGGTCATCGATGAGCACCTGCGGCAGTCCGGGGAACAGCGACGCGAAATGCGCGTCCGGCCCCATGCCGAACATTGCGATGTCCAGTGCCGGTTCGTCCCCAAGCGCCGCGATCAGTTCGGCCTGATATTCGGCCGCGGCGGCCGCGAGCACGGCATCGGTTTCCTCGGGGGAGGCGGTGGCGATCTCCTCGGCGGAACGCGTATCGGCCGGCATCGGGTGGATGTTCGCCTCCGGCAGCAGCCCGGCGCCGGTCATCGCGTCGAGGAACTCGCCGCGGGCCTGCTTGACGTTGCGGTCGTCGCTGTCGGCGGCGACGAACCGTTCGTCGCCCCACCAGATGTGCACGCGCGACCAGTCGACCGCTTCGGTGAGCGGACTGGCCAGCAGTTCGTGGAAGACGCGGTTGCCGTCGGTGCCGCCGGTCACGGCGATGTCGACGCGCGTACGGCCCGGTTCGGCCAACAGATCGCCGATCGTCAGCAACGTGCGCGCGGCCACGGCCTGCGCGAGGATGGTCGGATCGCGATAGATGATGGTTTTACGATTGGTCATATCGTTCCTTGGGTAAAGGAATCGGCCGTAGGCCGATCCCGCATCAGTCGGTGGGGTGGATGAGGTCCCAGCCTTCGGTGATGACCTCGGCGTAGACCTCGTCGGGGTTGAGCCGGCGCAGCTCCTCGCTCAGGCATTCCTCGAGCGTGCGCGCCGGCACGCTGATCGTCTGCGGCGAGGCACCCGGCATACTGATCACGGCCACGCCGCCATCCGCATCCGGCCGCTCCAGGCTGAGCACGCCGTCCGAACGGGTCAGGTACACGCCGGTCACGGCGGTCGCGCCCGGCACATCCTCCACCGTCACCGGCACATTGAGCCGCAGCCGCAGCCACGCGGCCAGCATGTCCATCGGCAGGAAACCCTTCGGACCGGTCACTCGCACGGTGCTGATCGGCAGGTGCGGCGGCTGGTCGAGCATCGTCGCCAGCATCGCGCGCCACACGGTCAATCGCGTCCACGACAGATCCACGTTCTTGGACGAGCGGTTGCGACGCAGGTCGGCGATCGTGCGGTACGGGTTCGACGAACGCATCGCATCGGTGATGCGCGTGCGGGCCATCGCACCGAGCAGATCCTTCGACGGATTCGCCGGCGCCTCGGTCGGCCACCACGCCACCACGGGCGCGTCCGGCACGAGTAGCGGAATCACCAGCGTGTCCTGATGGTGCACGAGTCCGCCGCGCGGATGCAGCACGATGATCTCGCCCGCACCGGCGTCCGCGCCGAAACGCACCTGCGCGTCGAGATTCGACTCCTCGTCCTGCGCGTCCGCGTCGTTCTCGGCCACAGCGCCCTTCTGGCCACCGGCCGCGGCCGCCCCGCGCTTCGGACTGATCGCGATCACACGGCACGGATGCTCACGGCTCGCCGCGTTCGCCAGTTCCAACGCATGCTCCAGCTCATCCTCGTTGGTCGAAATGAGCAGCGTGAGCACGCGGCCGGTCGCGGATTCGCCGCGCTCCTCGTGCAGTTCGTCGATCTTGCGCGAGATCTCACGGGTCCGCGTGTTCGGCATATCGATAATCATGGCATCCTCCAATGGCGTCCATCGCGGGCGAGCATCTCATCGGCCTCTTCCGGTCCCCACGTGCCGGCACGGTACGGCTGCGGCTGGCCGAGCGTCGACCAGAAGTCCTCGATCGGATCGAGGATCTCCCAGCTCAGATCGACCTCCTTCGTCGTCGGGAACAGCGGCGGATCGCCGAGCAGCACGTCCAGAATCAACCGTTCGTACGCTTCCGGCGACGACTCGGTGAACGAACGGCCGTAACTGAAGTCCATCGACACATCGCGCACCTCCATCGACGTACCGCCCGGCACCTTCGCGCCGAACCGCATCGTCACGCCCTCGTCGGGCTGCACGCGGATCACGATCGCGTTCTTGCCGAGCTCGCGCGTCGCCGTCGACTCGAACGGCAGGTGCGGCGCGCGCTTGAACACGACCGCGATTTCGGTGACGCGCTTGCCCAGCCGTTTGCCGGTGCGCAGATAGAACGGCACGCCGGCCCAGCGGCGCGTGTCGAGATCGAGGCGGATCGCCGCGTACGTTTCGGTCGTGGACGACGGGTCGATGCCCTTCTCCTCCAAGTAGCCGACGACCTCGTGCGAGCCCTGCCAGCCGGCCGCGTACTGTCCGCGGGCGGTGTGCGCGGCCAGATCGCGCGGCAGGCGGACCGCGGAGAGGATCTTCGTCTTCTCGGCGATCAGATCGGACGCGGCGAACGAGACCGGCTCCTCCATCGCGGTAAGCGCGAGCAGCTGCAGCAGGTGGTTCTGGATGATGTCGCGCGCCGCGCCGATGCCGTCGTAGTAGCCGGCACGACCGGCGACGCCGATGTCCTCGGCCATCGTGATCTGCACATGGTCGACGTAGTTCGCGTTCCAGATCGGCTCGTACATCGCGTTCGCGAACCGCAGCGCAAGGATGTTCTGCACGGTCTCCTTGCCGAGGTAGTGGTCGATACGGAACACGCTCGACGGATCGAACACTTCGGAGACGACGCGGTCGAGCTCCTTCGCGCTTTCGAGATCATGGCCGAACGGCTTCTCGATGATCACGCGACGCCATGCGCCCTCGCTCGAGCGCGACAGGCCGCAGTCGGCCAGCTGACGCGCCACGATCGGGAACGCGCGCGGCGGCACCGACATGTAGAACGCGTGGTTGCCGCGCGTGCCGCGGTCGCGGTCGAGTTCGGCCACCGTGTTCGACAGCCGCTCAAACGCCTTCGGGTCGTCGAACGTGCCCTGCACGAAGCGGATGCCGGCCGCCAGCTGGGTCCACGTGGACTCCTTGAACGGGGTGCGGCAGTGCGCGATCACGTTCTCGCGCACGAAATCCTTGAAATGGTCCTCGGTCCAGTCGCGCCGGGCGAAGCCGGTCAGGCCGAAGCTCGGCGGCAGGAGCCCTCGGTTGGCGAGGTCGTAGATGGCGGGCAGCAGTTTCTTGCGTGACAGGTCGCCGGTCACGCCGAAGATCACGATGCTGCATGGGCCGGCGATGCGCGGCAGACGCAGGTCGCGCGGGTCGCGCAGCGGGTTGACCCACTCGGTTGGTGTTGAATCGCTCATACGCCCCATCCTAGTGGCCGCGCGGGCGGCGCGCCGGGGAATTTCGAGCGCAGCGTATCCCGATTCGCGGGTGGCGGCAGGGAGTGGCGTGAATCGGACTGACGGCGCACGCCTTGGGCCTATTTGCGTGATGTTTTGGATAGCAGAAGGCGGGTCCTATCCCAAATATCACGCAAAGGTACCTATTGGCGTGATGTTCGTGATAGCCGCGGAGGGGTCCTATCCCAAATATCACGCTAGGAGACTCGTTGGCGTGATGTTTGGGATAGAAATGGGCTGCTACTATCCCGGACATCACTCTAAGAGACCTGATTGCGTGATGTTCGTGATAGTGGCGGATGGGTTCTATCCCCGATATCACGCAAAGATGCCTATTGGCGTGATATTCGGGATAGTAATGGGTGTCTGCTATCCCAAACATCACGCAAGAGATGCGCCGTCGGCCGGCACATGCCGGTGACAGACCGTCACTTGCGCGAGAGCCGTTCGAGCATGCGGCCGTTGAGATGGATCTGCGAGCACAGGATCGCGGAGAAGATCAGCACGAAGCCCATGCCGGCCGCCGCCTCGACGCGCTCGCCGTAGAACAGCACCGAAAACAGCAGGCTGAACACCGTCTCCAGACACATGATGAGCGACGCCTGCGAAGGCGGCGTGACCTTGAGGCCCACGTTCTGCATGATCTGCGCGCACATCGTCGCGCCGAAGAACAGGTACACGAGACACAGCAGGATGCTCGGCTGCGTCCATGTCGCGGACGGCGCCGGCTCGGTCACGATCGCGCCGATCAGAAACAGCGTGCCGGCCGTCATGAACTGTGCGAACGTGAGCGCCACCGGATGAATCACGCGGCTGAACTTGCCCAGCCACACCAGATTGAACGAGAACACGAGCGCGCACAACAGCGTGAGCAGATCGCCCAGCCCGACCGAAAAGCTTCCCAATCCGGAGCTGAGCGACACGCAGCCCACACCGGTCAGGCACAGCACGGCGGCCACGAGATTGCGGACCGTGGGCCGCTGCTGCATGAGCAGCCACGACGTGAACGGCACGATCACGCAGTACGCGGCGGTCAGGAACGCGCTGCGGCCCGGCTCGATCATGGTCAGACCGACCGTTTGACTGCACATCGTGCCCCAGTACGTCACGCCGACCAGCAGTCCGGGCACGATGATGTGCCGGTTGAGGTACGGCATGATCTGCTTGCGGAACAGGATGAACATGATGAGCGAGGCGGCCAGCAGACGGATGGCCATGAGCCATTGCGGCGGAACGACGGTCATCGCGACCTTCGCGGTCGGGTAGCTGCCGCCCCACAGCATTGCGCAGGCGAGCAGCATGAGCTTGCCGATGGTGGGGGAGAGCTGGAACTTGCGCGTCATTGCCGATGCTCCTTGTGCGTGGCCGATGGTTGTCGGGGCCGGTGACCGGCGGGGTCACGGTAAGCCCGCCAATAGCTTAGTGGCCCGCGCAGTCAATCGTCGGATGGCGTGGCGCGCGTGTCGTGATGTACTGCTGCTGACGATGCATACGCGCGTTTGCATGCCAAAGTCGTCGAGAATAACGCAATTATTCATGCTGATGCTGCACACGCGCGTCTGCATAGGTGACAAGGGTCGGATGACGCTGCACGTATGTTGGTTGCTGCTGATGGTGCATACGCGCGTTTGCATCGGAAGGAAGTATCGATCGCATGATCGGTGGTCTGATTGATTGCTGGATTGAGCGAGTTGACTGAATGATCGGTCGGTTATCGACCTACTGCATACGCGCGTATTCAGCAGTGTCAAGAATATAGTAAGATCATCGTACGAAGTCGTTATTGCAAACGTGATCATGCGCACAGCGAGCCGTGGCGCAGCAGGAGGTGACACGATGCCGGTGTCCAGAAGCATCAATCAGGATGATCTGCGCAACCATAACCTATCCGTGGTGCTGTCCACGCTGGCCCGGTCGCGCACGCCGCTCAGCCGCGCCGAACTCGCGAAACAGACCGGCCTGACGAAGGCCACGCTGTCGCTGCTGAGCGACATCCTGCTCAAGAACGACGTGCTCCAGCAGCTCGAACCGGCCGCCGGATCGTCGTACGGCCGTCCGAGCACGCCGCTCGCGTTCCGCCCGGGCCGCTGGGCTGGCATCGGAATGCAGATCAACACCGACGGCTACGGCTACACCGTGCTCGATCTCGACGGTTCCGTCGTGGCGAGCGACTGGCAGTCACGCGCGATGGACGATGTGAATCCGGACGAGATCTTCGCCAAACTGGACGAGATGATGCGGCCGGTCGAAGCGCGTCTTGCGAACGATGGCTATGTGGTGGCCGGCGTGCAGCTCGCGCTGCCGGGACTCGTGTCGACCGGCAACCGTCTGCTCATCGCCCGCAACTTCGGCTGGCGCGACATCGATCTGAACCGGTACGTGGTGATCGAACGGCTCGGTGCGGTGGCCGACAACGAGGCCGCGCTCGCGGCGATCGCACAGATCCCCGGGTATGCGACGCAGCGTCCGGCGGGGGATTGGCCGGTCGCCCCGTCCGATTCGTTCGTGTATGTGTCCACGGACGTCGGCATCGGCGGTGCATACGTTCGCGAAGGGCAGGTCGTGCGCGGCGATCATGGCTTCGCCGGCGAGATCGGTCATATGTGCGTCGATGTGCACGGCACGCGCTGCCGGTGCGGGCGGCACGGATGCCTGGAGATGTACGCCGGACGGCGTGCGGTGATGATCGCATCCGGCTTGGCCGATGCCGACCACGCGGCCGGCACCGATCTGCCGCGGCAGCTGGTCGAGGCGTGGCACGGGGGCAATACGAGCGCCGTGCTCGCGGTGGAGGACGCGATGGCGGCGATGGCCGCGGCGATCGCATCGACCGTGAACATCGTCGACGTGAACAACGTGATCGTCGGCGGACTGTGGAGCGAGTTCGGCGACAACCTGCGGGCCGATCTCGAGCGGCGCGTGCAGTCGCAGATCCTCGCCCGCGACGTGGTGCGCGTCAAGCTCATGTTCCCGCCGCTGACCGTGCATCCGGCCATGTACGGTGCGGCCGTGATGGGACTGCACCGCCTCGTGCACAACCCGATGCGCTTCCTCGCCGTCGAGTAGCGGAGCGCTGCCGGTCATTGCGGCCGAACGCAGTATTTCCTGTCGCTTCGACCGAACGAACAGGCTCTTCTGTCATTTCGACCGAGTGCAACGGTTTTCGTGTCATTTCGACCGAGCGAAGCGAGCGGAGAAATCTTTCAATGCCAGTGGGCTAATAAAGATTTCTCCGCTCGGCTATCGCCTCGGTCGAAATGACAAGTGATGCACAGATCGGTCGAAATGACAGAGACTGTGGTGGGCGTATCACCCCCTCAGTCAGCCTTGCTGACAGCTCCCCCTTCAGGGGGAGCAGAGATGTTGCAGACCATGACCGAGGGCATGATCCTGCCATGCATCACTCCGCGTCGTCGGCCGCGGTCACGTCGAGCTTCTTGGCCTGCTCGATCAGATCGTCCAGGTCGGAGGCGCGCAGCGCGCCGGCCTGCTTGAACACGACCTGCCCGTTCTTCGCGATCAGCAGCGTCGGCACCGCCTGGATGCCGGCCGCCACGGCCAGATCCTGATTCGCGTCGATATCCACCTTGCCGAACACGATATCCGGGTTCTCGTTGCTGGCCTGTTCGAAAATCGGGCCGAACGCGCGGCACGGTCCGCACCACGTCGCCCAGAAATCAACGAACACCAGCTCGTTGTCGTTCAGCGTCTTCTCGAAATCCTGCGTGTTGAGCGCGACGGTTGCCATGCTCGATCCTTCCTGTTCCTAAGTCTCCCCGCAGCCGTCATGCCGAACCGGCAAACCGACCGCGAACGTTTCCATACACAGACAATAGTTGAACCCCAGCATCTCAGCCGAGTGGAACAACTTCCCCTGTGAGCCGAATCCGGGCGGATCGGCAGCCGTACGAACGGCATAAGCCCCGCGAAACCGTGCCGACGCGCCCCGCCAATTGCGCGTTCCGTTACGCAGCCGGGGCGATAATGGGAGGTATGCCAGTCTTGAATGATGAAGTGCCCGAAGAGGGCGATTTCGACGCGGGACGCCGCCGCGGCGAGTTCGACAACATCACGCCCGAGGATTTCATCCGCGGCACGGGCCACGGCAACCCGCCCGGATGGCTCGGCCGCGAGGACATCGACCGTGCGCGCCGGCAGATGCCGATCGCATACGTGGAGATCGTGCCGGTGCGCACCGACGAACTTGGCCGCGTCGCGCAGGTCGGCTCGCTGCTACGCGTGGCCGACGACGGGTCGATCGAGCGCACGCTGATCACCGGCCGCGTGCTGTACCACGAGACGCTGCGTGAGGCGATCGCCCGCAACGTGGCCAAGGACTTGGGCGACATCGCGCTGCCGGTGCTGCCGCAGAGCCTGCAGCCGTTCTGCGTGGCCGAGTTCTTCCCCACGCCGGGCATGAGCGAGTACTACGATCCGCGCCAGCATGCGATCGCGCTGTGCTATGTGGTGCCGATCGCCGGCGACTGCAAGCCTCAGGATGAGACGCTCGACGTGGAATGGGTCGATCCGTCGAGCGACGTGATGGACACGTTCGTCGAGCAGATGGTCAACGGCCACGGCGACATCGTGCGCCGCGCGCTGTCCTGGCTGGGCAACTGAACCTGCTGAATCACTGAATCAAGGCGATTATTGATGACGATTGAACTGAAGAACAACGTGTACCGCGCGGGGGACGGCTCGGCGGTGCCGCTGGTGCTTGTCCACGCGTTCCCGGTCGACCACCGCATGTGGGACGACTGTGCGGTCGAGATCATCCGACAGGCCGACGCGGCCGGCATGCCAGCGTTCGCAGTGTGGGCGCCGGATATGCCGAGCGCGGGGGACGGGCCGATTCCGGGCGATGCCGAATCGGGCGGGCGTGCCGCGGACGGCGCGTACGATCATGCGCTCGACCTGCTGGCCGACGCGTACGTCGACCTGTTGCACCGGGCCGGTTACCGGCATGCGGTGTGGGCCGGACTGTCGATGGGCGGTTATGTGATCCTCGACATCCAGCGGCGACATCCGGACGCGGTGGCCGGGTTCGCGATGTGCGATACGAAGGGCGACGCGGACACGCCGGCGCAGCGGGCGAACCGTGTGCGCGTGGCCGATACCTGCGAGCGTTCGCAGTCGGTCGAGCCGGTCATGCACTTCGCGGACGCGACCGAAGCCGATTCGAGCTTCAAACGGTCCGAAGCCGGCAAGGCGCTGTTCGCGCGGTGGATTCGCGAACAGCGGCCGGAGGGCATCGCGTGGCGGCAGCGCATGGCCGCGGGCCGGCCCGACCTGAACGACCAGCTGTCGCTGGTGCATGCGCCGGCCGCCGTGATCTGCGGCGACAAGGACCCGTTCGCCGACGAGACGCGCATGCGCGCGATCGCCGACGCGATGACCGGCACCGAGGCGGCTTACACGCTGGTGGACGACTGCGGTCATTTCAGCGCGGTCGAGCATCCCGGCACCGTCGCCGCCGCGCTCGTGGCGTTGATGCGGCGTGCCTTGTGAACAGCCGCGGACGATTGTGATGTGAAAGGAAGTCCGATTCATGTTCTCACCATTGGCATTGACCCAGGCGCTGCCGTTCCTGCCGCTCGCACAGGGCGATATCGACTATCAGACCGAACGTCGCGGCGAGGACGGCCTGATCGACTCGCTGCTGAACGAGCCGAGCACCAAGGTCATCTTGACGCGCGGCGGTCGCATCGCCGTACCCAAGGGGCAGGGAGGCATCGTCGACTATGAGAACGTGCGTATGCGGCTGGCGACGCTGCCCGGCGCATACGTTCGCAGCGAACTGGCATCCCATCCGGCCGCCGTCGCCATGTTCCTCGGCAGTTACGGCGGCGAACGCAACGAGCATGTCATCGACATCGACATCACCCGCGTCGAGCCGGCCGCGACGTCCGATCAGTCGTCGGCCGTGGCCGTCCCCGATTCCGCCGGAACCGGTGCGGACGACGCGTTCGACGAACACGACGACGAATCGACGTCCCGTCCATCCGCCAAGCCGAGTCTGCTGGAACAGGCCGTCACCCGCTTCGACTGGGTCGACCTGCGCGGATTCGCGCCGCACGCCACCCCACGCGAGGCCGGCCAGGCTACGAGCGCGATCTCGCTGAGCATCTGGCACACGCGCCAGCGGTTCTGCCCGACCTGCGGCGCGCCGGTCGAAACGGCGATGGGTGGCTGGGCGCAGCGTTGCACGAACGACGCCGACGGCCGCCGGCTGCTGTTCCCGCGCGTCGAACCGGCCGTGATCACCGCGATCGTGGACGGCGACGACCGTCTGCTGCTCCAGCACAACGTCGCATGGAAGGATTCTCGGCTGTATTCGGTGTCGGCCGGATTCGTGGAGGCCGGCGAGAACCTCGAACATGCGGTGCGACGCGAAGCCAAGGAGGAAGTCGGGCTCACGCTCGGCGCGGTCAAGTATCTCGGATCGCAGCCGTGGCCGTTCCCCGCCTCGCTCATGATGGCGTTCAAGGCGCAGGCCGTCACCACCGATGTACATGTGGACGGCGAGGAGACGATGACCGCGCGGTGGGTCACGCGCGACGAGTACACGAACGAACTGGTGACGGGCCGCATGGTCGCACCGGGCAAGGCCACGATCGCGCGGTACATGATCGAGGAGTGGTACGGGCGCGAGTTGTGAAGACGCGGCGCCGAGTCGTAAGACCGTTACGCGGCACGACCAATGGGGCTAGTAGTCTTATGCCCCAGTATTGCTGATCGTTTCGTGAACGGTAAAGGAAGAACATGACTAAGAAGCGCATTGTGGTGATGTACGGCGGCAAGGCCGACGAACATTCGATCTCCTGCATCTCGACCGCCGGCGTGCTGAAGGCGCTCGACACCGACAAGTTCGAGCCGATTCCGGTCGGCATCACCAAGGCCGGCCAGTGGATCGTGGACGGCGAGGACCCGCGCGGCTGGGATCTGGGCGGTTCCGCGCTGCCGATCGTCGAGAAGACCGACGGCGCGCGCGACGTCGTGCTCGACGTGGCGCTCGGCCAGGACGGCTTCTTCGCCCGCAACGCGGACGGCACGCTCGAATCGCTCGGTCACATCGACGCCGTGTTCCCGGTGCTGCATGGCCCGTTCGGCGAGGACGGCACGATTCAGGGCCTGTTCGAGATGATGAACGTGCCGTACGTCGGCTGCGGGGTGCTCGCGTCCGCCGCGTGCATGGACAAGCATTACACCAAGGTGCTGCTGGCGGCCGCCGGCATCCCGGTCGCGCCCGGCATCACGCTTGACGCGCGCGGCTTCGACACGGCGACCAAGTTCGCCGCGAACGGCGAGGCCATTCTCGCGCAGGTCGAGGCGGCCGGCCTTCAGTATCCGCTGTTCGTCAAGCCGTCGCGCGCCGGCTCCAGCTTCGGCGTGACCAAGGTCGAGCATGAGGGCGATGCGGCCGAGCTTGCCGCCGCCGTGTTCGAGGCCAGCCACCACGACTGGCGCATCCTGGTCGAACAGGGCATCGACGCGCGCGAGATCGAATGCGCGGTGCTGTGCCCGAAGGCCGGCGAGGAGCCGAAGGCCAGCTGGCCGGGCGAGATCGTGCTCGACAAGCGCGCGGGCGGCGACGACCAGTTCTACGATTTCGACAGCAAGTACATGGATGCCTCCGCGTCGCACGTCGAGGTGCCGGCCAACCTGCCCGACGAGCTGCTTGAGCGTGTGCGCGAGATCGCGGTGCGCGGCTTCAAGGCCGTCGACGGCGCGGGCCTGAGCCGTGTGGACACGTTTGTGACCCCGGACGGCGACGTGATGATCAACGAGATCAACACCATGCCCGGTTTCACGCCGATCTCCATGTATCCGAAGGCGTGGGAGGCCACCGGCGTGAGCTACACCGACCTCATCACCACCCTCATCGAAGGCGTGCTGCGCTGATCTGCGGCGACTGATGACGATGCCCCGTGTTTCGGTCAGAGCACGGGGCATCGCTATATGTGTACAGTGCGTCAAGCCTCCAGTCATAGAGGTTTGACGATCGAGAGGCTGATTTGGCGTCTTGTCGGAGTCGGTTCGACGATCGAGAGGCATGAGCGCCGCCGTCCGGTGTCTCTTCGGGGGTATTTGGTGGTCGGGAACGGGTTTTCTTGATGCAGACCGCATCTCGATCGTCAAACCGACCTTGACGTGGGTGCGATTTAGCCTCTCGATCGTCAAACCGCCGCGGATTACGCACCAACCGCGGCGCGCTGCTCGAGGGCATCGACGCCTGTAAGCGCGCGGGCGGCCGCATCGCGCGCGGTCGACAGCAGCAGGTCCGGCTTGGCGAACACCAGCACCTGCCCCTCGATGCCATAGGGCGAGAACCCCGTGAACTTGACGATCGGCACGGTTCCCTCCGCCGCCACGTCAACGGTCCCGCGCTTGACCGCCTCGACGATCCGCCTCTCCACGTCCTTGACATCGCTGCCCGCCTTCGCCGTGAACGGCACCGTCACCAGCCCCTCGTTCACCGGGGTCAGCTTCTCCAGCGACGCCGTGTTGAGCACCGAATTCGGTATCACCATCTCATTGCCGTTACGCTCGCGCACCACGGTCTGCCGCCACGTGATGTCCTTGACCACGCCGGTCGTGCCGGCCACCGTCACCAGATCGCCCGGCTGGATCACCCGCCCGAGCATCAGCCCGAACCCCGAGATCACGTTCGCGACCGTGTCCTTCAGACCCAGCGACACCGCGATGCCGCCGACGCCAAGCGCCGTCATCAGCGTGGTCGGGTCGATGCCGAACACCGGCTTCAACACGATCGTCGCGGCCACCACCCAGATCAGCACGCGCACGATGTTGATGAAGATCGACGCGCTCGGCATGTTCGTATGGTTCAGCACCTTGCGCAGCACCTTGCTGACCACTTTCACCACCACCCACGCCGCGACGACCACCATCACCAGGAAGATGATCTTGCCGGCGTTCGCCGCCAGCCACTTGAGCATCAGGTTCATCATGTCCAATCCCGCATCCGCCGTGTCGCTCATCGCGCCTCCCGCCGCTCGCATCCGTTCGCGTTTTCCGCCTTCATCCTAGCCGGCCCGTGCGGCACAACCTGTGACTACCATGAAAGCATGGGCAATATTCTCGATGACGCGCGCACGAATTTCCATGGTTTCGACGAACTGCCGTTCAACGAGGTCGACTCGCTGGTGCTGTCCGAGCTCGCGTACATCCACATGCCGTCCGTGACGCCGCGGTTCGGCACGGCCCGGACCGTGGCATGCGTGCCATTGCCCGCCATGCTGCGTGCCGAGGACTACCCGGCCATGTTCACGACCGGCTCGGATTCGGTGAACGACTATCGGCTCGGCCTGTTGCGCGCGGTGTGCGAATCGCCGCGCTACCGCGGCATCCGCGTGGGAGAGTATGTCGAACGGCTGGATACCGGCGATCAGACGCAGTTCGCCGCGATGACGTTCGACCTGACCGACTGCGCCGGCGTGGACGGCGCACTGCTGTACGTGGCGTTCCGCGGCACGGACGGCACGCTGGTCGGATGGAAAGAGGATTTCAACATGGCCGTGCGCTGCCCGGTGCCGGCACAACGGTCGGCGGCCGAATACCTGCGATCGATCGCCGACCGGTCCGCCGGCGTGCCGGATGCCGTACCGGCGCGGCTGATGGTCGGCGGCCATTCCAAGGGCGGCAACATGGCCATCTACGCAGCCATGCGCATGGCCGATGACGGTTGCGACACTTGCATCGAACGCATCTTCAGCCATGACGGGCCGGGGTTCGATGCGAGCGTCACCGCATCGCCCGCCTACCGCGCCGTGTTTGGCCGCATCGGCAAAACCGTGCCTGAAGCGTCGGTCATCGGCATGCTGCTTGATGACGGCGGTCTTCAACGCACCATCGTCAAGGCCGACGCGATCGGCATCCTGCAGCATATGGGCGGCAGCTGGCAGGTCGAAGACGGCCGGTTCGTCACCATGCCCGAGCTGACCGCCGGCGCGCAGTTCGCGGACCGCACGATCAGCACGTGGCTGGCCGGCGTCGACCAGCGGCAGCGTGAGATCACCATCGATCAGGTGTACGACGTCGTCGCGGCGGCCGGATACGTGAATTTCGCCGATCTGGCCGCGAACTGGACCGACGCGCTGCCGAAGATCCTCATGGCCGCGACGGGCACCGACCGCAAGACCCGCGAGCTCATCACCTCGGTGCTCAAGGGGCTGCCGTCCAGCGCCGTGCGCTCGCTCGTGCAGCGCGACACGGCGTCATGACGGGCCGTTTGCAGTGGTCAGGCGTCGGCTCCGGCGGGCGTCGATGGCAGGTTGTTGCGGAAGATGCGGTGCCAGTAGCTGAGCAGGTCCGCGCGCGACAGCGACAGGCACATGCTCATCGCGAGCACGGCCACGTCCTCGTTGAGCAGGTCGCCGAGTTCCACGGTGTCGCGCAGGTCGGGCCAACGGCTGAGCACGGCGAGCATGCCGCCGACCGTGAAGTCGAGCATGAGATCGGTTTTCAGATCGATGTGCTCGGGCAATTGCAGGCTGTGGATGATGGTGAGCCGGCCGAAGTCACGCAGCGAATCGACCAGTTCGGGTGAACTGTGCGGGCCGGCGATGAGCGCGAGCCGGTCGAGGCGCTCGCGATGTTCGGGCGACTGCATGAGGTTGGTCATGTTCTCGCGCCATGTCGCGTCCGGGTCGGAGTCGGGCGTGGGTAGGGCCGGCTTGGCTTCCTGCACGACGTGCATGATGGCCGAATCGGCGAGTTCGGGCAGGCTGCTGTAGTGGTAGTAGAACGAGTTGCGGTTGACGCCGGCCTCGTGGACGATGTCGGTGACGGTGATCTTGTGGTATTCGCGGTCTGCCAACAGGTCCCAGAACGCGTTCTCCATGCGTTCCTTGGCGGGCAGGATTTCGGAATCGCGACGTGGGCGAGGCATGGCGTCTCCTTGGGATGGTGCGGCACGGGCGGGGTTGCCCGGCATGGTGATTATTGGCCGATGTGTCTAGACAGTCTGTCTAGACACGGTGTCTGACCAGATATGATACACCGTTATTGGACAACGTGTCTATGGCGATCGGAAGTGAGGCCTATCTGTCGTTTCGACCGAGCGGCAGCGAGCGGAGAAATCTTTCGAACGGACGGACATCTATAAGATTTCTCGACTCGGCTTCGCCTCGCTCGAAATGACAAGGCGTGCGTTGTCTTGTTCGAAATGACGCAATGATGTGTCGTGCCTCGATCGATACAGGCAGAGGTGCCTAGTGGTTTCTCGGGTTTAGACTGACGCATTGTTATTCTTGGCTCCCTCGGCTAGGCCGAGCCGTATAGCAAACGCCGGAGGCGTTTGTAGGCGAGGTGCGAGCGACAGCGAGCCGGCAGAGCGCGGCCGTAGGCCGTCTTCAATTGCGGGACGTTGTCAGTCGTAGGCTGACTGAGGGAGCGTCAGATCCATCACATTAAATCCGACAAAGTACTAGCGCCGCGACACCTTGGTGTTGCGCGCCAACGCGGCCTGCAGCAGGATCATCAGCGCCTGCGTGAGATTGCGCCGGTCCTCCGGACTCAGACCCACATACGCGCCGAGCATGTCCGCAATCGCCTTTGGCCCGGCCGTCATCATGCCGCCGATGTTGTTCGCCCCGCTCGCCTCCAGCACCGCGAACAGCGCATCCACCGCATGTTCGCGTTGCTCCTGGCTCAACCCCGCCATCCACCGGTTCAGCGACTCGTTGAACAGTTTCGAACTGTGCGCCAGATCCTCCACCTGCACGAATTCGCCGCCGCACATCTGCCACGAGAACGCGAAATGCTGCATCACGCCCTCCACGTCCGACTTGACCACCGTGCATTTCTCCGGCGTCTCCAGAATCATGCCGATGATCGACGAATCCGGCACGATCTTGACGATCCGGTCCTTCACCGTGCCGTATTCGTACCCGTGCACCACATCCGCCGGGAATCCCGGTCCGTCGAGCGAATAGATGCGCACGACCCGCTCGCGCACGTCGTCGGGCGCGTTCATCGCCGCGTAGACGGCCAGATTGCCGCCCTTCGAATGGCCGGTCAGCATGATCGGCCCGTCCCACAGCCCGGCGACCTGCCGCAGATACTGCGCGGCCGAAACCTGCGCCGGTACCGGATACTGGAAGGACATGTTGAAATCCTCCTTCCAGCCGACCAGCGAATCGTCGGTGCCGCGGTACGAGACGACCAGCGTGCCGTCCGGCAACCGGTACGTCAGCGCGGCGAACTGCGTCTGCCGATCAGCGCTGAATTCGGCGGCGTACGCGCCCATGACGATGTCGGAAAACCGCGGATTGGCGGCGCATGCGCGGTAGAAATCGTGCGTGAGCTGCGGGCTGACCAGTGCGATCGCGTTGACGTCGTGATCGCTGACGACCTGTCCCTGATGTAGCTCGCGGTCGGCCTGCTCGATGGTCATGCCGTCGAACGGCGGATGGTTCAGGTTGCGCAGCGACATGATCGGATGGCGGAGGGAGAACGATTGCAGACGGTTGCGGAACGTGCCGTAGCGGTGCAGTTCGTCGGCCAGGCGCGGCACGTCGTCGGGCACGTCGTCGTAGACGAGGATCGCCAGCGCGAGCGCATCGGCCGCGCCGAACGGCAGCGTCGCGAAACCGCGCGTCTCGGTACGCGCGTAATCGGTGATGTTGCCCATCGCGCACCTCCTTCGCCGCGGTCGGTCCTGCTGTGTCTGTTGTGCGGGCTCCCTAAAAAAATCATAGTGAATGATGGTCTCGCTGCGGGCGAATCTCACGTGAACACACGGGAATAATCCGCCGGACCTCGCGAAATTGGAGTGTTGCGGCGCGGATGTGCCATGCCGGTGGTAGAAACGGAACCATACGCGGGAACGCCGTGGCGTCGAGCTGCGGCCGGCGTCGGTTTGCGATCGGCGTGACGGCAGGGTTCCCGCGAACGTTTGCGAGGCAGCACGAGGAGGTTGCATATGATCAACGAAGAATACAAGGCGATGCTCGGCGGCAAGTCCGTGATCCGAACCTTAAGCGAATACGCGACCGCCCGCGGCGCCGAAATCGGCTATGACAACGTATTCGACTACAGTCTCGGCAATCCGAGCGTGCCGTGCCCGCCGGACTTCACCAAGACGGTCATCGACATGTACCGGACCGCCGAACCGGTCAAGCTGCACGGCTACAGCCCGTCGCTCGGCCTGCCGTCGTTCCGCGCGGCCGTCGCCGACAATCTCAACCGCCGGTTCGGCACCGACTACACCGCCGACTACATCTTCCCGACCACCGGCGCGGCCGGTGCGCTCGCGCACGCCCTGCGCGCGGTGACCAAGCCCGGCGACGAAGTGATCACGTTCGCACCGTATTTCCCCGAATACCAACCGTACGTGAACGGCACCGGCGCGCACCTGACCGTCGTGCCGGCCGACACCGAGAACTTCCAGATCAACTTCGACGCGTTCGAAGCGGCGCTCGGGCCGCAGACCGCGGCCGTGCTCATCAACACGCCGAACAATCCGTCCGGCGCGGTGTACTCGGCCGCCACGCTGCAGCGCCTCGCCGACCTGCTGCGCGAACGCCAGGCCGAATACGGCCACGACATCTTCCTCATCAGCGACGAGCCGTACCGTGAGATCGTGTTCGACGGCGGCGCGCAGCCGTACCCGGCGTCGTTCTACGACAACACGCTCACCTGCTACTCGTGGTCGAAGTCGATCTCGCTGCCGGGCGAACGCATCGGCTACGTCGCCGTGAACCCGCGCGCCACCGACGCCGAGCTCATCGTGCCGATGTGCGGGCAGATCTCGCGCGGCACCGGCCACAACTGCCCGAGTTCGACCATGCAGCTCGCGGTGGAGAAGGTGCTCGACGAGACCTCGGACCTCGGCGTATACGAGACGAACATGAACCTGCTGTACGACGCGCTCACCTCGATCGGATTCGACGTGGTGCGCCCCGGCGGCACGTTCTACATCTTCCCGAAGGCTCTCGAGGAGGATGCGACCGCGTTCTGTATGAAGGCCAAGGAGTACGACCTGATCCTCGTGCCGTCGGAGAGCTTCGGCGTGCCGGGCTACTTCCGTATGGCGTACTGCATCGACACGGAGAAGGTGAAGCGCTCGATTCCGGCGCTTGAACGGTTCGCGCGCGAGGTGTACGGCAAGGCCTGACGGCTGCGTTCGGTGTGCTCGGCGCGAGACGCGGTGCCATGCGGTGTTCTGCGCGGTGCTGTGAAAAGTCGCGAAAACCGCGGCATTCCGGGCGACACGCCGTGATTTGCGTCGGGTGGCCGGCTCGTGTATATTATCCATCTGTTGCCTCACGGCGACAGATTGCGGACATAGCTTAGTTGGTAAAGCGCAACCTTGCCAAGGTTGAGACCGCGGGTTCGAGTCCCGTTGTCCGCTCTAGTTTTTCGGTGGCGTCGAAGCGATTCGGTGCCACTGGGAGCGAGACCCGGGCGGTTGGCGCAGAGGTAGCGCACTTCCCTGACACGGAAGGGGTCACAAGTTCGAATCTTGTATCGCCCACGATTGATCGGCAGGAAACTGCCGGCCGATTGGATCGGACGCGAGTCTGGTCGTGCGACTGGGTGATTGGCGCAGCGGCTAGCGCACTTCCTTCACACGGAAGGGGTCGTAGGTTCGATTCCTACATCACCCACGATCTCGTGGCTTGCTGCGGGTGAATTTTGGGGCTATGGCGCAGCTGGTAGCGCATCTCCATGGCATGGAGAGGGTCAGGGGTTCGAATCCCCTTAGCTCCACAGCTAGGCTTGCGAAGCGATTCGCAAGCCTTTTTTCGTATTTCGCGCACGTCCGTCCTCAATCTAGGGGTTATAGGCCAAATTGTGTGTCTGGTGGGGTGGCTGTTGGACTCGTGTGTGGAAGTCGGGGTATCCGGTTGCCGGCCAAACTATCGGGGTGTGGTTCGGAATTTTTCTCCCAAGTCTTCCCCGTGGCGCAACTTTTCTCGGAAATCAGACCATCGTTCCGGGAATAGTTGCACTGACGTCGTCCCAGCGCAACTATTTTCGGAGTAGTGGGCTGATTTCCGAGAAAAGTTGCGCTGAGATGTGGTAAGGCTCGGAAATGGAAACGACGCCACGGTGAGTGCCTATGTGCTGCTGTTCGCTATGGCCGGTGGCTACACTGGGAGGCATGACTGATGAACTTGACCTGTTGATAGGTGGATTCGGGGCGCTGCAAGGGTCGCACAGCCGCGGCATCGAGCGGTTGGTTCTCCATGTTGGCGATGTGCCGAATGCATCGCCCGAGGCGGTTGCCGGTACGGGCGCGGAGCTGTCTGCGGCGGAACCTGTGATTGGTGTGCAATACCGGGAACTGCTGGCTGATCTGCCGTCGCCGTCATGGCTGGAACGCGACGGCGACCTGCTGTACACGGTGCTCGAGAACAGCAATGAACTGGCCGCGCTGCGCATCGAAACAGGGGAGTGCGGGCCGATCGACGCCCCGTCGGATGATGCGGGCGAGGCTGATGCCCATGCCGGCCGTCGCGTTCGGCTTGAACCGAGGGTGTCTAATTGTTTGTGTATGGGCTGCCATTCTGGAAGGATTGAATGATGGTGACCTTGAAGAACGACGATGTGGTCGAGGGGCGTGGCGATGGCGGCGCTGCCGCCGGTTCGGCG
>NZ_JBKEWJ010000034.1:0-22864 GCF_056357555.1 Bifidobacterium sp. LH_230
CCTCGCACATCAGACTCCGGGTCTCGTACTCGACGCCGTCGAACACCCACTTGCCCACCTGATCTCTCCTCTCGGATCATCAGGCGTTGCAACGATCACTAGAACCCGCCCTTTTCCCACCAGCTCCGCCGCCCCCCCTCATGCTCGCCAACCGGATCTCCATGGCCCTCTGTTCGGCGCGCAGACGCTCGAGGTTGGCGCGCAACGCGGCGATCTCGCCGCGCAGCGCATCCGCGTCCGCCGGCGGCGCGGCATCCCTGCGTTCCGGTCCGTCCTTCGCCACCATGGTCCCCTTCGTCTCGCCGAGCAGTTGCCGCTTCCAGTTTCGCACGACCGACGAATCCACACCCACCGCCCGTGCGGCTTCGCGCGACGTCATCTCACCGGACGCGCCCCTGAACTGTATTTCGTCAAATCGGCGTTTCGGTTTTAGTCACTGATTTTTTCGGGTTTTGGCGTGAGGGGTGCCGGCCGTTGGTTGGTGTGGTTATTGGTTGTTGTTTTCCTTGCCGAACATAAGGGCCTGGCTGACGCGTCGGCTGGGCCCGGTGAATTCGATGAGGCGTCCGTGGTGGACGGTGCGGTCGATGATCGCGGCGGCCATGTTGGGGTCGCCGAAGATCCTGCCCCATCCACTGAACTCGATGTTGGTGGTGTAGATGATGCTCTGGGTCTCGTACGCGTTGGTGACGACCTGGAACAGGAGACGACTGCCTTCCTCGTCGATGGGCACGTAGCCGAGTTCGTCGATGATGAGCAGCGGTGTCCGGCCGATCATCGCGAGTTCCTTGTCGAGCCGGTTGTCGGTCTGGGCCCTGAGGAGTCGCATGACCAGGCTCGCGGCCGTATAGTAGCGTACCGGTATTCCCTTGCGGCACGCGTTCCTGCCGAGCGCGATGGCGAGGTGGGTCTTGCCGGTGCCGGGAGGCCCGAACAGGACGAGGTCCTCGTGCCGGTCGATGAAGTCGAGGCTTTCGATCTGCTGCCTGCCGTAGTCGACCGGGAAGCGTATCGGGGTCCAGTCGTACCCGTCGAGTTCCTTATCGGCAGGGAATCCGGCCTGTTTGAGGAGTCGGGAGCGTTTGGAACGTTCCCGGGAATCGAGTTCGGCCCTCATCCATTCCTCCATGAACTCCATCTGGCTCGGCGTGGCCTGGGCGAGCTGGTCGGCGAGGATCTGGCGGGTCAGGGGCAGTCGTCGTGCGAGGTTCATGATCGTTTCGATCTTCTCGCCGGTGGACGCGCGGCGGCGTTTCGTGTCGGGCATGACGATGGGCGGCCGGTGCGACGTCATGGCTTATGCCTCCTTTCTTTCGCGCGTCTCGCGGGGTTTCATGAACACGTCGTATCCGGTCAGATCCGGCGCGGTCTGCTCGTACGGTTTCTCGCCGGCGGCGATGCGCCGGGCCATGGTGGTCAGGCTGGCCTCGTCGAGCGGGTGTCCCTGTTCGATCAGGTGCTCGCCGGCCTTGACGGCCGGTTCGAACCCGCACGCGTCGCTCGTCTTGGAGATGAGTCGGAACGTGGTTCTGCGCGCCTTGGCGTCCATGTGGTCGATCGCGAGCCTGAGCTTGTCGGGGAAATCACCGCGGATGGTGGAATCGTCCCACGCGCGGGTCTTGCGTCCCAGTGCGGGCAGGAGCGTGGCGGGGTTGCGGATCGTGGCGGGCGAGTCCCCGTACACGCGTGGAAGGCTCGCGCAGGTGCGCCCGTCCTGGGTGCGGATCGTCACGTTGAACGCGCGCAGTCCCACGTCCAACGTCCAGCCACGCCACGAGGGGCCGGCGAGGTAATAGTTGCCGTCGACCTGCACGCGCCCGTCCTTGTCGGCCTTCCGGACCTCCCAACGAACCGCGTCGTAGGGTTTGGCGGGCAAGGGCTGCATATCCGTCCTCTCCTCGGCGAACAGTTCCCCGATCGGCCTGCCCTTGCGGTAATGCGCCGTCTTGGCCATCGCGTCGCACCGCTCCAGCATGTATCGTGTCAACTGCGCGTACGACTCCGCGTTCAGCAGGGGCACCATGATGTTGCGGCGCAGGAACCCGACCGCGTTCTCCACGCTGCCCTTCTCGTTGCCCGAATTCGGGTTGCAGAACCGCGTCTCCAACCGGTAATGCGAGACGAACGATTCGAATACCTTGACGACAGCGACCTTGTCCCACGTGACCCGATGACCGGCACCGGTGGCGTTGTCGAGCACCAGCGTCAGCGGGACCGCGCCCGCGTGCTCGAATATCATGCGCAAACCGGCGCACACGCATTCCGCGTTCTCGCCGGGCAGGGCCACGCAATAGCGCATGTTCGAAAAGGGGAACGTGACGACCAGGCAATGCACGTCGACGCGATCCCCGCCGATCACGGCCTGCGCCAAACCGAAATCGACCTGAGCCTCGCCCGGACGCCATTCAAGTTCCAGAAACCCGTCCTCCGCCAGCCGGTGCTCCTCGCGCCAATGCTTCACATAGCGTTGCACCGGCGAGTACGAGCCCCGGTAGCCCTTCTCCGCGACGAGCCGGTCGTACACGCGTTGGGCGGTATGCCGTTGCTTGCGCGGCATGAACCGGTCCGCCTCCAACCATTCGTCCACCGTCGCCTTGAACGGGTCGAGCTTCGACGGTCTCGAGACGGGATGCTCCGGCTCTGGCGAGCAATCCTCCTCCCGGGCGTATTTCGCGACCGTGTCACGAGCCACGCCCACCTCTTTCGCGATGCTTCTCCATGACGCGCCACGCGCGTCAAGCACCCTGATACGTTGTTGCACGGACACCGGTACCGTCATTCCTTTCCTTTCCCGAGAAACCGAACGGTTTGCTTTCAACTCGGGAAACTAGTCCAGGCAGGACGGGCCGGTGTTCGCTTCTCACCACACGCTGAAGTGGACTAAAACCTGCCGCTCAAACGGAAACCTTCCACACGCTCACACGGCCCACCTCCTATTGAACAGACACAGTGCACCACTCCGACCACGGCTCGTGGTACATCAGCCTCGTATTCCACGCACGTGGCGGATGCGGGGATGCTCCCGTCGACCGGCACGGTCGGCGACTCGTACGGCAACGTGCCGGCTGATCGTACGAACAACACGTACAAGCGCGAGCTGATCTGGAACAATAGGCCGTACCGGACGGTAGATGAGCTGGAGTACGCGACGATACGGTGGGTCTCGTGGAACAACTCGAAGCGCCTGCACGCCTCCTTGGGCTACAGGACACCGGAACAGGCCGAGAACGAGTATAGATGGCACAAGCCGTCTCACAGCAGAGACGGAACAAAAACCAGACCTCATCAAATCAAGATCATCATTCATATGGCCTACGGCTTCATCACGCTGACATCCTCATCAGCCTCGTCATACTCCAATGAGGAAGACCCCAACACGTGGCTACCCGAACACACGATCTAACCCACGAAAACAACAGAAATCTCCAATATCTCCAAGAATATGCCTGTGTATGCCATACACTAGTAGTGTCTGGCGCACACAGACGCTGATGAGTCGGAGCGACTGACAAGAATCAGTCCGTTAGACTACCATATGGGTAAATTGATTGGCATCATCTTGAGGTGAAGCGTGGAACGGAACGGCGGAGAACAGTTGGCTACCAATAGAGAAACGATCACGGTGCTGGTTCCTTGCTATAACGAGCAGGAGTCTTTGCCGTTGCTATTTGAACGTATGGACACGTTAATTGCCGAATCCCGTGATCTTGAGTACACGATGTTATTTGTTGATGACGGTTCTAGGGATAATACCCGTGAATTAATTCGCGAGTACGCGAAGACTCATTCATATGCGGAGTATATTTTCTTGTCCAGAAATTTCGGCAAAGAGAAGGCCATGTATGCCGGTATTGTGAATGTGCATACGGATGGCTTGGTAATCATTGATGCCGATTTGCAGGATCCGCCGGAGCTAATTCCGCAAATGGCCGAGTTGTGGCGACAAGGATATGACGATGTATACGCCCGCAGGCGTTCTCGGGAGGGGGAGAGCTGGCTGAAGAAAGCGACGAGTCATTGGTATTATGATTTGTTGCAGAAGGTATCCGGTGTTGCAATTCAAAAAGATACCGGTGATTTCCGTCTGCTGGACCGTAAATGCATCGATGCACTGAAAAGACTGGATGAATCCGAACGCAATTCAAAGGCTTTGTTCAGCTGGATTGGATTTAAAAAGATAGAATTCTTGTACGATCGTGGCAAGCGTGTGGCTGGTAAGACCAAGTGGAATTATTTCAAGCTATTCCATTTGGCAATGGATGGCATTACAAGTTTTACCACACTACCACTGAAGATTGCGACTTGGTCAGGCGGAGTGGTTTCTTTTGCAGCGCTGGTATATGCGATTGTTGTATTAGTGCGGACTTTGTCCTTTGGCGTAGATGTTCCGGGATATGCTTCGACGCTGATTGTGGTGCTCATTCTTGGTGGCATGCAACTTTTGTGTATTGGAATTATTGGAGAATACCTTGGCCGCGTGTTTATGCAAACTAAAAATAGGCCAAATTATCTAATTGAGGAGGAATTGATTCGATAATATTTAATAATATTTAGAGTCAATTTACACTACAAGGCGAATAATATGGTGTCGGAAATGTCAACAAACCAGTCTTCTAATATTGATTGTCTGAGACGACGTTATGAGAATGATGTGCTGTCTTCTATTCTTCCCTCGGGTTTTATTACATATTGTAAAACATTCCACGGTCAAATTCTTTTATCGTTTGTTTTTTTGTTAATAGGCTATGGTCTTAAATTATTCGGTAATACATTTTCCATTGACACGCAGTCGATGATTAGCATTCCAGATTCTTTGTATCAATCATGGTACGAATTGGAGCGCTATGGGCTTATATTGTTTAAGCATCTAACCGGGCTTTATTGGTACAACAATGCCTTAGCTTCATTTTTGACTGTGGTACTATTCGGCTTTTCTGCATTACTTTGGGCATATATGTTATCTTCCCTTTCGAGAGATTATACGATTCAGCCGATGTTCTTCATGATTCCTTTTGTTGCGTCTCCCGTTTTGGCTGAACAGCTTGGATTTCTGCTGCAGGGGCCTGAAATAGCTTTTTCGATTGGCGCTGTGGCACTGTCGCTACTATTTACGAATCGGCTATTTGAGTCCAATCAAAAAAGAAAAAAAGTTGCATATGGATGTATCGCCGTTATTTTAGCTTATCTTGCCTTCTCCATGTATCTGGCAATGGTTACGTTATTTATAACGGGAGTCGCATTCATTGCAGTAATTCGATATTGGAACAGTAGTCTGAGGCGTCAACAATTGTTGTGGATTGGCTGTTCAGTTACCGTGTTCGCCGCGGGCTATCTGTTATTTAAGTCTACAAACTTCTGTGTAATGAAGTTCATGCATATTCAGGTTAATCCTTATATCGCGGATCAGTCCCGATGGGGTAAGGATAATTTCGATTTGATAGTAATTAATATATTAAAGCATGCTAGAGATATGTATTTTGGCTATGGTATTTTCTATTCTCTTCTTGCGACGATTTTTCTTGCCATTTTCGTGGTAATTGTTTTTGTGGAGAACTGTTTGCATGGTTTTAATATACTTAATATAATAATTGTTTTTGCTATTTGTTGTTCTCCTATGTTGATGTCGATAATTCTCGGATCGGCTCCCAGCGTAAGGACGGAAATTAGCTATTCTCTCGCTTTCTCATTGGCGGTTGCTTATTCGTGTACTCAGATATCGGCTTTGCCGGTTCGTGGTCTTTGCTCATATCTTTGTCGGGTTGCTGCTCTTGTTCTCGTGATTGTTGTTGGTTTGAATCAGGCATATATTGTAAATAGACTTTATTATACTGAATCTGTCACATATGAACAGGATGTTCAATTATCTTGGGAGATTAAAACACGTATTGATAATTTGGGTCTTGGTGAATCGCCCGATATTCCGGTGATTTTTGTAGGTTCACATACTCCATTGCGGAATAATGATTGCTATAAGAGTGACCAGCTTTCTTTGGTGGGACGCTCCTTATACGAAATTACTTTTTCTGTTGAGCATGGTACCTTTGTGAAAAATCTTTTTCTGGCGACTCAAGGTATTCACTACCAGACAGGATCGTCCCAGCAGTATAAGGAAGCCGAGTCGGTTTCCCAAAGCATGCCTCATTGGCCGGCTCAAGGAAGTGTGGCAAAACATGGCAATATTATTATTGTCAACTTTTGAGAGACGGGCTAGCTCCTTGGCTGCTGCATCGGGATTGAAGCCTATTTCCGTTTTCTCCACGTCGCGGATATAGTAATGATATGGCTGAAGAAGTGTTTACTCCTCATAACATCATTGTGACCGGTGGCTGCGGCTTCATCGGTTCGAATTTCGTCCACTACGTCTACAACAACCATCCGGATGTGCACATTACGGTGCTCGATGCCCTTACCTACGCGGGCAATCTGGAGAACATCAAGGGCATTCTGGGCGACCGCGTCGAGTTCGTGCATGGCAACATCTGCGACGCCGAGCTGCTCGACAGGATCGTGCCGGTCCATGACGCGATCGTGCATTATGCGGCCGAGTCGCATAATGATAATTCGATCGCGAACCCGGAGCCGTTTTTGAAGACCAACGTCGAGGGCACGTTCCGCCTGCTCGAGGCGTGCCGCAAGTACGACGTGCGCTACCATCACGTGAGCACCGACGAGGTGTACGGTGATCTTGCCCTGGACGATCCGGCGAAGTTCACCGAGGAGACTCCGTACCATCCGTCCTCCCCGTATTCGTCGACGAAGGCGAGTTCGGATCTGCTGGTGCGCGCGTGGCACCGCACGTTCGGCATTCGCATGACGATCTCGAACTGTTCGAACAATTATGGTCCGTACCAGCATGTCGAGAAGTTCATCCCGCGTCAGATCACCAACATTCTCGACGGCCTGAAGCCGAAGCTGTACGGCAACGGTTCGAACGTGCGCGACTGGATCCATACGGAGGATCACAGCTCGGCAGTGTGGACGATCCTCACGAAGGGCCGCATCGGCGAGACGTATCTGATCGGCGCGAACGGCGAACGGAACAACCTGACCGTGCTGCGCGACATCCTCACCGTCATGGGCAAGGATCCCGACGACTTCGACTGGGTCAAGGACCGTCCGGGCCACGACCGCCGTTACGCGATCGACTCGACCAAGTTGCGGACCGAGCTCGGCTGGAAGCCGGTGCACACGGACTTCCAGAAGGGACTCGAGCAGACGATCGCCTGGTACACGGAGAACCGTGCGTGGTGGGAGCCGGCCAAGGCCGCGACCGAAGCCAAGTACAAGGCACAAGGCCAGTGATCGGCTCCGATTGAATGAAGACATGCGACTTCTCTGGATCGTTTCCGGGGGGAGCCGCCATGATGAGGATGACTGACATGGATTTTGAAAAGGAACTGAAGGTCACCGAGACGAACATCCCCGGATTACTGGTGTTCGATCTGCCGGTGCACGGCGACAATCGCGGCTGGTTCAAGGAGAACTGGCAGCGTGCGAAGATGACTGCTCTGGGCCTGCCCGATTTCGGACCGGTGCAGAACAACATCTCGTTCAACGCGACCAAGGGAGTGACGCGCGGCATCCACGCCGAGCCGTGGGACAAGTACATTTCGATCGCGGCCGGCTCGATCTTCGGCGCGTGGGTCGACCTGCGTCCGGGCGAAAGCTTCGGCCAGGTGTTCACCACCCGTCTTGACCCGAGCAAGGCCATCTACGTGCCGCGCGGCGTGGGCAACAGCTTCCAGGCGCTCGAGGACGGCACGGTGTACACGTATCTAGTAAACGCACACTGGAGCCTCGAACAGAAGAAGACGTACACGTTCGTGAACCTCGCCGATCCGGAACTCAGCATCCAGTGGCCAATCCCGCTGGAGGAGTCCGAGAGGAGCGAGGCCGACCTGCATCATCCGATGCTCAAGGACGCCAAGCCGATGGATCCGAAGCGCACCATGGTCTTTGGCTGTGATGGCAAGCTTGGTCGCGCCATCCGTCGATACGCCGAGGAACATCATCTGCAAGGTTTCGAATATCATGACACCGATACGTTCGATATCGCCGACTCTGCCGCCTACGAAGACATCAATTGGGATTTGTATGGCACGATTATCAATGCCGCTGCCTACACCGCGGTCGATGCGGCGGAAACTCCAGAAGGCCGTAAAACCGCTTGGCGTACCAACGTCGAGGGTGTCAGGAATCTGGCGAAGGTGGCGACGGAGCACCGCATCACATTGGTGCATATTTCCAGTGATTATGTATTCGACGGCGAAAAGGAAATGCACGTCGAAGATGAACGGTTCGCACCTCTCAGCGTATACGGGCAGACCAAGGCTGCGGGCGATGCATTAGTCGAAAATGTTCCGCGCCATTACCTGCTTCGTTCCAGCTGGGTGATTGGCGAAGGCCACAACTTCGTTACCCGTATGCTTGGCCTCGCCAAAAGCGGAGAACATGCCGAAGCGCCGTCCGATCAGTTCGGCCGTCTCACGTTCACCAGCGATATGGCCGGAGCAATTTTCCATCTGCTCGTCAACCATGCGCCATATGGTACTTACAACATGACCGGTTCAGGCCGCGTCACCAACTGGTACGATATCGCTACGGCGGTATTCAAGGCGGCCGGCGCTGACCCGAGTTGTATTGTCGCCAATTCCGTGGCGGAATATGCGCACACTCATCATGCCGCCCTGCGCCCGCGTAATTGTTCCCTGAACCTCGAAAAACTCGAGGCAACGGGGTATCGGCCTGCCGATTGGGAGGAACTGCTCGATAACTATCTGGCAAAGGAGCTGGGCAAGTGAAAGGCATTATTCTGGCCGGTGGTTCCGGCACTCGTCTGTACCCATTGACTACCGTCACTTCCAAGCAGCTGTTACCGGTGTATGACAAGCCGATGATCTATTATCCGCTGAGCGTGTTGATGATGGCGGGAATCAGGGATATCCTTATCATTTCCACCCCGAAGGATCTGCCGAACTTCGAACGTCTGCTAGGCGACGGCTCTCAGTATGGCGTGAACTTCAGCTACAAGGTGCAGCCTTCACCCGATGGCCTTGCCCAGGCGTTTATCATCGGCGAGGAGTTCATTGCCGGTGAACCCTGCGCATTGGTGCTGGGTGATAATATCTTCTACGGTAACGGCTTGGGCAAGACGTTGCGTCGAGCCGCGTCCGTGGAACATGGAGCCACGGTATTCGGTTATTACGTTGATGATCCGGAACGCTACGGTGTGGTTGAATTCGATGAGAATCATAAGGCCATTTCCATTGTGGAAAAACCGGAGCATCCGGCAAGCAATTATGCCGTGACCGGCTTGTATTTCTACGATAATCGCGTTACGGAATTCGCCAAGCGAGTGAAACCTTCTGCCCGAGGCGAGCTGGAAATTACCGATCTCAATGAGATGTACCTTAAGGATGGTTCCCTCACTGTCCAAACGCTCGGCCGTGGTTATGCATGGCTGGATACGGGCACCATGGATTCCTTGTATGAGGCCGGCGAATTCGTACGCACCGTGCAGCGCGCGCAGGGTCTGCCTATTGCGGTTGCCGAGGAAATAGCGTTCGAAAACGGCTGGATTTCCCGTGACGAGCTTATGGAGGCCGCCATCAAGTATGGAAAGTCGCCATACGGTCAGCATTTGAAGAGCGTTGCGGAGAACAAAATCATCAGCAGGCCATCGGATGACCCGCAACAGTGAACATAGTGAAGTTTGGAAGGTAAAAATTATGAGTAAAAAGATACTGGTTACCGGAGCCGGCGGTTATATCGGCCGTCACGTCGTCAAGGCATTACTGGACACGGGGCAGGAGGTCATCGCTTCCGATTTGCGTTTGAATGATGTGGATGATAGGGCCACGAAGATCGAAGCGAACATCTTCGAGCCTGATGATGCATTATTCACCAAGCTGGGGTCTCCTGATGTCTGCCTGCATATGGCATGGCGAGACGGCTTCAAGCATAACTCCGACAACCACATGGGAGATCTTTCCAACCATTATCGGTTCATCAAGACGATGCTTGACAGCGGACTGAAGCAGATCGCCGTGATGGGCACCATGCATGAGGTGGGGTATTGGGAAGGCGCCATTGACGAGAACACGCCTTGCCACCCCGCTTCCATGTATGGCATTGCCAAGAATGCATTGAGAGAGGCAACCCTGATGCTGGCCAAGGAACATGACGCTATCGCACAGTGGATCCGGGCCTACTATATTGTGGGCGATGACGCGAGAGGCAATTCCATCTTCTCCAAGCTGTTGCAAGCCGCACAGGAGGGGAAGCCGACGTTCCCCTTCACTACCGGTAAGAACAAGTACGATTTCATCAATGTTGACGAACTAGCCCGTCAAATTGCGGCCGTTGTGTCCCAGACGGGAATCGATGGTGTCATCAACTGCTGCACCGGTAAGCCGATTACACTGGCCGAACGAGTCGAACAGTATATCAAAGATAATAACTTAGACATCAAGCTCGATTATGGTGCATTCCCCGATCGTCCGTATGATTCCCCGGGTGTATGGGGTGATGCTACAAAGATCAATAGGATTCTTGCTGCGCACTGATCCATATGCAATTGATTGGGGCGGTGTCCGTAATGCCACGGACACCGCCCCAATCATATTTACCGTTATTATTTGGCGGAAACTCGTGTGAACATTTGTTTCACGTAGGCAAGAGTTGCTTTGTTCACATGCAGCAACGCAACGGATAGCGCCATAATGATAATGAAGTCGACGACAAATAATATATAGGCATTTGCCATACCCATATGTGCGAAATCCAGCTTGCTGAACACCTGAATAATCACCTGATGATGAACCAGGAAAATCGGATATGAATACTTTGATATCGATCCGACAATCACGCGAACCGGTTGCATATTCACCCACTGGGAGATCCATACCAGTACGAGGAAGAACAGAATGCCCACCACGGTTACGGCAATATTGCCAGTAACCGGATGAAATATCTGCTGAAACACGAGTACGACAATGGAACCCGCTCCAACATAATGCGGTACCTTCTTGATGTATTTGACAAAATACATACCGAATAGTAGCTCCGGCAGACGGGTGGTAAGGAGAAGATCCTTCGGCATGCCATGCAGCTGCAGATTGGCGGCAAGAGTAATCGCATAACCGGCTAGCGCGATTCCTGCGGTCCACAGGGGATGCTTCTTGACGCACCAACGCAGCAATGGGAAAAAGATGTAGAAAATGATGATAAATCCAAGGAACCATTCGCCAAGTGTGTAGAACGTTGGGATCGCGGCATTGGCCAAAAACCCGTCAATG
This sequence comes from Bifidobacterium sp. LH_230, assembly GCF_056357555.1. Classification (NCBI taxonomy): domain Bacteria; kingdom Bacillati; phylum Actinomycetota; class Actinomycetes; order Bifidobacteriales; family Bifidobacteriaceae; genus Bifidobacterium; species Bifidobacterium sp. LH_230. Next base: position 11,298 of record NZ_JBKEWJ010000034.1, read on the forward strand.
GCAAATAGGGAGAATAGCAGACTCCATTTTGGTGCCTGTGCCTCAACAATAGCGCCATTGTGCAGGAAAAGATATGCATTCGCAATAACGAACGCAATCCAGAACATCGGATAAATGGCCTTGAATCGCTTCCAATAGAAGGTGCGTAGATTCAGGTGTTCAGGTTCATCATGCGTATACATCAGTGCGGCGCCGGAGATGATCAGGAACAGCGATACACCGAGCCCGCCGACATAGATGCCGAATGGTTGGTTAACGAGTATCGGATGCTGTGTTAGAAACGGATTGTTAAAATGCGTAATAACAATCAGCACAGCGGCGAGAGCTCGTACTAAATCCAAGTAGAAAAGCCTTGGTCTATGGCCCTTGACCGGGGTCTGGGTCTGAGTAGTCGTCATTTCCGGTGCTCCTTCTGCTCCAACTGGTGCACATGCACCTTGACGAGAGTCGGACCAAGCACAGGAATCCTCTTGATGAGGTTCTTGATAATCCGGAGCGAGGTATTGCGGAAGCGCTTGCCTTCGGCAACCGCAACTGTGGTTTGGAAGAGATTGGGACGAATCCATGGATCGGTAACCGACTTGGTCATTTCACGCAACTCGTACGAAAGATTAGTGAGCTCGATTCGAGCGAAACGATCGGAGAAAATATATGCCGAATAGTAGCCGTTGCCTTGAGGCACATAGCCATAGGCTCGCTCGATGAAGTGCAGCATTGTTCCATCGACCTTATTAGGCTCTGGTGGGAAATCGGTATACTTCCATTCTCGATCCAGCAACCCATGAAAAGCCTTCGGACGGAACCAGAACATGGTGCCCATCGGCGCGACAGGTTCCTTCATTACGTCAAGTGGGATATTATTGAACCCGAGTTTTTCGAGAACGCTCCAGGTTCCCCAAAAGTTAGGTCCCCACGGGAACGTGTAGCTAGGAAAATAATCGGCATGGTTCGGAGCTGTGGGCATGGCAATGCCTAGACGCGGATTATCCTCAAACAGTTTGATGACATTGCTCACATATTCTTTGGAAGCCAGAATATTTTCAAAACATTTGTAAGCGAATCCGTCACCGATGCTATAAGGAGAGAGCTGGGTGACTTTCTTATCGTGAGCGAAGCACACGTAATCGTATTGCATGAGATCCTTGCCGCCGCCAATTAGCAATGCGCTGACGTCGCGACCACGATTTTCGATCAATCGCACATCGACGTTATATGGCAAGTCGCGGCAACGATCTTTGACCAGTTGCTGGTTTTCTCCTGAACCCACAGTGATAATAACGTCACAGCCTTCAGGCATTGAACGAATATACTCAATGGTCTTGTCTAGCAGATCCATGTAATACACATGAATGACCAGTGCAATACGCCGTTCCTGCGGAATCGGCACTCCCATTGACTGTGGCAAGACATAGTCGAGATGCAGATTCTTCTGCAAGTCCGCCATGTTCATCGTGCGAATGGCGTTCTGCCAAATTAGATCAGTGTCGTAGTCAGTGTGATCACGTAGATACTCAAAAAGATCGAGTGCGGCATTGCCGACCGCCTGCGTCATGACATCACGGTAATCATGGAAGAAGGAGCGACGTTTAAAAATTGGACAGCGTTTCTCTGCTACTAACGTTTTCGCCGCGTAGGTGATGGGACCATACGAGAAGCCTTCCAAATCGTCCGTATTCACATATACATCCCACTTGAACCCCTTATCCGCGAAGCGCTTGGTAAACAGCGATTCATGCAGACCAACAGAATCAAAATAGTTCTTGATTTCCGGCATGTTGTCCCAATAGTCGCGGAATGCCTGACTGGTGTGCAAACTCTTACGATAAGCATGGAAATGCGACTGAATATGCTCGGGAAGATAGCCAAAGGGACTGCGGCCAAAGGGATCAGTAGGCACCCGATGGAATTTGGTAATGCCCCAGAAATCAAGATCCCGTTGATCCATTGTTTCAAACATTTCGGAGAATGGATACACCGGTCCCATGATTGTTGCATTAAATAGTACAATTTCATCAAAGGTTGCGAGTTTGTCCCAGCCGTATGAATCAAGAGCAGTCTTATATGCCCATACGTCGAAACCTTTGTTCGCACGAACAATAAGTTTATCGGTATATGTCAGGAATTTGGATCGTCCTTCATTGTTCAGCTTGCCATTGACAACAATGGTTATTTCGGAAAAGAATGGTTTAAAACCGTCTAATAGAGTTGACACATAATCGTCCACAACACCATCTTTGTCATAGAAAAAAAAGATGCCCAGTCTGTTACATGTTTCTTCGTCAATGCGCATGATTTATTACTCCTGGATATTGTCACTAATAATGATTTTATTTATAGATTTTACGGATACGGCGATATGTCTTTACAGGGTGCTCGACAATTTGTTTTTTCAGAGTTTCACATTGTTGCTGAAGCTCTTGATTTTTGCGGCGTAACCGCTCTACCTCCTGTGCGTATGAAGTAGAACGAGCTTTGAAAATAGTAACAAAACTAATATTCGTCTGTAAGGCTTCTTCGAGTTCCTTTTGCCTTTTGAGCAGACCTTTGCATTGCTCTTGACGTTCGAAATATGATTGAGTCATATCTGATAAATCGCCCAGCATATGTGTGGGGGATGGAGTCGCTTTTCGTCTTCCGTCGAGATAAGCGCAAAGAGTATCGAAATGCTCATCGATACGGGCTTGTACACCGGAGAAATCGAATGGATGCTGATGCTCGATCGCGTTCTGGACGGTCGAGCTTAGCAGTTTCACTTCAGTGACATAGTAATCATCAAAGCCAAGTTGATGATATAAATCTTTTGTCTTCTTGGTCTGTTGGTAATCGAAGCCTACGATTGGTTTACCGAAAACGGAAGCTGTAACAGATCCATGCAGACTGGTCCCAACATACAAATTGCAATTGGCAAGAATACCAATGATCTGTAACAAAGATAGAGGTTTTTGCGGTACGAACGCGTCGAAGGAGAGCTTTTCAGCAATGGCTCGCAGTGCATCCTCGTCGCCATGTGTATATGCAAGAGGTAACAGCACCACATCGCGGCCGACATTGTGAAGTTTATTAAGCATGGCAACTACATCCGTAACGGCATCTTCGGGAATGAACCTGTTGCAATGAAACACAATATAGTTGTCAGATTTGGGGAATATCTCCTCCTTAGCATTATGCAGTTGCTGTTCGGAGGCTATAGCTTTCAAAGAAAAGCCTGTGTCGGGCACAATCGAGACTTGTGCATCGTCAATACCGATATCATGTAGGACACCGGCAGAGAATTCGTTTCTGACGCTCAGATAATCGACATTACCGATCAGTAAACGCGCGGTTTTAGCAGCAGAATCAAATGCAAATGGAATGCCGGGAGCATTCCACAGCAGAGGAACATCATATTTCATTTTCATGAATGAAGGAATCATCCACACCTTATCCATTGGATACTGAGTGAATGTCGCGCTAGAAAAATCCCGCTTCTGCCCGAAGCGATGCCAATGAATGATTTCGCCTCCACCGACGATAATCGCATCGAATGGTTTCTCCTGATGCATGCATTCCAAATCATCCAGAGAATGCACGGCGGAGTTTTCCACGAAGCTCTCCTGTGCTGCAAACGGAGAAAACAGCACTACTTCACCCTGATAGCCGCGGCGTTTTAACTCATTTCTGCACACCATGGGGAACAGATGATCTCCATAGTTCGGGATGTCAAACACTCCGCAAAGCGCTACACGAGACATATCGACTTCCTTATTGTCGTTTTCGATTCCCGATTATTTATTCGATATGGTGAATCGTATGGCCCGCTCATTGAGCACGCCATTTTCGCTGTTTTCGTTATTTCTGATGGCGAAATACGCACAATTATCGTCATTAGTAAAAGCAACGTATTCTATATTATCCGGATCATCGTTATCGTCCACCCGCAAGGTGGCAAACAGTCTGTATTCTCCGTTATTTATCAGGTTCAGAGGAATGGAGAAACCTATGGTATGGTGTCCTGGTTGGATGGGTGTTCCCTTGCCGTTTGTCTGGCTGTCAATATCGTAGATCTGGCCTCCTCTACGAGCGTCTTGAAGAATGACACCAAGATAAGCGGGAATGTCCCCATTGAACTGGTACTCAATATCGAAATCGTATGTTCCAGAACCATCTACAATATCATTTCCGTGATTCATCACCTTAAGGATGGGTACACGAGAATTCAAACCGGTGGGATGCTTACGCTCCTGCTTAGCTTGCGTCTGAAAAATCGTATTTTTCTGGGCATTTTCCAAGCTGTACTGATCAGCAACCTGTCGCGGATCGCCGGATGCGGCAATAACACCTTCTTTTATGAGAATAGCCTTATTGCAGTATTTTTTCATTGACGCCATGCTATGGGTCACTAGAATCACTGTTTTTGATGGATCTTCTTTAACGCTTTTGAAGAATTGATCGCATTTCTTCTGGAATGCTTCATCTCCCACCGCTAGTACCTCATCCAGCACGAGGATATCTCCCTGCGCTTTGATCGCTACAGAGAACGCCAGACGCACCTGCATGCCGCTGGAATAATTTTTAAGTTTCTGATCCATGAAATCGCCAAGCTCGGCAAACTCCACGATATCGTCATACATCGCATCAACCTCTGCGTGGCTGAAACCAAGCAAAGCGCCGTTAAGATATACGTTTTCGCGACCCGTCAGTTCCGGATTGAAACCAACACCCAGCTCAATGAACGGCACCAGCTTACCGTTGACTTCCACTGAACCATGCTCCGGTTGATAAATCTGCGAAATGATTTTCAGCAGCGTTGACTTGCCGGAACCGTTACGACCGACGATGCCGAAGAAATCACCGCGATGTACTTCGAACGAAATATCGTTGAGCACATGCTGCTCCGTGTATCCTTTAATGCCTTTCGTCCAATTGAGAAAAGCCATTTTCAGACCGGTAGCCTGCTCGGTGGGCAGTCTGAAGGATTTGGATACGTGCTCGACGCGCAGCACGACATCGTTGGTAATTACTGCACTCCGCTGCACATTACTCATGACTACAATACCTCCGCAAATCGAGCACTATGCTTACGGAACACCTTGATTCCAGCGATCAGAATCACTACTGTCAAAATGTAGGGCAGTGTTGAAAGCCAGGTGGATCCAACAAACGTCCAGACAGTCGGAACATCTTCCGGAGATAACAGATTATGGCGGACATCCATAATCGCTTGTGTACTTGGCACAGCCATCATATATTTTGCCGCCCAAGCGAACTCTGGTGCTCGTTGACCTACCATACCGATTGGGTAAATAATCGGAGTGGCATAGAACATCGCCTGCATAAGGACTTCCCAAATATGCGCCACATCACGGAAGTATACGTACAACGTGCTCAACAGCAGGGCAATACCGAGTGCTAGCAAATACAGTTGAAGAATATTGAGCGGGACGAGTAGCAACCGCCATGTGTAGTGGGCGTGGGAGAAGAAGCCAAAGCAGATGACGACCACCAGGTTGATACCAAGCGAAATCATCGACCCCATAGTGTTTGAAGCGACGATAATGTAGCTAGGGAAATGCACCTTACGCATTAAATCACCACGATCAACGATACCGCGCATGCCCATGGTCGTTGCTTCATTGAAGAAGGACCAGAGACATGTGCCGCAGAGCAATGAGATAGCAAAAGTCGGGGTCCCATCCGAGAACTTCAGGAATCGAACGAACACTACATACATCACTGCGAACAGCATGAGCGGTTTGAGCACAGACCATGCCATCCCCAAAAACGACCCCTGATACCGGAGCTGGAAGTCCGTTTTCACTAGTTCCTTGAACACGACCAGTGAATACCGGTATTTGGCCTTCAATCGTTGTAACGGATTACCCATAATAGACTTAGTGTAGCAAGAGTACGGTATCTGCTGATCTTGTTATTGGGGCGATGGCTATTGCATATTCTTGATCCGCGCGTCATAGATTCGCTTTTCGAATAAGCGGATTTGACGGGTGATTATGCAGTGGGCGCGCTGGGTAAGGGATAACTTGCCAACTAGTTCGCGGTATTCCTCGGAATCTTTTTGCCGCTGTTCCTGGCTTGCTGGTTCGTTGAAATCGGGTGCGGATGTTTCCTCATGAAATGCGCCGACGAGTGTGTAATAGCTGCGGCCTGGTCGAACACCCCGCTCTAGACACAGGCGGAAGTTGGCGGCACCAGCGGCGAAATTATCGTGATAGAAGCTGAAGCTGCGTTCTTTGTGTGTCACTGAGTCGGCGGACTGCAACCAGTTGTAGAGATTCACTTCGATATCGGCTACTCTGTGCATGCGTATGTAGAGTTCACCGGCGACCATCACATCTTGTGCGTACATGCCTTCCGGGAAGCGAATGCCGTCCCACAATTCGCGTCTGTAGAGTCGACACCAGTTTGCCTCGTTGAAATATCGCGCTTCGGTGTGACGTCCGAGTTTATCGCCAATCAGACGTAGGCTTTTGCAGAACACGGTTTGATAAACGGTGAGAGGATGCTCGAATACGGTGATTGTGTTCGGGGCTTCGGCTCCCTTCGCGGCCGTCGCTGCCACGGTTGCCAGTTGGGATACGCCGAATTGACGCCATCGGGCCTTACTCATATCGGCTCCGGTGACAAGCAATGCATGCAGCAAATACTCGATATTGTGCCGGTCGAGAATGTCATCATTATCTGCAAATGCAATGTACTCGCCGTGGACAGCATCAAGACCAGCGTTCTGCGCCTTGGAAATGCCTCCATTCGATTGATGAATCACCGTGACGCGGGAGTCTTTTTCCGCGTATTCGTCGCAGATTGCTGGGCTGGAATCTTTTGCCCCGTCGTCTACCAGGATTACTTCCAGATTGCTGTACGACTGTCCCAGAATCGAGTCTATGCAGTATCGCAGATAGTTTTCAGCGTTATACACTGGCACAATAATCGAAATCAACGGCTTTGACTGCGGCATAATCCCTCGAATCTCAAATTCTGGCTACGTTCCTGATAACTTAAGTATGTCATACAATGCATGGGTCTCATTGATCGCATAGTTATGACAGTAAATGTTGGGCGATTCTCATTAAGAGCAAGCTGATCCGCTCAGTCGATCTTTCCACGTTCAACTGTGCAGATCAGATAGATAAGTTCCTTCACTAACTCATGTAGTCTCCGAGATGGAAAACAAGTCGCTCCCAGTTTATTCGAAAGCCGAACAATAGCTCATCGAACCGTAAAAAAGTCCGTGTCGTTCAGATACCCCTTGCCCGCTGTCATATCGTACTGCACGAGTGTGTATTCCTTAAGCAGTTTCTTTGCTTTCTTGGACAGGTTCTTGTGCTTTATCTTGTTGCCGTTTGCATCCATATATATGATGCTGCCTTCGCCCCAATCGCCGTTGCCTGTAACCAATCGCGTGAACGCAGGAATTTCTGCGCGGAGTTCGTCCAGCATCTCCAAATATGCAGACACTTGGGCGTTCATGTGTTCTGCGGCGAGCGACATGAAGAAGTTCGAGGATGTAACATTGACATCGCTCGCATCGAGCTTTGTTCCGCTGGACGCAGACGCTTGGTTTGACCAGATGAAGTAATCGGTTTCATGCAAGGTCACTGCATTATCAGCATTGCTGGCTGCGGTGTAATAGATACCGGGAAGATGATCTCCATAGAAAATAACGGTGATCGGACGGTTCATTTGATTGAGTTGATTCAGAAAATTACCGGTTGCTTGGTCGCTTAAATTCACGCCCTTGATATATGTATCAATGCTTAGGCGCTCGCTGTCACTCAACTGGGACGTATCAGCCTCCTTAAACTGATTATTTACATACCAGTCGTTGTATGGCACGTGATTTTGTATCGTAGCAAGTTGGATAAATCGGGCACGGTCCCCGTCACTGTTAAGCGAGTCGATTACGTTCTGATATGCGGCTGCATCGCTCACGTGCAGTGAATTGTCGATGCGATCCTGATGTGTGATCGGGGGATTACTGTCCAGCGTACTGAAGCTGCTGAACCCGAACTTTTTGTAGTCCGAATCGCGCAGGTACATGTTCTTGTAATACGGGTGGAACGCCGAAGACGCCTCGTCACCGTACTTTGCGTTCCAAATCTGATTAAACGTGTACGGATGCTTCTGATGTGGCACCAGCTCCTGATACGGTGACTGCATCGAGTCATCGAATAGGCCGAGATTGAGTCCCGTAAGTGCTTGATACTCGATGTTGGCTGTGCCACCACCGATACTGGGTGACAGCATCAGTCCCGAAGTAGTCGAATTCTTGATCAAGCGAATGTTCGGCATCGGGTCCTCGGTCAGGGTGATACCCGGCACTCGGGTCGGATCGGAGAACGACTCGGACAGGATCATGATGACCGTACTGTCGGTGAGATTATTGGCACGGTTCTGATTGGTCTGTTTTGCTTGCATTGCGTATTTCTCGGCTATCTCCGCCATTGCTGTCTTGCTATATCCGTCCGGCTTGTTCATGATCTTTGCATGCGTCAGACGCAGGAAGTTCATCGCCGGTCCGTTGGCTCGTGCGTCGCCAAGCGTGTCCCACAATTGCGGGGTGTCGCCCATGTTTTTTGCCCACTCGTACGACCAAGATCCAGGAATACTGAGATTCCATGTGAATGAAAACAGCATCGCCATGCTAACGATCATCGCGATCAATCTTGTGCAATTGCCGGCAATCACCTTCCAATTAAGGAATGGATGCCTCCAATGGAACGGTATTACGCAACGTCGGTGGTCAATGAACTGCAGCAGTATGCAAATTATGATCCACAAAACCAGCATACGAATTGAGCGGTGTACCATCGCAACAGCGTCTTGTGGAATGAATGACCATATTTCGCCGCTGTTACCTCCGGAAACAAAACTCAAATCGGACGGGATGATCGGTTCATTGCGAAGCTTCACCTTGATACGGTTCGCCACTGCGAACACTGCCATGATGATCGAGAAAATCGCAGTTGCTACCCAAAACCGGTTGATCAGGAAGATCAGTACCAGATACATCAAGCCGAGAACCAAGAGATTTAACAGTGCATTGTTAAGATGCTGCAGCCAGATTTGCGCTACAAATTTAGTGACCTGTCCACGAATGCTGTTCCATGCCTTGGTATAAGCGTCTACTGCATTTGGATCTTCATATACCGGTTCGGCATAGACGCTCCATTGCAGGATCACCATCGATGCGGTCGTGACACAAGCAAATACAATCGTGTAGAACGCATACGAAAATTGCAGACGTTTGCTCCACAAAGTACGGATGACGGTGCCGGCTTTGCGCAGGAATAAGCCGGTCGCTTGACCTGCTTTGGAGTCAAGTACAGGCGACATCCATGTGCGTAGCCGATGCTTGGCGCTCGCGAGTCCTTGCTTGATGGTCTCGGCTCTGGCGTGCAGTTTGTCCCCGAACTTACCTTGTGACATCCTCATTCACCCACAATTCGTTTCATAACGTAACCCGCATATTGTAATCGTAGGTTCAGGACGTATTTACCCTTTGTTCATCCTCGGTTTTGTGCGAGATCGATGTGTGGCTTGCCTGTTGCGCCGGTGATTTGAGATTTCGATGCGTTATTGATTGAATACTCTGTTGGACGTAATGTGATGGGTCCGACGCTCCCTCAATCGGCTTTGCCGACAGCTCCCTCAACCGAGGGAGCCGAGAATAGAGAATCACATTAAGCCCGACAAAGCACTATGTTGCATGGCCTCGTTCACATGACCGAGTGACCGATCACTATTCTTGCACGTTCGTTTCGCTTGCGTACCTGAACGCACAGCTTCTGTACGTACTACTACGGTCGGTGAAATGTCCGGTATCCGTGAGTGAGCACGGCCTTACGTACCGCATCACGAAATCGTGACGTGAGTCTTGAGATACTCGTCAATCGCAAACAGTCCGGAATAATCTCCGTCGCCTACCTGACGTATCAGCGTATCGAAATCTACCGAGTCTCCGGTCTGTAATTCGGTAATGTCCTCCGCGTCGTCAGTCGAAATCTTGTCCGGATCGGTAGCTGCGATGAACGCCCACCGAGTCGCCCACATCTGCACCGTTTTGCCGTTGACCTGCGTTGCGACAATCAGACTATTGCCAATATCGCCGGCGGAATTCATGCCGTCCGTAGTAGCATCGCCGCCGTTCATACCGTTATCCGCGTCGGTGACGGTGAATCGGCACAACTCGTACTGTGGGTGTTCATTACTTACCACGGCTAGATCATCGGTGCCGGTTTCGGGAACGAACCGAGCTTTGCCGAGCCATGCGTACGGCAAAGTGACAGTGTATCCGTTTGCTGTGGTGGTTGTGAGCTGTCGCCTTGCGATGCGGTCATAGGCCCACACAATGTCGGTTGTATCGCTGTTGATTCGCTCGTATCGGACGTACTCGTCGCTGCTGACCTGCGCCCAATCGGGCATGGCGGATGATACGGACGTTGAGCTGGACTGCACGGCATCGTTCAGATCCAGTTCGTCGTCCATGCAGTCGCGCTGCGCGGTGCCGAGCGTGGTTTGCGAACTGTGCAGCCAGACTTTGCTGTGGTCCGCGGCTCGTTTCCAACTGAAGACGTTCGGTGCGGGGTTGTTTTGCGGGGCGCATTGCAGCCAGGCTTCGTCTAGCTCGCCGTCGAGATCAGATTGTTGCGCGAACGATTCCGTCCAGTCTGTATTAGCGGTGGGATCGGTAGTGTCGGTATCGGTGTTGGACTCCGTGGGCTGTTCGGCAAAGTTGTTCTTGGTACCGGCAGCAGGGTCCGACTGGGTAGTGTTCGGGACCGTGGGTTGTTCTGCGGATGGATTGGTGGAAGTACCGGAGGGCACGCTCTGCGAATGTTCGCCGTATGGCTGTTCGGCGGTGTGAGATTGTGCACTGCCACATGCCGCTGTGCCCAGCACGATACAGACGGTGAACAGGATGCTGATACTGGCGGTGAGACGACGTTGTTTCATATGACCAGTGTATTGCGTCAGATCAGCTGACATGCAGGGGCGGACTGATTGACGCGGATGGTATGGCGTTTGCGCGGTGCTGCGCGATGTCTGAGTGTTCCGCCACTGAAAAATCCAGTGCTGCCGTGCGTAGCCACCGCTATGTGATGTGTGCGCGACACGCGCGACGCGGCGGGATTTGCATTGTTGGCGGTTGCGTGTATATTAGTCACTCGTTGCACGGAAGCGTGTGGCGCTGAGCTTGCCCCTGTAGCTCAGTTGGTTAGAGCAGCTGACTCTTAATCAGCGTGTCCAGGGTTCGAATCCCTGCGGGGGCACGGTTAAGGTCGGAATCGAAAGATTCCGGCTTTTTTCGTTTTCGGCTCGTTCGTCGTCGGGGCAGACGGCGTGGCGAGCGGCGGGGAAACGGTTGGCTCTTCGCACTTTCGCGGGCTGGTGGAATCGATAGCCTGAAGTGGTGCTGATTTTGTTGCGTGATGTTTTTTGTTGCGTGATGTTTGTGTAGCAGGGTTAAGTAAAGAAAAGTGTGTCTTATTCTGGCGTGTCATTGGCGTGTTGGTGGGTTATTTTGAGCGTCCGGCCCAGCCGGTCCTGATACCGAACCCGCTTTCATAGGC
>NZ_JBKEWJ010000035.1:0-17812 GCF_056357555.1 Bifidobacterium sp. LH_230
AGGTCACCATCCGCATGGCCTACGGCTTCCACCACGTCACCAACCTCATCAGCCTCGTCATGCTCCGATGCGGCGGACTCAACATCCAACTACCAACACCAACAAACTAACCCACGAAAACAGCAGAAGCCTCCAAAATGTTGTGTTTGTTGGCAGAGACCGAAGTGGTACGCCGAGATACGCCCATGTGCGAGGAACGGCAGACCCATTCAGACAGGACATTGCCGGGTCTGACAAGTCCTATCCGTTCCGATACGAGGGCAACGGCAACCAGCTCTTTGTCTTTGAAGCGCCGATTGACCTGTTATCGTTCATCTGCCTTTATCCGCAGGACTGGCAGACAAGGAGCTATCTTGCCCTGGGCGGCGTTTCGGGCAAAGCCCTTGACCGTTTTCTTTCTGAACGCAAGGACACCCGAAAAGTATTCCTCTGCCTTGACAGCGACACCGCAGGAAGTGAAGCCTGCTCCCGACTGGCACAGTCCATTCCCGGCGAGATCGCCGTCATTCGCCTTGTCCCGGCAAGGAAAGACTGGAACGATGTTCTCCGTCAGCAAGGGGACATTCCCAGCCGCAAATTCATAGCCGAGACAATCACGCTGCGAGAGCTGCCCACCGCCCAGCCTGTCCCAATGCTCCGCATGGCAGATGTGGAGCTGACGAGCGTGGATTGGCTATGGTTTCCGTATATCCCCTTTGGAAAGCTGACGATCATACAGGGCAACCCCGGTGAGGGCAAGACCTACTTTGCCATGCGTCTTGCGGCGGCTTGCACCAACCGAAAGCCTTTACCCGGTATGGAGAAACTTGAGCCTTTCAATATCATCTATCAGACCGCAGAGGACGGTTTGGGCGATACCGTTAAGCCCCGGCTGATGGAAGCGGACGCAGACCTTGAACGAGTGCTTGTCATTGACGATAGAGACACGCCGCTGACTCTTGCCGATGAGCGCATAGCAAGGGCAATCCGTGAGAACAACGCAAGGCTGGTTATCATTGACCCGGTACAGGCGTTTCTGGGCGCAGATGTGGACATGAACCGGGCAAACGAGGTGCGCCCAATATTCCGCAGTCTGGGAGACATTGCACAGGCTACCGGGTGCGCTATCGTGCTGATTGGACACCTCAACAAAGCCGCAGGAACGCAAAGCACCTACCGGGGATTGGGGTCTATCGACATTACGGCGGCAGTCCGCAGTCTGCTGTTTATTGGCAAGCTGAAAGACAGTCCCACAACAAGGGTGCTTATCCATGAGAAAAGCTCCCTTGCGCCGCCCGGACAGTCCCTTGCCTTTTCTCTGGGAGACGAGAAAGGCTTTGAATGGATAGGAGCTTATGACATTACCGCTGACGAGCTTCTTGCCGGGACAGACACCGCCAAGACCGAAAGCAAGACCGCACAGGCGCAAATGCTCATTCTGGAACTGCTTGCAGATGGAAAGCGTATGCCGAGCGCAGAGCTGGAAAAGGCAGTCAATGAGCGTGGGATTTCCTCACGCACCATGAGAACGGCAAAGAGCCGTATCGGGGACAGACTTGTGACCGAGAAAGACGGCACAGCATGGGTCTGCTATCTCCGAGATTGACAACAGGAACACGGCAAGCGTGGCAAAGACGGCAAGGTTTTTATAGATACCTTAATGTTGCCGCCTTGCCTTGTTCCCTCATACCGACACCGCCCGATGATGAACAGTCACCGGGCATTTTTCATTTACAGGAGGATTTTGAATGAACAATACCGCAACCAACACCGCCACTTGCCCTACTGTCAGAAAGCAGATTGGCAAGACAACCTATATCGTCCGTGTGCATTTCAGCCAGACCGCAAAAGAGACAATGGAGGACAAAATCAAGCGTCTGCTCCGTGAGGAAGTCCGCAAAATGTGACTTCTTTGTGAATTTGATGAAAAAGTCCTTGACTTTTCGTCTCTGGCGAAACCAAGAAAAGCATCATCATCACCACCGGCGTCCACCTCGCACCACTCCAAGTGCGCGAGGTACGCCGAATCCTCGACGGCGACGACATCCGGCTCGAAACCCTCGACCAAGGCAAACGCATCATCTATCTCGAACTACCCGACACCAACGCCACGTTCTCCTTCATCGCCAGCGTCTTCTACCAATGCCTCTTCGAAACGCTTGTACGCAAAGCCGACGCCAAACCTGACGGCGTGCTCGACCGCGACGTGCATTGCATGCTCGACGAATTCGCCAACATCGGCAAAATCCCCAACTTCGTAAGGCTCATCGCCACCATACGAAGCCGACGCATCAGCTGCAGCATCATCCTCCAGACCGTCAGCCAAGGCAAGAGCCTCTATCGGGATGACTGGGAGACCATCGCCGGCAACTGCGACAGCCAGCTCTTCCTCGGCGGCAACGAACCCAGCACCACCAAATACATCAGCGACCGGCTCGGAGACCAGACCATCGATGTCATTGAAACCAGCGAAACCAAAGGTCTCAACGGCAGCTGGACACGCAGCACCCGCAAAAACGCTCGTAAACTCCTCACTCCGGACGAACTCGGACGCATCCCCACCAGCCGGTGCGTCTACCTGCTCAGAGGCATACCACCGTTCCTCAGTGAGAAGTTATGTCATCTATAGATGACAAATACGATAATGCTATCGCATTGTGCGGCGCTGCCAAGGTCGTGAGGGACGGTCCCGTTAAGTGTGTAACTAGTGGTTTGGTTATATGTTCTCGCTGGCGGACCAGCGGTCGGCGAAGGTGACGGTGAACGTGTTCAACGCGGGCTTCCACGTGTCGTCCATCGTACCCGCCTTGCCGGTCGGGGCCAGCGACTTGACGGTCAGGTACAGGCACCTCAACGCGGCACGTTCGTCGGAGAAGTGACCTCGCGCCCTGACCGCTCGACGGAACCGCGCGTTGAGACTCTCGATCGCGTTCGTCGAACAGATCGTCTGATGGATTTCCACATCGTAGTTGAGAAACGGAACGAACCGATCCCACGTGTTAAGCCGCAGGCCGCCCATAGCCGGGTATTTGGACGCCCACTTGTCGAGCATCTCGTCGCGAGCCTGTTCCGCGGCTGCTTCGTTGACGACGGTGTAGATGGGTTTCGGGTCGCGTTTGAGTATGTCCCAGTCCTTTCTGGACACATAGTGGAACGTATTGCGCAGCAGGTGAAGGCGGCTGACGGTCTCTCTGGAGACCGAGGTGCCGTAGCTCTCCTGGAAGTGCGCGCTGATCTTTCCGGCGGTCAGGCACCTAGCATAGGTGCGACCGAGTCCACGTCGTTGAGCCGGCGATACCGTTTTTTGACGATGACGGGGTCGAACGAGCCGTCCCGGTCGTGAGGCACCTTGATGGTGACTGGTCCGGCCGCCTCCGTCGTCACGGTCTTGGCGGTTGTCCCGTTGCGCGTGTTCGCGGCCCTGCCATCGGCGCTTTTCTCGTGCTTTTCGTGTCCGAGGTGCTCGGTCATCTGCTCGTCGAGGGCGGTCTCCAGCACGGTCTTGGTGAATTGCCTCAGCAGACCGTCGCGGCCGGTCAAGTCAAGCCCCTGCTCCTTGGTCTGCCGGATTATCTCTAGCGCGAGCTCGCGCTAGATCGGGGATGCCTTTGGATCACTGGGTTTCGCTGGTTTCTCCGTGGCTTCCTTGCTGAGGGCCGTCTTCACATTGCCATGGCTTCCATTGTCTCAGTCGACATGCTCATTACAGACCCTTTCCCGCCAGCCACGCAGCCGGCGATCAAAGCCGGCTACACACTTTCCGAAACAGTCTCTCCCCACCGGCCAGTACATCTACCTGCTCAGAGGCGTACCACCGTTCCTCAGACGGAAAAAGATAATTGGCAATAGGCGATTCCGAAAATACTTGAGTGTTGTCATCTCGGAATGACAGTTAGTAATTTGATCCTTGTGGATCCATTTTCAATTTGAGAAGCTGACAATACAACTGGAACGAGGAAATTGTAAATGCAATTTCTGAGACTCTTGCCGATGTCTTGTAGCAAGAAAATGGCAACCATGCAATAGTGAGATCATATAAGGATTTTATGATGAAAAAGTTTGTAAAAACGGTACGATTGCCGCCGTTAGTTGTTGCTTATAGCGGCATAGAATAATGCTCGTATATACTTCACGGAAATGTATATAATTTGCCCAAAAAATAATATTTGCCCATACTATTCAAGGGAGACAATGATGTCTAGGTATGAAAATAATGCTCGCGGTACGTCTTGCAATAAGGGAAATCGGCAGATGGCAAGTGTGGCAGTCGCTTTTGCGGCAGTGTTCGTCACTCCTTTTGTTATTCCGCTGGTTGCTTCTCTGATGGCGGTATTGGGAATTGGGAGTGCGGCAGCTACCGCCATTGTCGCTGTAGCTTGGCTTGGATCGGCTGCGGTGGGAATGATTTTCCCTGCAGCTGCGCCGCTCACTTCCACCATCCAGTCCATGATTGGCACCTTGGGGACTTCGGGCGCTGCGGCATGGTGATTCATTGATTGGATATTATGGCCCTGCGGAGGAGGAGGTATGACGGGATTCTTGAAGCTATTTCTCACTAAGACGCGTTGCGTCCTTGGGATTTCCTTAGCAGCATTTCTGGTTGGCGTATTTTTAGCCAAGTTACGTCCGTATCCTTTGAGCAGGGCCATAATTCCGAAGATATATCTTCATGAACTACTATGGAACAATACTAAGGTATGGCTAATACTATTATTTGGAGGATTTCTATTCTCCATTCCTACAACTATTGTATTAGTTATTAATTATAGTTCTTTTGGATGGAGTGCGGCTCAGTATTTATTTCAAGACCAAGGAGGTAAATTATTGACCGCAGTAGTCCCTCATCTTTTCTTTGAATGCTTTGCGCTGATCACCATATCTGGCATTGCTTTGACTATTACGCACTATGAATTTTGTTTCTTGCAGAACAATCGAAAGCGGGATATTAGCATAGATAATGCCACTTTATTGTCCTTGTTTGTGGTTTTTATTTCATGGTTCTCGCTTTTTTGGGCTGCAATCATAGAGACATATATATCTCATATTTAAGGAGCATCATGATTCGCCTGTCAGTCTGGTTTGAGTCCTTGAAGTGGCGCATTGCCGCCTGGCGCTGCATCACTTTGAATTGGTGGTATTTAGTATTGGCCGCAGTATTAATCATATGGCTCGGCGTGGCGGAAGCTGTGGCGTTGCCCGCGTATGGTGAATATGCGCGTGAGGTATTCACGAACCTGTTGGCAGGGGTACCGTCTACGCCACCGGCTGTCGTACCGGTAACGGTGTTCCAATGGTCATGCTCGGCGGTTTGGCTGGTGTTGGCATATCGGCAGTGGGCGCGACGCCAGTTCGCATGGATGATTATATCGATGGTATGCAGCTTGTTGTATGTGCCATTCGTAATTTATCTTGTACATGAGCTAGCAGACCAGCGCAAAGGGATTGTTCGGTTGGAGGAGAAGCCAGAGAGCCCCTCCCCAGATGATACGGCTAATGATCATTTGGACAGGTGCGACATCAATCCCGTTGAAGAAACAACCACGTCCGACAGCATGATTCGCCGTATAGGAGGTCTTCGTGGACGCCGTGGTTGAAGTTCATGGATTGACTAAACGATATGTATCCGGGCCGGTGGTAGGTCCGATTGATTTTGAGGTTTGGCCGGGGCAAGTATTGGCCGTGGCGGGGTCGAATGGTGCAGGTAAGTCCACCACGCTACGCATGCTGCTCGGCCTAGCCTCTCCCAGCCAAGGTCGTGCACTGGTTATGGGCCGACCGTATCGGCAGTTGGAGCATCCGGGCTTGCAAGTGGGTGTATTCCTAGGTGGGCGATTGGGGGATGAGTCGATGACCAGCCGTGAGTATCTGACGTTTATGGCCGGCATGCAGGGATTGCATAACGTGCGTCGTCGCGTTCGCCGCGTGCTGCGTGCCTGTAGTCTGGATCATTGGCCGAAAGTCCGGATTAGGGGGTATTCCACAGGTATGAGACAACGACTGGGCGTTGCTTGCGCGATGCTCTCCGACGCACCGATACTTGTATTGGACGAGCCATTCAATGGATTGGATATCGAAGGAAGACTTTGGCTGCATGATTCATTGAAACAATGGGCCGAGTCCGGCAGAACCGTTATTTTGGCAGCTCATGAGATTGAAGAACTGCAACGCATAGCCACCCATGTCCTGATTGTCATGCATGGTCGGCAAATGGGTTGCGGGCCAATCGAGCAAGTCATTAACGACAACAGCGACGGGGCTGGAATCATATTCCGCTTTGCAAACGGCGTAGATGTGAGCAGAAAGGCCGCGGCCCTGAATGATCTGATGGGAATGGGGGCCGATCTTCGCGCCCTAAAGAATGACTTGTATTTGGCACGACGGACGGATGAAGATACTGTATTCGCAACCGCAGCCAGATGTGAGGCTCCATTGGTTCAGCTCAATCGCGCCGAACCGACGCTTCGCGAAGTAATGACTAGCATAATCAACCGGTCTTCAGTAAAGAGCCACACGTCATGAACGGGGGTACACGGGATTTGCAACGCATGATGCTGCTCATACGTTATGTGGTATGCCGGCCGGCAACCCTCGCGGCATGGGTTGGGCTGCCGCTGGCGTTCGCCGCGTTCGCCGCGTTGACTAGCGCCTCCGTCCGGCTCATGCTCTCCTCCAGCTCCAAACTCGATGGCTTCGCCACGCTCGAAGGATTGGGGCCGAGCATCGCCGGTGCGGTTATGCCCATGGCCGAGCCCTTGGCAATCATCGCGGCACTGCTATCCGTCCGTGTCCTGCTCAATACGTCCACAGCCATTCCGCTGTTCCTGATTGAACCGAAGCGAACGCGACTGTTTCTAATCTTATGTGTCGATATCGCTATTGTTGGTTTTATTATGGCCGCAACCGGAGGACTTACCGCAACTGGTACCTCTCGGCTCATCCTCGGCCCCGTCGTACCATCGCAAGCATGGCCCTCTCCGTTGTCCACATCGCTGCTCTTATGTCTTCCCGTGGCCCTGATACTTACCGGGCGTATGCTTATTGCCGCCTCACTATGCGTAGCCGTTGATTCAGTGGGGAAAGGTGCGGCGTCTTACATTGCCTTGTATTATCTCCTTCCCATTGTGGTTGCTAATTTACCTGCATCTCAAACATTGAGTACATGGATACCATCTATTGCAGGCACTGCCATATTGGAGCCTGAACCAATTATCAGCCCTTTGTTTAGCGGTGTGATTGCTCTAGTTTACTTATTGATTGCAATTGGAATAGCGTGTGCAACGTTGAATTATAGGGATATTAGGTGATGCGAGTATATTAAAGTCTGTCGTTGGTATATATATGATAAATAACCAATTTACCTTAACAGCGATAGATGTCTATCGTCATCCATGATCACATTTAATTTTTACCACCTAATGTTATTGCTATTGGCGGAATGCGGATTCCAGTAATAAATAAACAACCCAGACCATTGAACCGATGAATCGCATTAAAGCATATTTAGAAGGATTGAAGTTTGCTTCTGATCCGTATTCCTGCATGGTTTATGCTGTGATAAAGAATTCTTTTAGAAATGGTCTCTGCTGTCTTTGTTGTTCGCGTCTGGTTGTGTGGGCTCAATATCCGAATCATCTATACTAAGCGAGAAACGCTACTTGTCTGTCGCTATTCTTCGCCGCATTTATTTAAACAAAATAATCTGTTCGGAAATCGCTATATTAAACCTGTGCATGAAACATCTTTCGATAAAACTCTGATTGTTTGGGTAACTCCGCGCACCTGACAATCGTATGAACAGTATCATCTTTAATAACAGTGATTTTATCTGCATATGAATGGTTGTAAACCTGTGAGCGATGATTACCGTGGTCATATTCTGATTCAATTGAGGCATTGCCTCAAACATTGAACTTTCAGCTATTGTGTCAACCAGCACGATTGGCTCATCAAGAATTACAAGTGTTGCGACAGGAAGGTTGATATTGCCAGTGTGGAATTAATCGATATCACCAAGGGTGTATCTGATTCTACCGCTATCAATCTGGGCAGCGGCTACTTTGTTCTCAAAGGTATGAACGACAGTCGTTTCATCCTCTCTGGTTCTCATGCCGGCTGGGTGTCCTCCTCATCTTTGGAGACGCGTCATCCAAACTGACTAGCCCGAGAACTCGGCATATACCGCCACACTATCTCCTGCCCTTTTTCAAAGGCGGCGCTAGCCTAATCGATCGGGGAATGAGGGGGTTACTGATTGTCCAGGCACATCCCAGGTGGAATTGCCGTGCGTGACTGACGGGGATAAATCTTCCGATGATGGTGCGGGCTGTCGGTTCGATGACTGGGAATCCGATCCCGGTTGTGTGGATTCATCCGAACGGCCCGCATCAGATATTTCCTCGTTCTTTACAGCCGTCATGGAATCCCGGACGATTTGCATGACTTCGTTGAGGTCCTGGATGGTTCTGTTATAGACATCAAGATCCTGATGGTCGCGCATCATGAGTCGTGCACGGGTAATCTGCTCACTGAGCCGTGCACGGGTGTTGTCGTCTCTGACCTTGTTCTCGGATTCTTTGTAGAGCCTATCGGCGTTTTCAATGGTTTGGCTCAGTACGTTCTGTGCGTTGTCAATCCGTTGTTGTTCCTGTGATGCCTTGACCGTGTCAACTGTGTCATGCAGGTTCCTGGTCTGGATTCTGAGCTGGCTGTTAGCTTTCTCTGTTTCCGCACGAGTGCGATCGAGACGGTCGGCCGTCAGACTCGGATCGCAATTCTCCGTTGAGACCGATGGCTGATATTGCATGATTTTGCCGAGCAGTTCC
Source organism: Bifidobacterium sp. LH_230 (assembly GCF_056357555.1). Taxonomy (NCBI): domain Bacteria; kingdom Bacillati; phylum Actinomycetota; class Actinomycetes; order Bifidobacteriales; family Bifidobacteriaceae; genus Bifidobacterium; species Bifidobacterium sp. LH_230. The sequence goes on from NZ_JBKEWJ010000035.1 coordinate 8,802, forward strand.
AAAGATTTGGGATCCTGCACGTCTTTATCCTGGAGCTTCGCATATGGTTCCGCCTGTTTCAATGCCTTGTCCCATTCAATCCTCACTATGTCAGATTGCTCGATTGCGTGATTGCATGACGTGAGCGCTTCCCGATGGTCGTAGTTCCTCTTCGCCATGACAAGGCCTGTGGCTAATCCCGTTACGGTGACCAGAGCGAGCATAATGCCGGCGATGCGGGTAAAGGGGATATGCCGATGAACGGCTACCTCATCCGCGTCGTCAGCCGATAATTCCGCCAAGGACACATCATCCTCGACATGTTCCCCGACCCTAATTGGTGTGTCTATCGTCGTTCCCGTCCGTTTGTCAGGCTTGGATACGGGAGTGCTGTTGTTCCGTATATCGCGAGGCAGCTCATCGTCGATGATGGGTGTGATGGGCAGCAGCCGATGTTTGGGTTTTCTGTCTGGCAGCGGTTCCGGTGGGGCCCCAGCGGTTTCGGGGTGTGCGATGGCATGCGCAGCCCACTGGCCGAGTTCCGGCCATGTACTGGGATGATCGTGGATTTGCGCAAGAAGATCCCAGTTGTCAGAATCACTCATCAAATCGGCAAGCTCGTACGAATCAAGTTTGGAATTGATGCGACGCATGATTCCTTCTTTCCCTCAGGATTAGTGGATGTAAGTGATGCTGGGATTGTTGGCCTGCTCTTTGGTAAGGGTCCTGAGCCATGCGTATGGGAGGCCGCCGCCGGATTCGCTGACAACAATGCTTCCGTCGTCCTTGATTTCCTCGACGATGGCGACGTGTCCATAATCGGCGCTTGCGCCGAGATAGCCTTTGGCGAAGCTTGCCACGTCACCGAGCTGTATGCCGCCGCCCGTTGGATATCCGAATTTTCTGGCGCTTGACGCCCACATCCAGCCGTCGCCCATGTATCCGTCCACCGGTTTGCCGATCTGCAATCGGCGAGCGGCCGCCCACCATGTGCATTGGCCGGTCTCATAGGTGGTGATCTTGCCCACGGGCGTGCCGGTCGCCGCCACATCCACGTTCAGCGTGCCAGACTGCATGACCAACGGTGGCGTGAGCTTGCCGATGGTTCGTCCTGCCGTGGCCGAACAGCCGCCTCCCGCATCAATCGCCGGCTTCACGTTGTCGAGATACCGTTTGGTGATGTTGGGAATATCCGGGTACCTCATGAGGTTGCCTTCGCCCGCGTTATGGGCGATGACCAAAGCCGTCAGGTCGTCAAGTTCGGCGAACGGCATGCCCGGGTGCTTGGCCTTGAGCTGTTTGACGCCTTCCAAGCGGTTTTTCAGATACATGCCGCCGTAATGGGCGTGGACCATGGGCTCGGTGATGCCTTCAGGTGGTGTCTGATCGGCACCTTCGGGATGCACGCCGCGCCATACGCTCCTGTTCATCTGCAGCAATCCCCATGTTCCGCCGTTGCTGTCGTCGGCATACGCATCCGGTCGGAAACCGGATTCCTGCTTCATGATCGCCGCGATGAAATCCGCGCTCAATCCGCTCGATCGGGCCGCCTCGCTTACCCATGGCTTCGCCTCGTCCGGGACCTCGATCACACTGGCCTCGCAACCTCCGTCATCTCCGACGGCAACGGTGGGTATGAACCACAGCAGCAGGCTGAAGACCATCAGCACCGCCGCCGTGCCCAATAGAAATGGAATGCTGACCGCAGCTGATGCCGATGCCGCGACACCGGCCTTCACCGCCGTCATAGTCCGAGAAACCGCCTGTGTGACCTGTCGTGCAACCTGCGTCGAAGCTCTGGCAGCGGATTTGGCCCCCTGGACACCCGATCGTACGGTCTTGCCGGAATGTCTCGCACGTTTGGCGCGAGCCGAAGCCGTTCTTCCTGCCACGGCACGTGCCGTTGAACCTCTTGCGGCATGTCTTGTGCGAATAATGCCGGTCACGCCGTCGCGTATCCGACTTGCGGGAACCATTGGTGACAACAAGTCGTCGTCCTCTCTGGTATCCGTCTGTGCCGATTGCGATTCAAGCACGGACCGTGTCGCCTTCACACCACGTTCCAAAACGCTGACGGTTGTTATGCCGGTCGGGCGCGATACTTCGGATTGATTGTTCCTGATGGTGGTTCGTGGCTGTTTCAGCCCGGCCAACACTGGGCCATGGAAGAGTCCATTAACATGACGGACTTTCAAACCATGAATCATGCCGTTCGGCCGAACGAGATTGCGCGTGGCGTGGAATGAGTCGGAGGTGACGGGTCTCATTCGGGCTTCCGATCCTCGAATTTCGTGGTATACAACCGGTAAAGCAGACTATCGGCATCGATACGCCCATCGAACGGTATGAACGCAGTGCCGCTCTTGGCCATGCCCTGACCGGGCTGCACCCCGGTGAAGAACGCCCGCTGCTCATCGGACAGCTTCAGCAGCTCGCACAAGGCGTCGGCATCCGTGGCGGTCTGGTTCAGCAGCAACAGGAAGTCGCTGTTCGCGAGCATCAGACGCGCATCCTGGTTGGCCAGCAGCTCCTCGATGTTCTGCGTAATGCCGGTGGGGCACAAACCCCATTTACGGGCGCGCTTGTACAGGCGCAGGAAGTATTCGGCCGCATACCGGTTCGAGAACAGCAGATGGAACTCGTCCACCCACAGCCAGGTGCGCCGGCCGAGACGGCGATTCCTGACGACCCGGTTCCAAATCTGATCCAGAACGACGAGCATACCGAATGTGCGCAACTCCGCTCCCAGACCGGAAACGTCATAGACCAGGAACCGGCTGGACGTATTCACATCGGTGGCATGGGCGAAGGCGTTCAGACTGCCGGTCGCGTAGATCTCCAATGCTCGTGCCGCATCACGGGCACCTGGCTCATTCAAAGCCGCGAGACGGTCATGCAGGGTGACGAGCGTGGGCATGCCCAGTTCTGGATGCTCCCGCACCTCGCGATACATGCCGATGACCGTACGGTCGATCAGACTGCGCTGCATGCGGTCGATGCCGTCCTGTCCGCCGATCAGCACGCCGAGCATGTTCAGCACGCTCGCACATTTCGACCGGATCGGATCACCCTCGGAATCATCCTCATACTCGATATCCAAAGCGTTGATATGCGCGCGAGACGATTCCCCGATCTCGACTCGCTCGCCGCCAAGACCGGTGCACAACGGCGTGAACTCACGTTCCGGGTCGATGACGATCAGATCATCGTCCGGACGGGTCAGATAGATCTGGGTTATCTCGTTCTTCGCCGCCTGGCTCTTGCCCGAACCGGTCGTACCCAAAACGAATCCGTTGCCGTTCATGCCTTTCGTACGGTCGATGACCACGGGATTGCCGGTGCGGGCGTTCGCCCCATGGAACACCCCGCCCGGCTCGAACAGTTCCTGCGACGTGAACGGCACCAGAATCGCCGCGCTCGATGTGGTCAACGTGCGACGCATCGGCGGCAAAGAATTACCCAACGGCAGCACGGCGTTCAGTCCTTCCACCTGCATGTAGGCCAAGGTCTCGGCCACACAGGACTGCCCATCGATCGCAGCTGTCACGTCACGAACCGTCTGATCCAGTTGCTCGCGGCTGTCCGCAGACACGTCCACAATCATCAGGGAATCCACCAGCCGGTCGCCGTTATGCTCCAGATCATCACGCAGCTCACCCGCCTGAGTCATGGATTCCTGCAGCTCATGAGGCAGCATGTCCTCGGGTAGATGCTGTTTGCGGTTCTTGCGCCGCTCGTCGATGGCCTGCATATCCATTTCGGCGATCGTCCGGTTCACGAGCTTCAACCCCTCGGCCTTACCCCGCGGGGACAGATGGATGCCGACCGTGATGTCCGCCTTGATGTCCGTGATGGACGACACCAGCTGATCGCTCAGATAATCCGGGAAATCACGCACCAAAAGACACTGATGCCATACTTCCGTGGTGCCCGAGCTCAACCGGAGCCGACGGCGATCCGACACGTCCACGGCGAACGGGGCCACATAATCCTTCGTGGACATGCCATGCGATTTCAGGAAACCATCCTCGGTGAACGAGAACCGGACACCGTGCCGCAGCATCCCGTGCAGCACCGCCAGACGCGACTGCCGATCCAAGCGGACACCGACGCAGCCGCCCACCGACCGCAGCTGCGCCGTGGCACGCAACGCGGCACGGTTCAGCAGCGTGACCGCACGCTCCCCGTCCCGCTCACGCAACGTCAACGTCAGATACTTGTCCGTCACCGCGCCCTGCGAACGGCCGGCGAGACGCCGACGCACATTGCGGTTGAAGTCCCCGCGCAGTCCATCCAACGCATCGCTCCGAAGCGGCATGGCGATACTGCGCGTCACCTCCTCGGGATCCAGCATGCGCGTGGCGACCGTGATCTGGACTCCCATGTTCTCACCGATCGAATTCAGGAAACGCCCCCACCGGTCCACGACATCCAGCTGCTGATCCTGGGTCGCGACCTGATAATTGATGTCGCTGATCCGCAGCGACACGCTCCACCGGTCGCCGCCGAGGAACACGATGCCATTGGACAGCATCGAATCATAGCCAAGCAGCTCCTTCGACGAACGAGGCATGCGACGATTCCCGGACCGCCTGTTCCCGGCCTTTCCATGTCGCTTACCGTTGCCTTTGACCGTCTTGCTGCCACTGATGTCAGACATGACGACGTGCCTTCCTTCCCTTGATTCGTCTACGGGTCTTCTCCCTCAACGACGGTTTGCCGGGAAACCTCGCGGGAACATAGGATTCAAGCAAATAGACCTTCGGCCCGAAACGCTGGCGCAGCATGTATCCCAGATACCGTTCCGGCTTCAGCCCCTTCGGACGCCACCAACCCCACAGCGCGAACGGCAGGCAAACCGCAAACAGCAGATACGACCCCAGATCGGACAGTCCCAACGACCAGAACAACGCCGCCTCACCTCCGCCCAGAACGAGCATGCACGCGGCGGCCGCCAGTTGGCGCCAGCTCAGCCCCCACATCACCTTCGCCTCAACATTGGCGATCTCCTTATATACGCGCATCTGCAACATGAATGAATCCTTTCCCTGATTGGCCCCGGTTGTGGTAGGCGGCTACTCGCCGCCGGCTATGGCCCGACTGACACGCTGACTCACCGCGATCACAAAAAACAGCAGGATGCCCGCCATCATGAGATTGCCGAAGTTGCCCGTCACCCACGCCACCATGCCCTCGTCCGCGGAATCCGGGATCTTCACGGCATCGACCACGATCCGCTGATAGAACACCAGACATATGAACACGCACACCGCATTCACCGACGTGCGAGCATACGACTTGAAGAAACCCACGCCGATCGGCTTGGTGTCCTCATGCACCAGAAACGCGAACGGCAACGACTGGAACGCCGTCAACGCATACAATTCGATGAACCGCACATACAGCACCACCGTGAACACCACCGACGCCAACTGGGACAACAGCCACGGAATCACCAGCAGAAAGAACAACGCCGCCTGCCCCATCACCCCGGCATCGCGAATCTGGTCACGCATCAGATCACCCAACTGACCGCCGTCGCCCGTCGCCTCATACGACATCTGCGAGGACACGCCCTGCATGAGGAACTGCGTGACCTGATTGAACATCCGAATGAACAAACCGGCGTTCTGCACGGCGATGAACACCAGCGCGATCTTGAACATGGTGCCGGCCACGATCTTCACGCCCAGATCGCGGTCCGCTTCGATGCGCGTCGAGTTGCGCGCCAGCTCCAACGTGAACATGACCGCGAGCACCACCGACGTCAGAGGCTTGACGGCGACTCCATGCACGTTCACCGCCAACTGGTAAAGAGCGGGATTCCATGTCTCCGGCGTCTGGGACAACAGCCCGGCCGTGATCGAACCGGCACCTCCGCCGCCGATCATGTTGAGCATGGCTACGATGAAGTCCTCCACGGCAGGCCCCGAATCAGCTCAGCCTAGAGCCACCGCGTTGAAAATCTGCGCGGCCGCGATGATCATGCCTCCGCCCACGATCTGCCACAGTCCAGACTGCGTCTGCGGCCCATTATGATCCTTCAGGCCGCCGCCGAAGGTGACGGCGCCCCACACCAGCCACAAGCCGCCGCCGATGGTGGCGAACCTGACGAACAACTGAAGCACCTGATTCAACAAATCCACGACGGCCTCCTCTGACGACGATCAAGGAGCCCGACAGGCAACGGCCTCCGTTGACACCCATCGTCAGGGAAAACCGGCAGGATAGCGGCGGACAGAGAAACCTCATTGCCCCTATATATAGGTATAGAAAGCCTGTTTCCCAGCTTGGGTGGTGGAAGAAGGGGAAGGAGATAAGCGAAAAAATTGCCTCTTCGATTCATAACGTCACACTCAGCGGAATAAGACCTGAGTGCGTAGTTGGCCGAGTCGGCATATATGCAGCGGCACTGAAGCGCTTACATATGTACTTGCCATTACATATTTGTAGATCTGCAAAATCGGAAAGGGAATCCGCATCGGAAGAATCTTCAGAATGGCGGGTATGTCAGCTGAGATATACCCGCCGTCCTATGCACTGCCCCTTTAGCCGGGACATACGCAGCCTACCATCTGTATGCAACTTCGTGCACTGGAGATGCTGAGGCTTTTCAAATCTCGGGTTATGCTGTAGTAAAACCCTTTACTAAAGTTTGCGGGGAGGATGTCATGGCCACGCTCAAGGAAGTCGCGGAACGGGCCGGGGTGTCGCAGAGCACGGTGTCGCGCTTGCTGAATGACCCGTCGTTCTCCATCAAGGAGGAGACGCGTCGGCGCGTGCTGCGCGTGTGCGAGGAGATGGGATACCGCAACGTGTTCCGTCCCGCGATCGCGGTGTTGGATGCGCCTCCGTCCGGGGAGGAATTGCAGGATGCGTACTTCGCCGATCTGCGGAAGGTTCTTGCGGAGTGTGCGGAGTCGATGGAATTGGACCAGCCCACGTTCATCCGATCCATACACGAGTTGACGGAACGTGCAACGGAGTTCGATGGGTTCATCACCGTGGGAGCCACGGTGTTTCCCGAAGCGGACCTGCGCGCCCTGCATGCGGTGCTTCCGCATGGCGTGTGCATCGACACGAATCCGGCGCCGCACCTGTTCGACTCCGTACGTCCCGATCTGTCGCAGACGATGCTGGATGCCCTGGACGAGATGATCGCGGCGGGCCGCAGGCGTATTGCGTTTCTCGGCGGCGTGGGCAGCATCATGGGCATGCATGACTATCCCGAGGACATCCGTGAACTGTCGTTCCGCCAGTGGGCCGCGCATCTGGGATTGGAAACGGACGGATTGGTGTATTCGTCCGGCACGTTCACCGTGGAGAACGGCTACCGTCTCGCGGAGCAATTGGTGGCTGACCATCGTGAGGCCGGCAGCATGCCCGATGGCCTGATCGTGGCCGCCGACGTGCTCGCGGTGGGGGCGTTGCAGGCGTTGAATGCGCTGCGTGTGGCGGTTCCCGACGAGTTGGCTGTGGTGAGTGTGAACAACCAGTCGATCGCCCGGTACACGTCTCCGTCGCTGAGTTCGTATGCGATCGATCAAAGGGAGTTGGCCCGTATGGCGTTCTTCACCTTGATTGATGGGTTGAAGCATGAGCGGCGGGTGCGGCGTCACATCCTGCTGACGACCGAGCTGGTGCCGCGCGCAAGCTTCGTTCCTCGGGCGTAAGACGTCGTCTCGAAGACGGGCGGCACCGGTGTCGATTTTGCTGGAAGGAGTTTACTTCAGCTGGCGGCCGGCGCACCAGACGTGTTGGGCGGTCCAGTCGGTGGGGTCGAGGAGGTTGAGGTCGGCGGCGTATCCGGGGGCGATGAGGCCGAGCGGCGTGCCGGTGACGGGGTTGGGCCTGTCGAATCCGAAGGCGCGTGCCGGGGTGAGTGTGGCGGCCTCGACGGCGGCGACCGGGCTGAAGCCGAGTTCGTTGACCGCGCGCTGGACCGCGACCTCCAATGTCAGCGTGGAGCCGGCGATGGCGCCGTTGGAGACGAGTCGGGCGTGGCCGTCGATGACGTTCACGTCGAGTTCGCCGAGCTTGTACGCGCCGTCGGGGCAGTCGGTGGCGGCCATGGCGTCGGTGACGAACGCGATGCGGTGGGGCGCGAGTCCGAAGCCGAGCTTGACCATCGGGTTCTGCACGTGGAAGCCGTCGTTGATGAGTTCGATGGTGACGCGCGGGTCCTCGACGGCGGCCGGGATGGGGCCGGGGTCGCGGTGGTGCAGGCCGTTCATCGCGTTGAACATGTGGGTCATGATGCCGGCGCCCGCGTTGAAGCCGGCCTGGGCGGTCTCGTAGTCGGCGTCGCAGTGACCGACCGCGGGCACCACGCCGGCGGCCGCGAACTGGCGGATGGCGCCGATGCCGTGCTCGAGCTCGGGGGCGATGGTGATTTGGCGGATGCAGCCGAGACGCCCGGCGGCGGGGTCGGCGCCCGAGGCGTCAAGCATGCGGTCCACGAGTTCGGGCACCGGGTCCTTGAGGCAGTTCGGGTCGTGCGCGCCCTTGCGCTTGAGGGCGAGGAACGGGCCTTCGAGGTGGCAGCCGAGGATGTCGGGGCGGGTGGCCATCTTCTCGTGCACGGTGCGGATGTTGCGGCAGATCACGTCCATCGGGTTGGTGATGAGCGAGAGCACCTGGCGGGTGGTGCCGTGGACCGCGTGGCCGGCTCGGGCCACGTCGATGCCGTCGGGGCCGTCGTCGAAGCTCTTCTCCCAGGCGCCGTGGGCGTGGATGTCCACGTAGCCGGGGGTCAGGATGCGGCCGGCCGCGTCGATGACCGCGTCGTTGGAGTCAGCTGGAACGGCCGGGTCGATGCCGACCGTGCGGCAGGCGTGCTCGAACGCCTCCTCGCCGGTACCGTCCGCGGCGGCGGAGCCTGTGGCCACAATCACGCCACGTGCGTCCGAGACCACCGAGGGTGTCTAATTGTTTGTGTATGGGCTGCCATTCTGGAAGGATTGAATGATGGTGACCTTGAAGAACGACGATGTGGTCGAGGGGCGTGGCGATGGCGGCGCTGCCGCCGGTTC
>NZ_JBKEWJ010000036.1:0-16324 GCF_056357555.1 Bifidobacterium sp. LH_230
TCCAGAAGCCTGAGCGCCCTCGCCTGGAACTCCTTCGTATAACGAGTCTTTCCGGTCATGTTCCTAGTCTCCCATCAATGAGATAAAACACGGAACAAAAACCAGGTCACATCAATCACGCCAATGGTCTCTCTGACCTCTCTTGCGTGATGTTTTTGTTGGTAACTGCGTCTTGCTATCCCGAATATCACGCCAACTACCTCCGTTGCGTGATGTTTGGGATAGTAGCGGTGTCTTACTCGCCCGAATATCACGCCAATGCCCCTCTCGCGTGATATTTCTGCTAGTAGGCGATCCCTGCTATCCCGGATATCACGCCAATAGTCTCTCTGACCTCTCTTGCGTGATGTTTCTGCTAGTAGCGGCGTCCTACTCGCCCGGATGTCACGCGGCGGGTCGGTTGCGTGGCGTTATCGCCAGTAAAGGTACTCAACTCGCATGATTGTCACGCCTTGGCGTGTGCGGTTTCAGGGCGGGGTGCCCTTCCGCCTTCGTGCGGCCTTTTGCGTTGTTCTAAAGGGTGCTGATGATGCGATGCGGCGCGTCGCATGTTTGTCCGCAGCACTCCTGGAACGCAACGAGAACGAATTCCTTAACGGCTCCGATATCTGCAAATGGCGTGAGGAATGATTGCCGGTCTCACGGCTTGAGTGATGTCGGATCACGGGATGGCAGATGATCCTTCTTCTCCGTCCTGTGACCTAGATAGGGGCTGGTGGTGGGTTTGATGGTTCAGGATGAAATTTCAGGGGACGTTCTGTCATCGTGCCGATCCTAGGAGCCAATCCAGCATGTGCTTGTAGGACTCAATGGGCCGCATGGGAGCAACGACATTCGACTTCTCCTGCAGAATCCTCCTGCCGATTCAATTTTTTGCCTCATTGTGTTGTCAAATGAGGCAGAAAATATGACGATAATGTAGAAAACGACAGGACGGCTGCTGAAACGGATGCATCGCGGCGTGCGGCGTTGCTGTGGGGTGGGGAGTCGGGTATGTTGGTAGGGAGTGACGAGCGGTCGTGCTGTGCGGCGGGCGAAAGGGAGATTCGTCTGCGGGAGCGTGTGGTGCGGCGGCGCACGAAGCGGTGGATCTGGAGTTGTCCGCTTGGGTTAGGGCAAGTATGCGTGACGACGACGGAGGTGCGTGATGCGTGAGCGCGGGATGCGGACCGTGCGTGCGGGAGATGGTGAGGACGGCACGAATGCGTCAGGGCATGCCAAGGGCGTGACGCTCCCTCAGTCAGCTTCGCTGACAGCTCCCTCGGCCGAGGGAGCCGAGGATAGGAGAACGGAGCGTTCCGAGGGTGTGGCGCTCTTTCAGTCTGCCTCGCAGACAGAACCAGCAGTTACAGAGCCTTCGGCCGTTTTGTCGGCTCGCCCCCGCCTAAAAACGCCTCCGGAGTTTTCCTCACAGCTCAGTCCCTCAGCTGAGGGAGTCGAGAGGGGAATGGTGACCGAAGAAGCCGAAGGGGCCAAGGCAGCCGAGAAGCGGAGTCGTAGTTCGCGCGTCTTTGGCGTGTTGTCGGTGATCTTTCTGATTATCGGGTTTGTGATTATCGCGACGCCGTTTGTGATGCGTGCGGTCAACGAGTATGAGCAGAGTTCGCAGGTGTCGCAGACGCAGAGTGAGGTGGCCGGTTGGCCGTATCCGCAGGCGGAGAACATGCTGAAGGCGGCACGCGCGTATAACGAGCGGCTTGCGCAGTCGGGTCAGACGACGATCGGCGAGGTGCATGACCCGTTCTCCAGCAACGCGGGCCAGTCGTCGGCGTCGGGTGCGGATGATTCGCTGGCCGCGCGGGACAAGGAGTATCAGGGCCTGTTGGATACGGGTCAGGGTGTGATGGGTTCGATTCGTATCCCGAAGATCGATGTGAACCTGCCGATCTACCACGGCACGAGCGATGACGTGCTGGCGGTGGGTGCGGGTCACTTGTATGGCACGAGTCTGCCGGTGGGTGGTTCGTCGACGCATGCGGTGATCACCGGCCATCGTGGTTTGCCGAATTCGCTGTTGTTCACCCGGCTGGACGAGTTGAAGGTGGGGGATTCGTTCTATATCGACGTGATGGGTGAGACGCTGGGTTATAAGGTGGATCGGATCAGTGTGATCACGCCGGATGATTCGAGCAAGCTGCGTATCAGGCCGGGTGAGGATCGGGTGACGTTGATGACGTGCACGCCGTATGGCGTGAATTCGCATCGTTTGTTGGTGTCGGCGGTGCGTGCGGAGATCCCGAACGAGATCCCCGAGCCTGATGCGATCCAATCCGTGAACACGACCGCGTTGGCGTTGGCTGGCTTGCTGATTTCGTTCCTGTTGATCGTCTCGTGGGCGGTACTCGCCTCGCGTGCCCGCCGCAACCGCGAACAGTGGAAGCCACAACGTCACTCCACCCGCCGTCGCGCTCGGTAGCCGGCGTTGGTCGTAATGACCCTGCAGAGAACGTAGTTTGCAGTTGTAGGGCATCGCGTCAGCCGTACGCGATCGAGGTGTCGCTGAAGAATGGCTATTTCCAACGATTTCTGTGATTTAGTCGGTCGTGCTGCACGGTGATGCAACGCGGGTATGCCCTACGACTGCAAGATATGCCCGTAATCGCTTAGCCGAGGATGGCGAAGGGCTGCGGGGCGTGATCTGGTGCAGGATGCGAGGTGCGCGGGGCGGCATAGCGCGTTGTCACACTTTGACGAAACAGGGCCAAGCATGCGGAGTGTGGCGAGAAACGCTGTCACACTTTTGAATTGTGATGAGGTTTGTGCGTGGTGTGACAAACGGGTTGGGAAGAAGGATATGAGTGCTGCGAGAGATTGGCGGAATTCCGCGGTTTGTGATTTACCGAGATTGTCGCACATTGGATTTTTGAGATGTATTGTGCAGGGTGTGACGGATTTGGTGTCACACCCTGCCGGAATCCGCGTTTTTGCCGAAGTGTGACGCAGATTCCGGGGATTGTATTGTCTCGGGAGATGGCTGACACATGTTTTGGGGCATCGTTGGCATCCGTTATGCCTGTAGGAATGTCCGGCATATCTTCGCGGTGGAAGCCGTGGCGGGGCCTTGCGCTGTGGTGATGCGTTTCTCTTTGAGCCGGGCGCGGGGATGGATCTCTTCCTCGTTGTGAGCCTGAAGAAGAGATCCTGGCAGTTGGAATCCAGCCATTCCCAAGACCGTCAGCCATGCCCCGAGACACGCGGTGTCAGCTATCCGCTGAGACTGGACACACGGATTCCGGCAAGGTGCCGCGCTCGCAGGTCAGCCGAGGATGGCGAAGGACTGTGGGGGGAGTGTGAGCGTGGTGCCGGCGACGGTGGGATCGCCGAGCGCGAGTTGGATGGTGGGGGGCTGCGCAGTGAATGCGGGCGGGAGTGTGACCGTTTCGGTTGCGCGGCCGGGGTTCATGGCGATGAGGAGGGGAAGATTTCTCGACTCGCTGCGCTCGCTCGAAATGACAATAGGGACGTGCGTGTCTGGAATGGGCGCGTCCGGATTGATAGCGGGAGAGGACTCGCCCGAAATGGCGGGGGAGGTGGGGGCCTCCGGAATGTCGGGAGTGGGCTTGTCTGATGCGGCAAGAGGCGTGCGCAGGTAGGCGAAGGCGCGACCGGATTCGGGTGCGGCGACCGGCTCGAACGCCGCGTTGGACTGGAGCGCGGGGGAGCCGGCGCGCAATGCCAGCAGCGACTTGATCCAGTGGTACAGCGAGTCGGCACGGGCGGATTCCGACGCGACCGTTGGAATGACAGATGGCGATCCGAGGTCGGACGGTTCGGATTCCGCTGCGGGGGCGGCCGTGCGGTCATGAGTGGATTCGGCAGTGAGAGTGGTTGTAGACTCGCGGATCACGGAGTCACTGCCCGCAGATTCGACCGGTAGATACAGCGCATCGGCGGATGCGGAAGAGAATCCGAGGTTCGGCAGTTCGCCGTCCCACTGCATCGGCGTGCGGCTGCCGGTACGCGTGTAGCCGCCTTCCTTCGTGGGCAGGTCGCGGTATCGCATGCCGATCTCGTCGCCGTAATACACGAATGGACAGCCGGGCATGGTCAGCAGCATGCCGAAGGCGATTTTGCGCTCGCGTTCGGTCAGTCGCGGCGCGAACCGGCGTGTATCGTGATTGCAGGAGATCAGATCGAAGCGGCCGCCGACGCGCTCGCAGTCTCGTAGCTGCGGCAGGTACTGGTCAAGGAACGGCTTGATCGATGTGCCGGAATCCGCGTTGAAGTAGCTCAGATCACCATCGTGATCGAACGGGGCGTCGGTGTTGCGCAGCAGCATGTTGTAGCCGTTCGGCTTGCCGTCCCAACGCCAGTCGAGATAGAAGTCCATGTCGAAGCCGGCCTGCATGGACTCGTAGGGGCGACCCCATTCGGAGACGAACGCGGCGGCCGGGAATTCGGGGCGGATCTTCGAGAACATGTACTGCCAGGTGCGGATGGTGTACGGCTTGCCTTCGTCGTCGTGCTTGACGAGGCTGTCGGCCATGTCGACGCGGAAGCCGTCCGCGCCGCGAGACAGCCAGAAGCGCATGACGTCGACCATCGCGTCGCAGGTGGCGAGGGCTTCGGGGCCGAGCGCGGCGTGCTGCCAGGACTGGCGCGGGTGCGCGAAGCCGTAGTTGAGCGCGGGCTGGCATTTGAAGAAGTTGATGATGTAGGTGCCGTCGCGCGGGGTTTCGCCGCCGATGAAGGGCAGACCGTCGCCGCCGGCGATCCATGAGTCGGTCCAGATGTAGCGGGAGGCGAGGGTGGTGGGGTTGAGTGTGGTGCGTTCCTCGGGTGTGACGCTCCCCCAGTCACGACCTGCGGCCGTGACAGCCCCCTCAGCCGAGGGGGCCGAGGCCGCGCGGGGCGCGGCTTGAGAGGGGTTTGTATTGTTTTCGGCCGTTGTGTTGGCTTGGTTGTCGTCGCGTCCTTGCATGAAAACGACGTCGGTGTTTTCTTTGTGGCTTGGCTCCTCTGCTGAAGGGGTGTTGGATGTGGGCTGGGAGGAGACGCGGAACCATTCGTGTTCTTCGCTGGTGTGGCCGGGGACGAGGTCGAGCAGAACGCGGATGCCGCGTTCGTGGGCGGCGGCGAACAGGGCGATCAGATCGTCGTTGGTGCCGTAGCGGGGGGCAACGCGCGTGTAGTCGCGTACGTCGTAGCCGGCGTCCTTGAAGGGGGAGTCGAAGAGCGGGTTGAGCCACAGTGCGTTGCAGCCGAGATTGCGAACGTAGTCAAGATGGTCGATGATGCCGCGGATGTCGCCGATGCCGTCGCCGTTCGAGTCGGCGAACGACTGGGGGTAGATCTCGTAGAAGACGGCGGTGTTGAGCCAGGTGCGGGTGGTGGGAATGAAAGCGTTGTCGGGGGTGACAGCGTTGTCGGGTGTGACGCTCCCCCAGTCAGCTTCGCTGACAGCCCCCTCAGCCGAGGGGGCCGAGGCCGCGCGGGGCGCGGCGGTATTGTCATCTCGACCGGAGCGTAGCGGAGTGGAGAGATCTGTGGGGGTGGATGCGTCGGTAAGATTTCTCGACTTCGCTTCGCTTCGCTCGAAATGACAAGAGGAAGAGGCGGTGGGGATGACAGCGTTGTCGGGTGTGACGCTCCCCCAGTCAGCTTTGCTGACAGCACCCTCGGGCGAGGGGGCCGAGGGGGCGTGGAGTGTGGTGGGGGAGGGGGAATCGGGGGCTTCGGCGTGTTGCGTTTGGGTCATGACTGCAATCCTTTGCAATTCTTGCGGTTTAGCGTTATCAATGACATCGTTTGTCGTAAATAATTTTGCCACGGATTGCCAACGTTTGCAAAACCGTGCTATAGTGATAACCACTGATGCACTGCAAGGGAGTTGCACGAGGAACGCATTAGCCGTGAGAATCACGCCGATGTGAACGTATGCAATACCTAGCTCTGCAAAAGGGCTGCAACGTATGCAGTGCATAAGAGAAAACGCAACGATGTAAGTAAAGGAAAGGAAGATCGATGAAGATCAATTGGAAGAAGGCTATCGGCCTTACTGCTGCCGCCTCCATGCTGCTGCCGCTCGCCGCGTGCGGCGGCGAGACCGCCAACAACGCCGGCGGCGAGAACAAGACCTCCGGCACCACCGAGGTCACCCTGAGCGTCTGGGCCCCGCAGGAAGACCAGGCCAAGGGCAAGGACGGCTCCGAGTCCTGGCTGGCCCAGGTTGAGAAGAAGTTCGAGGAGGCCCACCCGGACTACAAGATCACGTGGAAGAACGACGTCGTCTCCGAAGCCGACGCGTCCAAGACCGTGATCGCCGATCCGGCCGCCGCCGCCGACGTCTACATGTTCGCGAACGATCAGCTGGGCACGCTGGTCAAGGCCGGCGCCATCGGCGAGCTGGGCGAGAACGAGGCCAAGCAGGTCAAGGAGCAGAACTCCCAGGTCCTCGTCGACTCCGTGACCGGCACCGACGGCAAGCTCTACGGCGTGCCGTACACCGCCAACACTTGGTTCATGTACTACGACTCCTCCGTCTTCTCCGCGGACGACGTCAAGAACTGGGACACCATGCTCTCCAAGGCCGCTGTCTCCTTCCCGATGACCAACGGCTGGAACATGGCCTCGTGGTTCACCAGGTCCGCCGACCTGACCTTCTTCGGCGACAACTCCAACCCGACCGACGCCTCCAAGGGCATCTCCGTCGACGTCGACAAGCTCACCGCGACGACCAAGTACCTCGTCAACATGGCCAACAACGCCAACTTCATCAACGACGACGACACTTCCGGTATGGACAACCTGAAGTCCGGCAAGGTCCACGCCTACTTCTCCGGTACGTGGAACGCCTCCGCCGTCAAGGACATCCTCGCCCCCGACAAGGATGAGGACGGCAAGGCCGACTTCGACCACTACGCCGCCGCGCAGCTGCCGAAGTTCACCGTGGACGGCCAGGAGTACCAGATGGACGCCTTCGCCGGTTCCAAGGCCGCCGCCTATAACCCGAACGCCAAGAACACCAAGGTCGCTTCCCAGTTCGCCGCCTTCCTCGGCTCCTCCGACGCCCAGAAGCTCCACTGGGATCTGCGCGGCGTGGTGCCGTCCGACAACTCCCTCGCCAACTACGAGGGCAACGGCTCCGACTTCGGCTCCATCGCCAAGGACCCGTCCGCCCAGGCCCAGATCAACACCATCGCCAACACCTCCATCCTGCAGCCGTCCATCGCGGCCATGAATGAGTGGTGGGACCCGGCCAAGGCCTACGGTGCTTCCATCGTGAACAAGGAAACCACCGTCGACAACGCCGCCCAGAAGGCCGCCGACTTCGCCAAGCTGCTCGCCTCGATGACGAAGACCAAATGATCGTGATCGCCGCCGGTCCCACACGCAACACAGACTCTGGTCCGGCGGCAATCATCCAAACAACACATAACTGAACATCCCGGAAGACATGTCATTTCGACCGAGCGAACGCGAGCGGAGAAATCTTCTCCCGATCGGTCTGCAAGATTTCTCGACTCGGCTTCGCCTCGCTCGAAATGACACGATATCCGACCGGGAACCAACTCTTGAGGGTCCGATAAGGTACGCCACTGCGGAGCGGATGTCACGAAACCGCGCAACCGCTCCGCAGCCTCAACCAACACAGCGGTTTCATCCAAAACTTACCTCTCCTCCTTCTCCTCCATTGCCGACAGAGTCCGGGCGCTGAATATGGTTCGGCACCCGGGCTTTATCGGTTCTACGGGGTGTGTGACGAAGGGGGAATACGCAAGACCATAGATCCGTTGGTAGCTTTTGACTACCCCTCAGTCAGCTTCGCTGACAGCTCCCCTAGCAAGGGGAGCCGAGGATGGACAAACAATACAAGGAGAGGCGGTAGGGTTTCATGACAACGGCAACCCTTTCCCCGCGGGAGATGAAGCGGCGCAAGCGCATGGGCGCCGACTACGTGGCTCCTTCGCCGTATTCGGTGAAGGCCGCGCTGACCCAGGGCGACGTGCTGACCAAGCTGTCGGCGGTCGTGTTCGGTCTGGGCAACCTCGCACACAAGCAAATCGTCAAGGGCCTGCTCCTGCTGGCCGGCGAGATCGCGTTCATCGCGTTCATGGTCACCAGCGGCGCGGGCTACCTCAGCAAGCTGCCGAGCCTGGGCACGCAGAAGCAGGGCAAGGTGCTCGTCGACGGCTACTGGGAGTACACCGCCGGCGACAATTCGGTCATCATCCTGCTGTACGGCGTGTGCTCGATCGTCGCGATCATCGCGTTCGTCTACCTGTGGACGCTCTCGCTGCGCTGCGCATACAAGGCCGAATGCCTCGCCAAGGCCAACGACGGCAAGGTGCCGTCCCTGATGGACGACATCGCCACCCTCAAGGACGCCAAGGCGCACGAACTGCTCATGTTCCTGCCGACGCTCGGCATCCTCATCTTCACCGTGCTGCCGCTGATCTTCATGATCTCGATGGCGTTCACGAACTACGACCACAGCAACGTCGTCCTGTTCGACTGGGTCGGCCTCGACACGTTCAAGCAGGTGTTCTCGGGCGGCGCGGGCGCCACCGTCAACGCGCAGCTGTTCGTGCAGGTGCTCATCTGGACGCTCGTGTGGGCGTTCTTCGCCACCTTCCTCAACTTCTTCTTCGGCATGTTCTTCGCGATGATCATCAACCGCAAGACCACCCGCTTCAAGGGCTTCTGGCGCGCGGTGTTCTCCATGTCGATCGCAGTGCCGCAGTTCGTCTCGCTGCTGGTCATGCGCACCATGCTGCGCCAGCAGGGCATCATCAACCGCATGCTCGAATCCGCCGGCCTGATCGACGCGCCGCTGCCGTTCCTGACCGACGCGACGTGGGCGCGCGTCACGGTCATCGTGATCAACCTGTGGATCGGCATCCCGTACACGATCATGCAGATCACCGGCATCCTGCAGAACATTCCGGCCGATCTGTACGAGGCCGCGCGCATCGACGGCGCGAACTGGTGGCAGATCTTCGTCAAGATCACCATGCCGTACATCTTCTTCGTCCTCACGCCGTACCTGATCACGACGTTCACCGGCAACGTGAACAACTTCAACGTGATCTACCTGCTCACGGCAGGCGACCCGGTACCGGTCGGCGCGTCCGCCGGCAAGACCGATCTGCTCATCACCTGGCTGTACAAGCTGACGGTCGACAAGGGCGATTACAACCTCGGTGCCGTGATCGGCATCATGACCTTCATCGTGCTCGCGGTGGTGTCGCTCATCACCTACCGCAGCTCCGGTTCCTACAAGAATGAGGAGGGATTCCGGTGAGTAATCACAGCATTCAGAAGGCCCAGTCGCACGGCCTGCTTCACGACGCGCGCAAGCGCCGCATCCTCGGCGACGTGCTGGCCCACCTGTTCCTCGCCGTGATGGCGGTCATCTGGATCATCCCGGTCGTGTGGGTGTTCGCGGAAAGCTTCAACCAGGACAAGTCGCCGTCGCAGAGCTCCTTCTTCCCGAAGGCGTTCACGCTCGACAACTACATCGAACTGTTCACCGACCGCACGGTCATGAACTTCCCGCGCATGTACATGAACACGCTGATCGTCGCATGCTTCGTGTGCGTGATCTCGATCTTCTTCGTGCTCTCCGTGGCGTACTGCATGAGCCGCCTGCGCTTCCGCACGCGCAAGACGTTCATGAACGTGGTGCTGATCCTCGGCATGTTCCCGGGCATCATGGCCGTGACCGCCATCTACTTCATCTTGAAGGCGATGGGCCTGACCGAGGGCAACACGTCGATCATCGCGCTGATTCTCGTGTACTCGGCCGGCACCGGCGCAGGCTTCTACGTGATGAAGGGCTTCATGGACACGATCCCGACCTCGCTGGACGAGGCCGCGATGCTCGACGGTTGCACTCGTTTGCAGGTGTTCTACAAGATCATCATCCCGATCTGCAAGCCCATGATCGTCTACCAGGCCATCATCGGCTTCCTGACCCCGTGGCTCGACTTCGTGATGGCGAAGGTCATCTGCCGCACGCAGACCAACTACACCGTCTCGCTTGGCCTGTGGCTGATGCTGCAGAAGGAGTACATCAACAACTGGTTCGCGAAGTTCGCGGCCGGCGCGGTGCTCGTCTCGATCCCGATCGCGATCCTGTTCATCGTGATGCAGCGCTTCTACCAGGAGTCGATGTCGGGTTCCGTCAAGGGCTGAGCCGTAACGGACAGTCCAGTGGACTGTCCGTAGGCTCAGCCTGAGCGAGCCGATAGGCGAGCGAAGGCAGGACTGATTTTCTTGGCCCCCTCGGCTGAGGGGGGCTGTCAGCGAAGCTGACTGGGGGAGCGTCAAAGCTAGGCGTCCCAATACGCTTGACTACCCCTCAGTCAGCTTCGCTGGCAAGGAGATCCAAGAAGAATCCCAAGGCTCCTCTCTCCGTGGGGAGCTGCTGAGCGACACATCCGGAAGTAAAAGTAGAGTTCACACGCATAGCCGCTTTCGGCTGCGTCTCGCTCGGCGGCTCCCTCTGGGGAGGGGAGCCTTGCCGCGCCTTGGCGCACATATCCGTACATCTTACGAAAGGAAACCACGATGGAGCAGCTTGCTGACGCCCCGGCCGTGGCCGCAGGCACGCCCGCCGAACAGGCCCAGCCGTGCCCGGATTACCCGGTCTACACCGGCGGCGACCTCGGCGCGTTCCCGGATGCCACCGGCACCACGTTCCGCGTCTGGGCGCCGAGCGCCAGCGGCGTCACGCTGCGTCTGTTCACCAGTGGTTCCGCGGTCGAGGACGCTGCGAACGCTATCACCGATCACGGCAGCGATCGCACCTCCGTCCGCGCATCCGGTCGCACCGCTGCCAACGATGGCATGACCGCGGCCGACGAAACAGGTCCGATCGCATCCGTCGATCCGATCGAAACGCACGAACTGACCCCCGGCGCGAACGGCACATGGCTCGTGCGCTGCGACGGCGTCGGTCACGGCACCTACTACGACTATCTCGTCCGCTTCGCCGACGGCACGATCAACCGCACCGCCGACCCGTGGGCCCGTGCGGCCGGCGTCAACGGCCGACGCAGCATGGTCGTCGACCTTGCCCAGACCGATCCCGAAGGCTGGGAACACGACGTCCGTCCGCGCATCCCCACCAACGATCTGGTCATCTGGGAAACGCACATCGGCGACTTCAGCAACGATCCGCACAGCGGCATCCCCGCCGATCATCGCGGCACCTATCTCGCGTTCACTGACAACGACAGCAGCGTTGACAACGCTGGCAAGTTCCCGACCTGCGTCGCGTATCTCAAGCGGCTCGGCATCACCGCGGTCCAGCTCATGCCGTTCTACGACTACGGTTCGATCGACGAATCGCTGCCGCGCACCGACCCGAAGCACGGCTTCAACTGGGGCTACGACCCGCTCAACTACAACGTGCCCGAAGGCTCGTACAGCACCGACCCGTTCCACGGCGAGGTCCGCATCCGCGAATGCAAGCAGATGATCCAGGCGCTGCACGCGGCCGGCATCAAGGTCATCATGGACGTGGTCTACAACCACATGTTCTCGACCGACAACTGGTTCGAGCGGATGATCCCCGGCTACGCGCTGCGCCGCCGCGCCGACGGCAGCTTCGCGAACGGCTCGGCCTGCTCGAACGACGTGGCCTCCGAGCGCGCGATGATGCGCAAGTACATCGTCGATTCGGCCGTGTACTGGGCGAGCGAATACCACGTCGACGGCTTCCGGTTCGACCTGATGGGCCTGATCGACGTGGACACGATGAACGCGGTGCGCGCGGCGCTCGACGCGCTGCCGGACGGGGCTTCGATTCTTATGCATGGCGAACCGTGGGCGGCCGGTCAGACCGCGCTGCCAGCCGGCGTCGTGCTCGCCGACAAGCGCGGCATGCCGTACCTCGACCCGCGCATCGGCGCGTTCTGCGACTCGACGCGCGACGCGGTGCGCGGCCACATCTTCTACCACTGGGTGCCCGGCTACCTGACCGGCGCGGCCGCCGACTACGCCGAGGACATCCGCCACGCCGAGAACGGCTGGCGTGGAACACTGCGTGAAACGGCAAGCGTGGCGCAGGTCATCCAATACGTCTCCGCGCACGACGATCTGACCCTGTGGGACAAGCTGTGCGCGGTCATGCGGCGCATGCCCAACGAAACCGACTACGCGGCCGAGGACCCGTCGTGCGACGATCTCATGCGCGCGAACCGGCTCGCTGCGGGCATCATCTTCTCCGCGGCCGGCGTGCCGTTCCTGCTCGGCGGCGAGGAATTCGCGCGCACCAAGCACGGCAACTCCGACTCGTACTGCAGTCCAGCGTCGCTCAACCAGCTCGACTGGCAGCGCGCGGAACGGTTCAGCTCGCTGGTCGACCATTACGCGACGCTGATCCGGCTGCGGCGCGGCAATCCCGCGTACTTCGGCGACGCGCGCATGATCGTGCCGCGCGTGGACGAAGTGGTCGTGTTCCGCGTGGGCGACGACTGCATCGCGATCAACCCGACCGGCAAGGCGCAGACGCAGCTGACCGTCGATCTCGAGAAGCCCGGCCCGTATGGCGAGGTCGCGCCGATCGCGCCGTACGAGTGGACGTGCATCTACTGTTCGGCCGGCGTTTCGTCCGATGAGACGCCCGGCGCAGTGGACAACCGGCGACTGCCGTTGCCGCCGTACAGCTTCACGGTCTGGCGGCGCAAGCGCTGAGCGTGACTGGATTCGGCTGAGTGTGATCGAGCTTGGTCGAGTTTGTCTGAGCACGGGTTTGCTAGTTTGGGCGGATTGCCGTCTGCCTCATTCTTGCTCCCCCCTTGTCAGGGGGAGCTGTCAGCAACGCTGACTGAGGGGGCGCAATGCTTGGCGCCTTTGAACCCGGCGATACACACCGATCTGCTGAATGCCGATCGCTACGGAAGGGGCTGATGATGACGCGATCGCGATACAACGCGGTGCTGTTCGACCTGTACGGCACGTTGGTGGACATCCGCACCGACGAGACGTCCGACGCGGCGTGGAACGCGCTGCGCGACGCGTTGGTCGAGGCCGAAGCCAACCGGGGCGCGGCGAACTGGGGCGGCGGCCGCGGCGCGCTGTTCTCGGACACGATCGGCGGCATGCGTTCGGCCCGGCCCGGTCTGCGCTCGTGGCGCGAGTGCGATGCCGCGGCAGTGCGTGAGGTGTTCGATACGGTCGCGGCCCCGATCCGGACCAAGGCGATCGCCGCATACGGCGAATGGGCGGAACCCGACCTGCTGCCGGTGTACGCGTCGATGGCCGGCGTCGGCATCTCGTCGCAGGCGTCGCGGCTGGCGTGGACGTTCCGCCAGGCCAGCACCAGCCTGTTGCGCCTGTACCCGGGCGCGCTGCAACTGTTGGGGGACTTACACAAGGCCGGCTTGCGCGTGGTGCTCGTGAGCAACGCGCAGGCCTGCTATACGCGTCCCGAACTCGTCAAACTCGGCCTGAACCGCATGTTCGACCGCATCGTCATCTCCAGCGAGGAAGGCATGCGCAAGCCGTCGCCGGAGATCTTCCTGCGCGCGCTGGCCCGCGAAGGTTTGCAGGCCGACCGTGCGATCATGATCGGCAACGACGAACGATCCGACATCCTCGGCGCGCGATCGGCCGGCATCGACGGCATTTATCTGCGCACTGAAATCTCCCCGGCCGACGATCCGGCCGTCAGTCAGCACGCCGTGCAATCGTTCGCAGGTGCCGATTATGCTGGAATCCTACGGTTCCTCGGACTGCGGTAGGTGAGCCAGCTGCGACGTTCCGCCGCCGGGAATCATCGAGACGACTGACTGGCACGTGCCGCGATCGATGGGTCGCGTGCGTACGGCCGAGGGAGGAATGTCCATGAACGACATCGAGATGGCGAAGATCCGGCGCGAGTCCGGCGAAACCAAGCGACGCCGGGGACTGAGCGTGTTCCGGCTCAAGGTGATCGGCGCGGTGTTCATGGCGCTGTCGGTCGCGTCCACCACCGTCGTCCCGCTGATCTTCGGTGCGCCCACCGCGGACAACATGACCGGCCTGACCGCGGCGGTCGTGTGCGAAGTCGCGTCGTGGTGCGCGGTGCCGATCTACTCGTGGCTGGTCTACAACGGCTGGCAGCACACGCGCAATCGTATGCAGTACGCGGGCCGGCTGTTCGTCGTCGCGATGCTGTGCGGACTGCCGTACGACAGGATCATGACCGGGCAATGGTTCGATGCGCACACGCACAACCCGGTGTGGGGACTGTTCTTCGCGTACGTGGTACTGGTGGCGGTCGACTGGATCGCGCGGCATTACGCGGGATTCGTGCGGTGGCTGATGACCGTGGCGCTGATCGTGGCGGGCGTGCTGTGGAACGTGATGCTGCAGATCGGCGTGAGCCAGCATGTGATGTACACGGGGGTGCTGGCGATGGCGTTCGTGCTCGTGTTCTATTTCCTGTCGTCTCACGAAAACACGATGATGTTCACGGCCGGACTGCTGGGCGCGGTGATGTGCATTACGCCGGGTGTGGGCGTGGCGTTCCTGCATTACCGCAACGACCGGCTCGGCTATGCGCGGCCGTGGACGAAGTGGGTGTTTTACGCGCTCTACCCGGCGATGCTGCTGGCCGGCGCCCTGCTCGCGGCGTGATGTTTGTGATAGTGAGGGTGTGGTGCTAGCAGAAATATCACGCTAAGAGGATGGTTGGCGTGATGTTCCTGCTAGCAGACTCCAGATATTAGCCGAAACATCACGCCAGATGGCCTCTTTGCGTGATGTTTTTGATAGTGAGGGTGTGGTGCTAGCAGAAATATCACGCTAAGAAGGTGCTTGGCGTGATGTTCCCGCTAGCAGACCCCAGATACTATCCGAAATATCACGCCAGATAGGCTTCTTGCGTGGTGTTTTTGATAGGACGGTCTGGATGCTGGCAGAAATATCACGCAAAGAAGGTGCTTGGCGTGATATTCCCGCCAGCATCTGGGGTCTGCTAGCGGAAATATCACGCTAAAGGGGTGGTCGCGTCCGGTGCTGCCCACTTGCGGAGGGAAAGCGGGCGGAAACGGACGCAACCCGACCAGGCCGGTCAGGCGACGGGGGTGTCGGACGGCTCGATGCCTTCCGGCGCGAACGGCGCGTCGGTGCCACGCAGCACGAGCTGCGCGTCGACCACCTCGTGCGGGGTGATGAGCGGTTCTCCGGCGATGAGCTTCAACGCCTTGGTCGCCGCGGTGCGGCCCATGCCGTACGGGTCCTGGCGCATGGTAGTCAGGTTGATCGTGTCGGCGTTCGGGCTGTCGTCGAAGCCGATGATCGAGTAGTCGCGCGGCGTGAAGTGGCCGTAGCGGCCGAGCTTGATGACCAGCGGAATCGCCATCATATCCATCTGGCAGCAGATCGCGTCCGGGAACTCGTCCAGCGACAGCAGCGCGGACAGCGCGGAATCGGCGAACGCGGCGCCGCGCGGCACGGTGAGCACCTGCCAGTCGAGATCGTGGCGGGACTGCGCGTCCTCGCAGGCGCGGATGAAGCCGCGCGTACGCGCATCGATCGAAGAGTCGATGGTCGCCGCCTCGGAGGACGGGTAAACGATGTGACGGTGCCCGAGGCTGATGAGGTGCTGCGTGGCGGTGTACATGCCCTTTTCGTCATCGATGCTGATGGTCGCGTCGAAGCCCTCGATCGACGGCGTGTTGATGCCGATGATCGGCACGTGGATGCGCTTGAGCTGCTCGACCTCGTGCGGGTCGATGGAGAACGATGCGACGAACACGGCGTCCACGTTGCGGCGGATCGGCAGTTCGCTGAAGAACTCGTGCCGGTTCTCCGGCGTATCGATGTGCTGGAACAGGGAGATGTCGTAGCCGGCCGGGTGCACGATCGATTCGATGCCGGCGAACACCTGCGTGTTGAACCAGCTGGTGATCTCCTCGTTCATGAGCATCGCGACGCGGTACGTCTGGCAGGACTTGAGCGCGGTGGCCGAACGGGAGATGTTGAAGTCGAGCTTGTCGGCGATCTCCAGCACCTTGCGGCGCGTTTTCGCGGAGACCAGCTCCGGCCTGGTGAATGAGCGGGAGACGGTGGAAATGGAAACGCCGGCGGCCTTCGCCACCTCGTAGATATCGGCCTTGCTCACGGTGCCCTCCTCTGATGATGCTTGGTACGCCTGACGTTCCCCACTGCTGACGCCCATCGTCTGGCAATGCTACTCCGTCGCGGTCTACGTTGAAAACAAAGTTGGTTCTATCATACACTGCAAACGTTATCGCGTTTTGCATACGACGTGCCTCACGTTTTTTGAGCGCGTAGGGTGTGGTGGTGCCTCATCGGGAATGAGCGCGAACGGTATCGGTCCTGTTTGGCTTGTCTTATGGAAGACAGGATCAGCATGGCGACGAAGCGG
>NZ_JBKEWJ010000037.1:0-16240 GCF_056357555.1 Bifidobacterium sp. LH_230
CGCTTTTTGGTTGTTTGTTTATCTTGGTCGAAAACATCCTACCCAGGAAGCGCTCTTCTCTTACTCCCTCAACGGCTCAACGACGAACCCACACCCACGAAAACAACACAAGCGCCATATATATGCACACATATGCAAAACAGCGGCGTACACGCAGGAAAAAAGAAAGGAAAACCCACGCATACGCCGCCATTGAGCCGGCGAACCGTCCGGAGCGACTGGCCGGCCCGCCGACGATTATTCGATTGCCGCTGCAATGCCGGCTGCAAGCAACATCGCACATCGGCCAGTTCCGTGACAAAACCGCTACCACCGAGCCGTTACTAGCCGAAACATCACGGAGAATGCAGGCTCTCCGTGACAAAACTGATAGCAACAAACCACTGCCCTCACATTTGTCACGCAACAGGGGGCGTTTCCACGGTCCCGGACGACGGACGGCACGCCAATCACCCACCATCATGCGAACCATTGAAGCGCGCCGCAGCCGACTACATCGCACATCGGCCAGTTCCGTGACAAAACCGCTACCACCGAGCCGTTACTAGCCGAAACATCACGGAGAATGCAGGCTCTCCGTGACAAAACTGATAGCAACAAACCACTGCCCTCACATTTGCCACGCAGCAGGGAACATTTCCGTGACAAAACCGCTACTATCAAGTCGCTACTAGCCAAAATGTCACGCGAATCATGAACACACCGGCCGGCGGCACGGCCCGCATCGCAACCACAGATCAAGTCACGCGCCGGCCGGCCGCCGATCAGCCCGGTCATGTGTGCCGTACGGTTCCGTAATACCGCACGGCCACGCATCACATCACAGGCCGTTGTCCCACTCGTCGTGCCATTCGAGCAGCGCCTTGCCGTCGCCGATCTCGATCGGCAGCGTGACGAGCTCGGAGTTGCCGAGATCCTTGGGATTCCAACGATCGCCGATGTACAGGAACCGGCTCGCGTGATAGTCGTCGCGCCCGGCGGCGGCACCGTCAAGCGGCACGACGATGTCGCACTGCGAGTCGAACGTGCGCGAACCGGCCGGCGTGAACGGCTTCCACTCGCTCCACGGGCCGTGCAGGTCGGTCGCGGTCGCATACATGTTGTCGTTGCAGTCCCAGCCGGTCAGCTGCGAACCGAACCAGTAGTAGATGCCGTCGCGCTTGACCATGATCGGCGACTCGTAGCCCGCCCAGTAATTAGTACCGCGCAGGCAGACCACGTCCTCGACCACGCTCAGGTAGTCCTCGGACAAGCGGTAGATATGCGTGCCGTGCGGGCGGTCCTCCGAGAGGATGTAGCCGGTGCCGTCCTCGTCCTGGAACACGCCGATGTCGCGCGACTCGTAGCCACGGAACTGGAACGTTGCGAGGAACTCGAACGGACCGGTCGGCGAGTCGGCGATCGCGGTGCCGATGTGCGCGTACGAATAGTTGTTTTCGCCGTCAACGTGCAGGTACATGACGTACTTGCCGTCGGACGGGCGGCGCATGACCTTCGGCCGTTCGACGATGCGCTTCGGTCCGATAATCGAATCCTCCGCGCCGACCGGCAGCACCGTACCCTCGTTTCGCCACGTTGCGAAATCCGTGGTGGAGTAGCAGGCGACGCCCTGGAAGAGGTTGCCGTGATTTTTGATCTCGCCGTACGCGTACCAGCGGTCGCCGAACCGCTGCACGCCGATGCCGTGGAGCTGGGCGATATTGCCGTCCGTGTCGCGGAACAGCTGCACGCCGTGAAGTGTTGCCATGATTAGGTTCCTTTGGGTTGGTTGTTGGTTGATGACTTGGGTCGGACCGATCGGTACGACTGTGTCGATCGGCCGAGCTTACGGTCGTCGTATACCTCATGACAGACTTTATCGCGAGATATATACCGTATCGTATGCCAAATTACGACTGGATGGGTGACGACGGGCCGTCGAAAAGCCCATTGGGCTTCCCTTAAGGCTGATCGAAGATCAGTCCCGCAACAACGGACCTCGCTACGCTCGGACTCAACCCGACCAAGCAGATCCATCCTTTGTCATTTCGACCGAGCGCAGCGAGCGGAGAAATCTTTCAAGGCACACGCCTTCAAAGATTTCTCGACTCGGCTACGCCTCACTCGAAATGACAGTCCTGGCTGACTCGGCTCAGGCTGAGCCTTCGGCCTTCGCAACTAAGGACTTCGCTACGCGAAGACTTATCGTTGGCTCCGGGCTGCGGCCCATATTGCCGCAACCCTACGTTCGGATCAATCGGCAAAGCCAGTCCAGAGGCGAAAGCGTGTACGCTCCCCCAGTCAGCTACGCTGACAGCCCGTCCTGCAATTACGGACGACCTTCGGTCGGCTGTTTATCAGCTCGACTGCCGTCTCGCACATTGCCTACAAACAGCTCTGCTGTCTGTCTAACGGCAATGTCCCAGCCGAGGGGGCCGAGAATACCTGTCAGTTCTGCAACAACGGACTCGCTCTACGAGCGAAACTCAATCCGACCTTCGCTCGGCTACCGCCTCGCTCAGGCTGACGCTACGGAAAGCCCACCGGGCTTCCCGCTTAACGCGTCAGCCCTTCACGGCTCCGATCATGACACCCTTGTTGAAGTACTTCTGGAGGAAGGGGTAGAGGATCAGCAGCGGGAGCGTGGAGACGATGATCACGCCGTACTTGATCTGGTTGGCGAACTCGCGCTGCTGGATGAGGTCCATGCCGCTCGACTGGGCGCCGGTGATGCCGGTCTGGTTCGCGAGCAGGATCGAGCGCAGCACGTTCTGCAACGGCAGTTTCTCGGTGTCGCGGATGTACACCAGGCCCGTGAAGAAGTCGTTCCAATGGCCGACGAAGTAGTACAGCGCCAGCACCGCGATGATCGCGCTCGACAGCGGGATCACGATCTTCAGGAAGTAGCCCCAGTATCCGAGGCCGTCGATCTGCGACGCGTCATGCAGCTCCTCCGGAATCGACGATTCGAAGAACGAACGCGCGATGATCACGTTCCACACCGACACCGCGCCCGGCAGAATGAACACGAGCCAGTTGTCAAGCAGTCCTAGCTGCTTGAACAGCAGGTAGTTCGGGATCAGGCCGCCGGAGAAGAACATCGTGAACGTGAACAGGAACAGGATGATGCGCCGCGGCTTGAACTCGCGCCGCGACAGCGCGAACGAGACCGGGATCGTCACGAGCATGTTGAGCGCGGTGCCGACCACCGAATACACGATCGTGTTCCAGTAGCCCATCCAGATGCGCGAGTCGGCGAACACCTTCGCATACCCGCCGAAACTGAACCCGACAGGCCACATCGTCACCCGTCCCTGGTTCACGGCCGTCTGGTTCGACACCGACGCGATGATCACGAACCAGATCGGATAGAGAACCGCGACGACGACCAACGCCAGCACGACCCAGATCACGATGTCGGTGATCCAGTCGGATACGGTCCGGGCCTGACGGACCTTCGGGTTCCACGGGATGCCCTCGGCGCTCGTCTTCGGCGCGAGCGACGGCTGCACGGTTGCACTAGTCATGATTTGCCTTACCTTTCCGTCACGCCCGGGCTAGAAGATGCTCGTGTCGGACGCCTTCTTCGAGATGAAGTTGGCGAGCACGAGGAAGAAGAAGTTGACCAACGTATTGAACAGGCCGATGGCCGTCGCGTAACTGAACTGGTTGCCGAGAATACCGATGCGGTACGTGTACGTCGAGATGACTTCGGATGCGGACAGGTTCATCGAGTTCTGCATGAGGAAGACCTTCTCGAATCCGACGTTGAGCACGTTGCCCATGTTCATGATGAGCATGATGCCGACGGTCGGCATGATGGTCGGGATGTCGACGTACCGGATGAGCTGGAGTCGGCCGGCGCCGTCGATCTTGGCGGCTTCGTACAGCGCGAGGTCGACGCTGGAGAGCGCGGCGAGGTAGATGATGCAGTTCCAGCCCATGTGCTGCCAGACCTCGGTGATCCAGTAGATCGGGGTGAACAGGTTCGGCTTGGCGAGCAGGTTCGTGTTCGGGAAGAACCGGCCGAGCAGACCGGTGTTCGGAGCGAGGAAGATGTTGATCATCGTCACGATGACGACGGTGGAGATGAAGTGCGGCAGATAGGTGACGGTCTGCACGAACGACTTGATCCTGACCGAACCGATCTGGTTGATGAGCAGCGCGAGGATGATCGGCGCGATGAAGCCCATGACCAGCGTCCACAGGGAGATGCGCAGCGTGTTGGTGAGGATCTGCGCGAACATGCCGGATTTGAAGAACTGGTTGAAGTATTTGAGACCGGCGAACGTGCCGCCCATGAGGCCCGTACGCGGGTTGAAGTTGTAGAAGGCGAGGCGCAGACCGTACATCGGCACGTAGGCGAAGAGGGCCACGAACGCCATTGCGGGCAGGCTCATAAGCCATAGGGCACCGTAGCGCTTGAAATGGCGGGTGAGCTTGACGCCGAGCGGGGCGTGCTTTGCGGCTTCGATGTTGTCGACGACGGGCGTGGCGGTTGTCACGGCCGGTGTGCCGTCGGTTGATACTGCAGCCGTAGTCGCCGCAGTCTTACGAGATGCAGACATTGTTGTTTCTTTCTTGTTGTCCTTTTCTTTTGCTCCCCCAATCGGGGGAGCTGGCCGCGAAGCCGACTGAGGGGGCACATGGGCAAAACCTCTGCACCCCTCAGTCAGTCTGCGACTGACAGCTCCCCCTCAAGGGGGAGCAAAGGGATAAGTGGATCAGTTCGTTCCCATTACAGGGCCGAGATGTAAGGACATCACTTGGTGTAGGTGTCGTACCACTTCTGCCAGAGCTTGACGTTGTCGTTCAGGCCGAGGCTTTCGAGCTGCTTGACGTAGTCGTCCCACTCGCCGTCGATGCCGCCGTCGGCCATCCACTGAGCGGTCTTCTGGATCGCGGTGTTCATGATCTGCGTGTTGTTGTTCGAGATCGTGGTGGAGTCGGTCGCGTCGGCGCGCACGTAGTCGGGCATGTAGTCCTTGACCGGGTCGAAGTGGGAGCGCTGCTCTTCGAACGCCTTGTTGACCTCCTGGATGTCGGCCGCGTCGTAGTCGCCGTTGATGGTCACGTCGTCCGGAATCCAACCGGCGAGGCGGTCGGCGAGCGCCGGCATCTTGTTGTCGGCCTTGAGGTCCTGCATCTTCTTGGCGTCCTCGGTGTAAGTGTGATCGCCGTCCTGGGTGAGGGTGTCACCGAAAGAGCCAGCGAACTGCTGCACGGAGTACTTCTCGGAGTAGAGCAGGTCGACAACCTTAAGCGCGGCGTCCTTGTTCTTCGCGTTCGCGGAGACGGAGCACTTGTAGTTCTCGAACTCGTTGGAGGAACCGTCCCAGACGGTCTCGTCGGCGGAGACGCCCGGCGCGGACGGCACCGGCATCGCCTCGTACTGATCGCGCAGGTCGCCGAAGTCGGCGAGCGACCAGCCGAAGATCACACCGGTCTTCGCGGTCTTGCCGTCGTTGGTCTGGTCGGCGTAGTAGGCGTCATCGGCCTTGGTGGACCATTCCGCGGGGATGAGGCCCTTGGAGATCAGCTCATGATAGTACTTGATGACTTCCTTGTACTGGTCGGAGACGAGGAAGCTCTTGACCTTGCCGTCCTTAACGTAGATGCCCTGCGCGCTCGGACCCTTGTTGAAGCCGGTGACGATGCCGGTGGAGTTGAGCAGCAGCATCGGGCTATACCAGCCGAAGCCGCCGGTGTCGAGCTTGCGGATGTTCATCGGGATCTCGTCGGCCTGGCCGTTGCCGTTCGGGTCTTGCGTCTTGAACGCCTCGAGCACCTTCTCGAACTCGTCCCAAGTCTTCGGGACTTCAAGGCCGAGCTTGTCGAGCCAAGCCTTGTTGATCATCATGTTCTGGCCGGAACCGGAGTAGGCCTTGCCGCGGGAGGACGGCAGGTTGTAGATATGGCCCTCCGGGTCAGCGACGAGCTTCTTGGCATCGGGCTTCTCGTCGAAGAACTTCTTGACGTTGGGCAGCTTGTCCATGTCCTGGCTGAGGTCCTCGAACAGGTCGGGGAACTGGGCGGCGTCGTCGGGGTTGAACGCGCGCAGGGAGATGTCCTCGATCTCGCCGGCGCTCATGGATGGGTTCTTCTGCTGGCCCCACTGGTCGTCGGTGACCTCCTTCCATTCGATCTTGACGCCGGCTTCCTTCTCAAGATCCTTGGCCCACTGCATGTTGGTGACCTTGTCGGTGTTGGTGTTCTTGACGATCAGGATCGTGACGATCGGCTTGCCGTCCTCGGTGGTGGCGGCCTGGTCGCTGCTGCCGCAGGCGGCCATCGAACCGAGTGTGGCGACGGCGGCGATGGCGGCGAGCGCCTTGGTGACAACACTTCTGCGTGCCATTTCCTTTTCCTTTCCTATGCTTCCGACCTCTGCGTTCGGAAGATTCGGTGTCTTGCCGGTAGGCCGTACAACACATCCGGCTTGCCGCATTGGACACTGTCTGCAAGTCATCTTCAAACTCGCAACGCTGCGATTCTAAATCGATTCGATACGATCCGTCAACCGAATCACCGTTCGGCGTGTTGTAGTGGAAAATATGGCAAACCGCACAATTCCAACGTTTGTACAGTATCCTGTTATACCCTGCAATTCAACACGCCACATTTCGCATCGCTTCGATTCTTGCGATATACTCGCCGGTGACATCGCGGATAATCGAAGCGATTCGATCATCCGATCGATCACGACATCGTCATCGTGTGATTTTCGCGGCAACGACTGCCACAAACCGCATCGTTGCGCATGAATATCGTACGATCGCTGCGGCATGCACGACCTGCGCGTCGCACCACATGAGAAGGCTGGGAAGAGAACTATGGTCACCCTCAAGGAAGTGGCAGCCAGAGCCGGCGTCTCGCCGTCCACCGCATCCGGAGCGTTGCGAGGACTCGACTTCGTCCGCCCGAACACCGCCGAACGCGTCCTCAAGGCCGCGCAGGAACTCAACTACACCGCGAACGTCTCGGCCCGCGCCCTGCGTTCCGGCCGCACCGGTATCCTCTCGCTCGCCATCCCGACCGTGTCCATCCCGTTCTACAGCCGGCTCGTCAGCGCGATGGAGACATGCGTCGAACGCAACGGCTATCAGCTCGTCATCCAGCAGACCAACTTCGACGAGCAGATGGAGCGACGCGTGCTCGCCCAAGCCGAGGACACGCTCTCCGAAGGACTGTTCATGCTGCCGGCGCGCGTGAGCAACCGCGAGATCGCCGATCTCACGCAGGGGCACCCGACCGTATTGTTCGAGGACTACAGCGCCGACATCACGTTCGACACGGTGAACGCGCCGAGCGGCAACGGCATCGACAAGGCCATCCGGCATCTGGCCGGCCGCGGGCGCACGCGCATCTGCGTGGCCGGGGCCGCTCCGGTCGGCGGCGGGCGGCGGCATCGAACGACCGCGACCGGCACAGTCGTCGCCAACCGTGCCGTCAAGAATGAGCAGAACAGCAGCCGCGCGCGATACGAACGCATCGATGCGGCCGTCCGCGCGCTTGACGAACTGGACTTGCGAGACACCAGCACGATGATCGATTGCGATTGGGGCCCGGAAGGCGGCATCGAACTTGGGCACCGGCTCGCCGCGCTGGCGAAGTCCGGCACGCGGTACGACGGCGTGTGCTGCATGAACGACGACATTGCGCTCGGCGTGATCCGCGGGCTGACCGACGCCGGACTGCGCGTGCCGCAGGACGTGGCCGTCACCGGGTTCGACGGCGTGCCGCAGGGCGGATGGAGCGTGCCGACGCTCACCACGATCGCGCTCGACTACGAGGGCATGGCCGCGACCGCCGTCGCGATGATGCTGCGCAAGTTCGGCGACTCCCCCGTCACGCTCCCCCAGCGCGTCACCGCCGGCTTCCGCCTCATCGAACGCGAGTCCACGGCCGTCGCGTCGTGACTTGCGTCACGTTGTTTGCGTCACGTGTGTCACGTTGTTCACCACAAATCGCAACGATTCGACCAGCGTGCGCATCGTGCGGTACAGTAGTCGGGAATGACGTATTTCCAACGATGATCGAGCGGTGAAGTATGGCGACTCTCAAGGACGTGGCGGCTCTGGCTGGCGTATCGATGAGCACGGCGGGCGCGGCGATGCGCGGCGAGGACATCGTCAAGGCGGCCACCAAGGAGAAAGTGCTGGCCGCGGCGCGCGAGCTCGGGTATTCCGCCAACCTGTCGGCGCGGTTTTTGAAGAAGGGCAGCACGGGCGCGATCGCGGTCATGGTGCCCGATATTTTGCATCCGTATTACACGAACCTGGTGAGCGCGGTGTGCAGCGCGGCGAGCAAGCACGGGCTGCGCACTGTCATCCAGCAAACCGGGTACTCGTCCACCACCGAATCCGATGTACTCAAGCAGATCAACGCAACGCTGTGCGATGGGTTGATTCTGAACGTCAACAATGTCGACGACCGGCATCTGCGCGGCATGCTCGGCAATCATCCGACCGTGCTGCTCAACTATCCGGCCACCGAGCCGCTGTTCGACACTGTGCGCGGTGCGATCGCCTCCAGTTCGAGCACCGCGTTCGGATATCTGTGCGGGCGCGGATACAAGCATGCGTGCGTGGTCGGCGGGCGCTCGTTCGACGCGAACGACTCGGATACCAGCGGCCGCAACGACGGCATCCGGTATGTTATGGACGCGATACAGGCCAACGGTTTGGGCGGCGACGGCGATTTCACGGAGTGCAATTGGAGCGTCGCGGGCGGCATCGAGGCGGCGCATGCGCTGTGCGCGGTTGGTGACGACGGCACGCGGGCGATCGACCGGTACGACGTGTTCTATTGCATGAACGATCTGATCGCGTACGGGCTGATCCGCGGGCTGCACGACGAGGGTGTGCGCGTGCCGGATGATGTGGCGGTGTTCGGCCACGACGGGATTTTCGGCAACGACGTGCTGTCGCCGGCGTTCACGGTGCCGACGCTGACGACCGTGGCGGTCGATTACGAGGACACCGCCACGAAGGCGGTCAATATGCTCATCGATCAGATCAAGCATCCGGGCCGGCAGCGCGCGCCGCGCATCGAAACCGCCCGCACCCGCCTCGTCATCGGCGAATCCGCGTGACGGGGGTGCGGAAAGCGCACTCACTGGCTCCTGTCGCACATTGTCGAATCGCGCTTTGCACGATGTTGTTTTATCGCGCAGACTGTTGTCTGCGCAGTACCCCAACCCGCCCGCTTCGCGGGCACCCTCCCCTGAAAAGGGGAGGGAAAGGCTGAGGCATTTTCCTCCCCTTTTCAGAGGAAGATGGTGCGACCGGCAGCGATTCGGCCATACCTACGGTGAAGTCCCTCCCCTTTCAGGGGAGGGTGCCCGGCGAAGGCCGGGCGGGTTGGGGTACGCGGCGTCAGCCGCCAACAACAACGCGGACAAAGTCCGTCCGCATCACTCAGGGAGTTGCCCCACTCGCCCGAAAATAGTTGCGCTGCCAACATCTCAGCGCAACTATTCCGGGCTGAAGCCACTCTTTTCCGAGAATAGTTGCGCTGACTGCTCCCCAGTGCAACTATTCTCGGAAATACCAGTGCGGCGGACGCTCCGTTATTCGTTCGATTTGAGAATCGGGTCGAGGGCGATCCAGAGGGCGCCATGCGCCGGAATAGTTCCGGTGATGACGCGGTCGGCGCCTTCGCCTTCGATGCGCACGTTCGCAGCAGCGCCCGGAGCGCCGGCGAATAGATCGGTGAGCTTCCAGCCGTCCTCGCGCGCATCCAAGCCAACGATGGACTGCAGCTGGATGTTGCCGCCGATTTCGAAGTCGTCGGAACCGGTCCAGAACAGCGCCGCGTAGTGGCCGCCGCGGTGCGCGGACGGCGTGCCGTCGGCCCAGTCGGCCGCGTCGGCGGCCCAGACGATGAATTCGCCACGGTAGGAGTTGTCCTCCCACCAGTGCTTGAAGATGCGTTCGCGCACGGTTTCGCGGTTGTTGGTCGATCCGGCGAGCACCTCACGCAGCGCCGGGTTGGCGAGCAACGCGATCGTTTCGGGCGTGCTGGTCGGCAGGTCGCCGCCGACCATAAGCGGCGAACGGCCCATGCACCACAGCGCGAGCAGCGTCTTCTGCTCGTCCAGCGTCAGTCGCGACTGGCGATCGTCGCCACGCTCGGCCCTGAGTCCGATGTGGCCGAACGGCACCATGTCGGCGTCGGCCCAGTGGCCGGTCGTCTGGAACGGCGCCCAACGCGCGAGTCGCGCGAACTGCTGGTAGATGTCCTCCCAGCGGTCCCACAGGTCGTCGGAGATGCGCCACATCTGCGCGTTCTCGCGCAGGAAGTCGACGTACGAGGTCGCCACCCAGCCGCCGGGAGACAGGGACAGGTCGATCGAACGGCCGTACTTGGCTTCGGCTTTGGCGATCGCGCGATGGTATGCGGCGATCTCGTCGGAGTGGAACGGGGTCTGCATGTCGTCGACCTTGAGGAAGTCGAGCCCCCACGAGGCGAACAGGTCGAGCTGCGCGTCGTACCAGGCCTGCGCACCGGGGTGCTGCTGGTTGAGACCGTAGTTGTCGGGGTTCCACTTGCATACGTGGTCAAGGTCGGCGACGTCGCGCGCGGTGTATTCGGTGCCGTATACGGGCAGG
Organism: Bifidobacterium sp. LH_230; assembly: GCF_056357555.1. Lineage (NCBI taxonomy): Bacteria > Bacillati > Actinomycetota > Actinomycetes > Bifidobacteriales > Bifidobacteriaceae > Bifidobacterium > Bifidobacterium sp. LH_230. The sequence goes on from NZ_JBKEWJ010000037.1 coordinate 10,593, forward strand.
TTCTTGTCGACGGCGATCCGTGGAATGCCGCGCATCATGTGCACGCCGAGCTTGAGACCGAGGTCGTGGACGGCGGCGGCGAGCGGCGCGAATCCGCGACCGTTCGCAGCGGACGGGAAACGCACCGGGTCGGGCAGCTGACGGCCGTATTCGTCGAGGATGAGCGGCGCGTTCTCGTTGTAGCCGTGGGCACGCGCGGTCGGGTCGTACCAGTCGATGTCGATGACGAGCGTGTCCCAGCCGGCGGACTTGAGATGCTCGGCCATGAACCTCGCGTTGGCGAGCAGCTCGTCCTCGGTGACGGTGGTGCCGTACGAATCCCAGCTGTTCCAGCCCATCGGCGGGCGCCATGCCTGTGGAAGTGATGCCATGATGTTCCCTGCTTTCGCGATGATCACTGCATGATTTCTGTGTATCGATACATATTGTATCCGAAGATTGTAGCGCGACAATAGCTGATACCATCCGGCGAGTCGCTTGATATACCAACGATTTTCGCCGCAAAACTCGCGATTTTACAAACTACAATTTTTTACATACCGTTACATATGATTGGTGATAACCGCCGGTATGTTGTCGAATGTACCGCAACGGGTGTTTCACCCCCTCAGTCGGCTGCGCCGACAGCTCCCCCTTCAGGGGGAGCAGAGAAAAGTCGGCCGGCTGAGGTTTGACAACAGATACGGACAAACCTACGCAAAGGAGACGCGAATGGGCAACGGCAAGACGACACTGCGTGATGTGGCCGCAGCGGCCGGCGTCTCACCCATGACCGCGTCGAACGCACTGCACGGCAAGGCCGGCGTCAAGGAATCGACCCGGCAGAAGGTCATCGAAGCCGCCGAACGGCTCGACTACCGCATTAACCTGACCGCCAGCATGCTCAAGTCCGGGCGCAGCAACATCATCCACATCATCGTCAACGAATTCGACTCGCCGTTCTACTCCAAACTCGTGCAATCGTTGGCAAACGAGACCACCGCACGCGGCCTCACCCCGTTCGTCGAACAGACCCGGTATTCGCCGGCCGCCGCGAAGCAGGCCATGTCCGCCAACCCGTTCTCCGGTCAGCTGTTCGACGGCGAGATCATCCACGCCTCGGGCCTGGGCACCAACCTGCCGCTCGCCAAAATGAACGCCGGCCGCCCGCTCGTGCTCATCGACGGCTGCGAGGAGACGCCGAGCGTCGACACGGTGAACTTCCCGAACGAGGAGGGCGCGCGGGCGGCCGTGCAGCACCTGATCGAACGCGGCTGCACACGGATCGCCATCGTTGGCGGCGGATACATTCCACGGGCCGCGCTGGCGCACGCCGAACATTCCTATGACCTGCGGTTGCGCGGCGCGAGCGGAGCACTGCTCGACGCGGGACTGGCGTACGACGAATCGGTGACGTTCTGCGGATACAACAGCGAGGACGGCATCGAGGCCGGGCATCGGATCGCGGACGAGATACTCGCGGCGCGAAAGACGCAGGCCGACGACGGAGTTTCATGCGAAACCCTTGACGATGCGTCAACCAATGCGCCCGCCACGTCCGGCGCGGACAGGCGCGCAACCGCGTTCGACGGCGTGTTTTGCTCGAACGACTACGCCGCGTTCGGCGTGATCCGAGGCCTTGCTGACCGCGGCATCCGCGTGCCGGACGACGTGAAGGTCATCGGCATCGACGGCACGAGCTTCGGTTCGTACGCGACGCCGACGCTGAGCACGATCCAGGTCGATCTCGATCAGCTCGCGCAGTTCGCGCTCGACATGATCACGCGACGGATCGAGGAACGTGCTCGCGGCGAGGACGCGGCGGCACCGACCCGCGCGACGATCGGCTACCAGCTCGTCGCGCGCGAGTCGACGGGTATGTCTCTTGGCTCCGATCAGGAGAACCATCATGCATCAGCGTAACCAAGGAGTAGTCAACGTTACGATGTCTCAGCATTGACGCTCCCCCAGTCAGCGTTGCTGACAGCCCCCTCAGCCGAGGGGGCCAAGGACCAAGCCACCAATCAACCACACACGTAATCACCATCCAATCCAACAAAGGAGTAACCCAATGACCGAATCCACCCCGAAGACCGAGGCGTATCTCTTCGTCCACTTCATCGGCGACGAGAAGACCCCGACCGACGAACAGTTGTACTTCGCCCTGAGCCGCGACGGCGTCACGTGGCATGACCTGCGCCCGGCCGGCAAGCCGGCGCTCACCTGGCTCGGCGGTGAGAAGGGCACGCGCGACCCGCACATCACGCGCGACCCGAACGGCGGCTTCCACATCGTCGCCACCGACCTGTCCATCCACTACCGCGGCGGCTGGGGCCCGCACGACGGCGCCACCACGAACGGCTCCACCGGCCTGGTGATCTGGGACTCCCCCGACCTCGTGCACTGGAGCGAGCCGCGTCTCGTCGACGTCGCCTCGAAGATCCCGGGCGCCGGCATGGCGTGGGCGCCGGAAGCCAACTGGGACCCGGACAAGCAGCAGTGGATCGTGTTCTGGGCCACCAAGACCAACGTCGACGAGCCGGGCAGCCCGCTCAACAACGAACTCGGCGACCGCACGAACATGTACTACGCGACCAGCAAGGACCTCGTCACGTTCTCCGATCCGGTCAAGTGGATCGATCGCAAGAACAGCGTGATCGACTCGACCATGCTGCGCGACGACGACGGCTGGTGGTACCGCGCGTCCAAGGATTCCGAGATCACGATCGAACGCACGCGCAACCCGTACGCGAGCGCTTATGAAGTGCTGCGCACCGACGATCCGAACGAGTGGTCGTACGTCGGCTCGCTGACCAGCATCCTCGGCAACGGCCGCTACTCGTGGTTCTATCTCGAGGGACCGGAACTGTTCCGCTACAACGACGCGGACGTCAAGACCATCAACGGCCGCGAGATGACGTTCGGCCTGATGTGCGACCAGTACGCCGACGCCAAGGGCTACCTGCCGTTCCGTTCGGCGAACCTCGCCAGCAACGATCCGGCCGACTGGGCCGTGGCCGACGACATCGACTTCGGCGGTCTGAAGAAGCGCCACGGCGCGATCCTGCCGATCACCGCCGCCGAATACGACGCGGTCGAGGCCGCGTTCAAGCTCTGATAGCACCACGCCGGATCGAGGAGGCAAACTCTCACGTCGCCCCCGGTCCGGCACGTTAGGCGCCATGCTTCGCCGTCCGCTTCGCGATCACAGCATGACACACGTGTCATTTCGACCGAGCGCAGCGAGCGGAGAAATCTCTCATGGCTGATGCGCTCGAAAGATTTCTCGACTCGGCTGCGCCTCGCTCGAAAAGACACGGCGATCGCGAAGCAAGCAGCGGTAAGCAAGCATAACGATTACGATCATCGATCAACCCCACGCAAAGGAGCAGTATTCATGGGTAACGAAACATCCAACGCGACGCCGTCGTCAACCGCAACCATCAGTCTCGCCGGCACCAAACCGATCGCCGACGTGCCGCGCCGTCTGTTCGGCTCGTTCGTCGAGCACCTCGGCCGCTGCGTCTACGGCGGCATCTACGAACCCGACCACCCCACCGCTGACGAGAACGGCTTCCGTCAGGATGTGCTCGACCTCGTCAAGGAACTCGGCGTGACCTGCGTGCGCTACCCGGGCGGCAACTTCGTGTCGAACTACAACTGGGAGGACGGCACCGGCCCGCGCGACCAGCGTCCGGTGCGCCGCGATCTCGCCTGGCATTGCACCGAAACCAACCAGATGGGCATCGATGACTTCTATCGCTGGAGCCAGAAGTCCGGCACCGAGATCATGCTCGCCGTGAACATGGGCACGCGCGGGCTCAAGTCCGCGCTCGAGGAACTCGAGTACGTTAACGGCACGGCCGGCACCGAACTGGCCGATCGCCGTGTGAAGAACGGCATCGAGGAGCCGATGGACGTGAAGATGTGGTGCATCGGCAACGAGATGGACGGCCCGTGGCAGGTCGGACACATGAGCCCGGACGAGTACGCGGCGGCGGTCGACCGCGTGGCGCACGCGATGAAGCTGGCCGAATCCGGTCTCGAGCTTGTGGCTTGCGGTTCGTCGAACGCGCACATGCCCACGTTCGGCGAGTGGGAGCGCAAGGTGCTCACCAAGGCGTACCGGAACCTCGATTTCGTGTCCGCGCACGCGTACTACATGGATCGCGGCCACCGCACGCATGATGCGGTGGAGCTGCAGGACTTCCTCGCTTCGGCCGAGGACATGACGTACTTCATCAACACCGTGGCCAAGCAGGCGGACGCCGCGAAGGCCGCGAACAACGGTGACAAGGACATCGCGCTGTCGTTCGACGAGTGGGGCGTGTGGTATTCCGACGCGTGGAACGAGCAGGAGGATGCGTGGCAGAAGGAGTCCGCGAACGGGCTGCATCACGGCACATGGCCGGTCGCGCCGCACCTGCTCGAGGACATCTACACCGTGGCCGACGCGGTGGTCGAAGGATCGTTGATGATCACGCTGCTCAAGCATTGCGATCGTGTGCGGTCGGCGTCGCGCGCGCAGCTCGTCAACGTGATCGCGCCGATCATGGCCGAACCGAACGGCGGTCCGGCGTGGAAGCAGACGATCTTCTACCCGTTCGCGGAGGCGGCCGCGCACGCTCGCGGTGACGTGTACGTGCCGGCGGTCGCCTCGCCGACCGTGGAAACCAAGTCGTACGGCGACGTGGCTGCGATCGATGCGGTGGTGACGTGGGACGCCGAGTCGCGTCGCGGACTGCTGCTGGCGGTGAACCGCGATCTCGGCGCGGCGCACGACGTGACCGTCTCGCTCGACGGGCTGGCCGGTGTGGGCGACGTGACCGTGACGCGCACGCAGATCCTGCACGACGACAACCCGTACCTGCAGAACACGGCCGAGGACCCGGATGCCGTGACGCCGGGCGAGCTGCCCGTTTCCACGGTGGATGCGGGTACGCTGAGCTTCGCGCTGCCGGCCGTCTCGTGGGCCGCGGTTGAGTTCACCGCGTGATTGATGCCGTGCGGGCGTCTCCCCTTCCCGGGGATGCGCCCGTACTACCTCGCTCCGTGGCCGTTTCCTTCTATCAGGGACGCGATCCTCGCGGGGAACGGACGCAAACCGACCTTGTGCAGTCCGTTTTCCTCCAGAAGGAACTCGATCCTAGAGGAAAACGGACGCAAACCGCCTTTTCAGCGTCCGCTTCTCCTCAGAAGGAGCACGATCCTAGGGGGAAACGGACGCAAACCGCATCTCAAGCGTCCGCTTCCCCCTAGAAGATTTGCCTCTTGCCATCCCAGGAAGAACGGATATCCACCACACACCCTTCATTCCCAGATAACTCTCAGACAAACCGCATGTTGCGTTATGCAACGTGCGGTTATATAGGAATCACGGCCGAACAAGCCGCGACAACTGAAACCTTCTTCTTCTCTTCTCCTTTCTCGCGTTGAGGCCCGGTTCACACGAACCGGGCCTCAACGTTTCTGAGGTACGTATGCAATGAATCGCACTGCCGTGTGAGGCCGTGTTGTTGGCGGCTTCGCCGCTGAGTACCCCACCCGTCAGCTTGGCGGGTTCTAGTGATCGTTGCAACGCCTGATGATCCGAGAGGAGAGATCAGGTGGGCAAGTGGGTGTTCGACGGCGTCGAGTACGAGACCCGGAGTCTGATGTGCGAGGCGCGT
>NZ_JBKEWJ010000038.1:0-12703 GCF_056357555.1 Bifidobacterium sp. LH_230
GAACCGGCGGCAGCGCCGCCATCGCCACGCCCCTCGACCACATCGTCGTTCTTCAAGGTCACCATCATTCAATCCTTCCAGAATGGCAGCCCATACACAAACAATTAGACACCCTCCGACACGAGCGACATCAACGCCTTCGGCGGCGACCGGGTGCTCTCCATCGTCACCAGCCGCGCCGAAAGCTTCCAGTTCGGCATGATCGAGACCACCGAGGACACCCTCGCGCTCGTATACGGGCCGGACAACGTGACCGTCATCGGCGAGGGCGCGAAGAAGACCATCACGGTCAAGCACAACGGACGGAGCGGCCCGCTGCTGCTGCTCGTGTTCGAGTTCGCCATGACCAACAACCGGGTCAAGCGCATCGTCGTGCCGCAGGGCAAGATGGGCGAGCTCGACGACGTGGAATACACGGACGGCGACCCGATCACCTACACGCCCACCATCAACGCCCTGCCGGACGCGGACGGCAACACGGCGTACGAGTACATCGCCTACGTCGCCGCGGCCGCCGATGACCCCACCGCACAGGGCGACGAGCCGGCCGCGTTCACCGACGAGACCGTGCCCTCTCTGGCGAGTGCGCAGAAGGCGGCGGCCAAGACGACCGTCAAGGTCGCAAAGACCACGGCCCGCACGGGCAAAAACGCGGCGAAGACCGCGAAGTAGCCGGATCGCATTCGCCGCCCGTGCCGGGACCCCCGTCGTGTCCACTGGCACGGGCGACCCCTTCTCCCGGACACGACGCCAATCATCGAAGGACACGACAATGGCAATCATCATCAACGACTACCAACCGACCGGTGCCGAAACCATCGAAGTCCAGTTCCCCGGATCCAGGACCCGCTACAAGGTCAAGTCCTCCGAAGGGCTGACGCTGGGCGACCTGCGGCGCATCACCGCGGGCGACATCAAAGCGTTCTACGAGCTGTTCCCCGAAGAGGCGCGGGACGAACTCGACAAACTGCATCCGCAGCAGCTGAACGACTTCATCGAGGCATGGGCCGGGAACCCAAAAGACTAGCCGCGGTCCTGTGGCTCATCGACAACCACAGGGACGAACTCGAATACGAACTGATCAAAGCGGGCGTCCGGCTCAGATGGCTGGGATGCCCGCTGCTGTCATGGAACGACATCTACCTCATCGCCGTCAATTGCGAGGCCGGATCCCCTCTCGCCAAGGCGCTGGACAGGCGCATGGCATGGAGACCGATCGACTTCTGGATGCGCAGCATCGAATACAGCCTCAGATGGCTCGTCTGGGCCAAGACCAAGGACGGACAGAAGGGACGGCGGAAGCCCAAACCCGTGCAGCCTCCCGGAGCAGCCGCCCATGACCCCAACCATCGCGACGTGGTGCGCAAGGGCGATCTGATCGGCATGGACAAACGCATGCTGCGCGACTACCTGAACAGGCCACGACTCGCGGTCAACACATAACTGAAGAGAGGCGCCAATGGCATCGCTTGCTACCGCATGGGTTGACATAGTTCCCCGTTTCAAGGACCTCAGTTCAACCCTCCGCAAGGAGTTCGGCGGCATCGATGCCTCAGGCGTCGGCAGCAAACTCGGCTCACAGCTCGGCAGCGGGCTGGCGAGCGGCGCAAGGGCCGGCGGAACCAGACTGACGACCATGCTCACCGACGTGACCAAGAGCGCCGCCACCGGGTTCGGCAAGATCGGCAAGATCGGACTCGGCGCCGTCAGCACCATCGGCGGCGGCATCGCGGCGTTGGCCGCCAAGGGCGGCTTCGCCCGAGCGCTGAACATCGAGAACGCGCAGGCCAAGCTCAAAGGCCTCGGACACAGCGCGGAGTCCATCGCGGAAATCATGGCGAACGCGAACGCGGCCGTCAAGGGCACCGCCTACGGGCTCGACGAAGCCGCCACCGTAGCCGCCAGCGCGGTCGCCTCAGGTATCAAACCGGGCGAACAACTCACCAAGGTGCTCAAGACCGTGGGTGACACCGCGCAGATCGCCGGAATGGGATTCTCCGACGCGGGCGCGATCTTCACGTCCGTCATGGCCCGCGGCAAGCTGCAGGGCGACGACATGCTCCAGCTCACCTCGCGCGGCGTGCCCGTCCTGCAGGCGCTCTCGGACCAGCTGGGCGTCTCCGCGCAGGACGTGTCCGGCATGGTGTCGGAGGGCGAGGTCGATTTCCAGACGTTCGCCACCGCGATGGACAGGTACCTCGGCGGCGCCGCGCTGGCGGCCGGCGAGACCTTCAGCGGCGCACTGTCCAATGTCAAGGCCGCATTGAGCCGACTCGGACAGAAGGCCGCGACCCCCGCACTGAACGCGCTGCGCGACACGTTCAACGTGCTCACCCCAGCCATCGACAAGGTGAACACCGCGATACAGCCGTTGGCCGACCAGCTCGGCAGCAGACTCGCCGGCGCCGTCAAGACAGTCACCCCGTGGATCCAGCGGTTCGCAGACGGCATGGAAGACGGCTCGATCAGCATTCAGGACATCGCCAAACAAGTGGGGCTGCTCGTCGGTGCTTTCGCCGGATTCACCGCGATAGGCCAATACGGCCCCCAGATCCTCGACGTGTTCACCGCAGCCGGAGACGGAGCCGGAAACCTCGTTTCCGCAGTCACCGGCAACATGGATACCATCAAAGGCGTCGTAAGCGGCGCGGGCGGAATCTTCTCCGACCTCGGCACCCGGTGGGGCAACGCACTGGGGCTCGTGGACGCGAACTTCGGCGGCATCTTCGGTCTCATGTCCAACCGGGTCAAGAGTGGCCTGAGCGGAGTGGGCTCGACCCTCGTCGGCATGTTCGACAGCAGGATCTACGTGCCACTGCAACAGGGCATCGGCGGCATCGGCTCGAAGATCGCCGCACCGTTCCAAGCCCTCGCCGGCAAGGTCGGCGGGTTCCTCTCGCCGGTCACATCGGCGTTCGGCACCGCGTTCCAGGGCTTCGGCAGCACGCTGGCCGGCCCGATACAGTCGGGGTTGAGCGGCATCGGGAACATGTTCCTGAACTTCTTCAACCCGGCCAACTTCCTCAAATACTTCGGCATCGCCGCCATCATCGGCGCGCTCGTCGTCGCCCTGGGCGCGTTGAACGAAAGCCTCGGCGGACAGTTGCAGACGCACGTCACCGAGTTCCTGACCGTCAAACTGCCCGACTACATCACCGAGTTCCAGAACTGGGTCACGACCCAGCTGCCGGTACTCATGCAATCCGGCCTGACGCTGCTCACCTCGGTATTGCAGGGCATCACCCAGAACCTGCCACAGATCCTGACCGTCGCCGCCGACATCCTCACCTCGCTGGTGGACGGCATCGCCAACGCCCTGCCCACGTTGCTGCCGATCGCGCTGGAGATGATCCTCACCTTGGTGCAGGGCATCATCGACAACCTGCCGAAGATCATCAACTCCGGCCTGAACCTTCTGACGAAGTTCGTCGAAGGCATCCTCAACGCGCTGCCCAAGCTCATCGAGGCATTGCCGAAGATCATCACCGGGTTCGTGGACGGCATCCTCGCCATGCTCCCGCAGATCCTGACGACCGGCGTGGAACTGCTGTTGAAGTTCATCACCGGCATCATCGACGCGATACCGCAGCTGGTGGCCGCGCTGCCGCAGATCATCAGCGGGTTCATCAACGGCATCGGCAAGCACCTGCCACGCATCATCGAAACCGGCCTGACCCTGCTGGGCAAGCTCGTAGTCGGCGTCATCAAGGCCATCCCGCAGCTCGTCGCGGCCCTGCCGCAGATCATCAAGGCCATCTGGGACGGGCTGACGAACGTGGACTGGGGCGGACTCGGCCGCAACATCATCCAAGGCATCAAGAACGGCCTGATGAACGCCGGCAATGCCATCAAGGACGCGATAGTCGGACTCGCGAAATCGGCGTGGAGCGCAGTCAAGAGCTTCTTCGGCATCGCATCCCCGTCCAAGCTCATGCGCGACACCGTGGGCGTCATGGTCGGCCGTGGCCTAGCCAACGGCATCATCGAATCCACGAAAACCGTCACCGACGCGGCGACCAATCTGAGCGGCAGCGCGTTCGATGCGTTCGACAAGGCGGCCTATGGGAAGACGTTCGATTTCGACGGCACCATGCAGTTGACGAACGTAACCGGCCCGACGGAGCTGACGCATGAGGCAGTCGCCCCATCCACTCTTGAGGACAAATCGGCGCAGCTCACCAAGGACGACATCATCCAAGCTGTTGCCGAAGCGCTTCAGACCATGCCCGCCATGCGTCTATTGCTCGACAACGGTGTGATGGCGGGGCAACTCGCCCCGGCAATCGACAAAGCACTCGGCAACAGAAAGGCACGCGGGTACTGAACATGAACCGCATCCGCGGCCTACGGCTTGACCAAAGCCACCTGACCATCGACGGCAAGCACCTCTCCGATTACTCGGTGTTCACCGTGACGGACGGCATCACCATAAATGAGGCAAAGCCCGTCACCTCGTTCCAATCCGCTCCCGGCCACTCCGGTGGCTGGGATATGACCTTGGACGATCCGCATGGGTATCCCGCAATCGAACGCCGTGAAATCACCATCCGAATCGCAGCCACCGGCGACCCCTTGGAAATCGAGGAAGCCAAAGCCCTTATCGGAGGCGACAACGGCCGCAACGTGAGCGTCGGAGGATTGACCACACTCGGCGAATACCGAGGACGCCTGAACGTCGGCGAATGGGAAGACCAATACGACGCCGCCGGAACCGTCCAATGGAGCATCTGCCCGCTCACGTTGGACGCGGAACCCTACGCCTACGGCACAGAACAGCGCATCAACCTCGCATTGGATGGCAAAGCCACACGCGCGCGGATCCTCGGTAACCGCCCCGCGCCACCTGTGTTCCACCAGCTCATTGACGAAAAAGTCGATGACGTGACGCCGGCAGTCGCCACGCACACGTTCACCGCGAACGGGAACACCATACATGTGGCGAACACACTCACCGGTGCCGGCCTGTGGGATCCCCCTCATCCGCTGATTATCGACTGCGAGCGCCATCGCGTCACGTGGCAAGGAGAAGAGCGCGCCATCGCCATAGACGACGACTATCCGACCATGCCGCCCGGCCCCGTCACCTTCAGCGGCACTGTAAGCCCGAAGACCAACGTGAGGAAGTACACGCAGTACGTCACCTACACGCCTCGGTGGCTCATATGACCGGAAAGGAAACCACTCATGCGTTTCGCGTGCTTCGACCGGTGGGATGAACCCAAACCCGACCTGACTGGCATCACCGCAGCCACATGGACGACCGGCGTGGATGGCACCCGTACACTCGAAGTCACCGCCATCGGTGAAAGCGCCATCGGCAAGGGCGACCGGCTGGTGTTCAAGGATCCGCGCGGCATCGTTCAAGAGACCATCGTGGTCTCGCCTGAGCATCGGCGCGAGGAATCCCGAGTCATCACCAGCCTCGTATGCAAAGGCAGCATCGCCGAGCTCGATGACACGTTCATCGAGGACAAGCGCAACCGTTCCGCCACCGCCGTGCAATGTCTGTCAAAGGCTTTGGAAGGCACGCGGTGGACGGTCGGCACCGTGGAAGGCGACGGCACTGCGGACCTGAGCTTCTACCACATCAGCGCGTTGGAAGCCGTGGAAGACATCGCCGACACGTTCGGGCTGGAGATTACGGCCAGTTACCTCATGGACTCGGCGCACACCCGCATCATCGACCGGGCCATCAACCTCGTCAAGGCGCAAGGCGACCAGGCCAGCGGCATCCCACGCCGCTTCGAGTACGGGCACGACCTCAGGGGCATCACGAGAACCGTGGACGCCACCGGCGTCAAGACCCGACTCTATGGATATGGCAAAGGACTGCCCACCACCGATGACGACGGCAACGAAACCGGCGGATACGGACGCCGCATCGACTTCAGCGACATCAACAACGGCAAACCGTATGTGGAAGATCTGAACGCCACCGCACTGTGGGGATTGCCCGGCCCCGCCATAAGCAGCATGGGCAAGGACCTCGTCATGGGCGGCGGCTTCGAGAAGCAGTACGGCGACGGATGGCTGTTCAGCCCGACCGGCGCGTTCCTCGACGCGCTCGTGAAGAAGGACGGCACCGTCAACCCGCACGAGGGCAAGATCATGCTGCGCATGGGCACCGACACCAACACATGCGCCAAGGAGGCATGGAGCGACTACATCGACGTCAAGGGCGGCCGCGAATACCAGCTAGGCGTATGGACATGCGGCGCGGCGGCCAATCGTTCGCTTGACATCAACATCACGCAGAACGTGACGATGTACCCGACCTCCACCATCACCTTGGACAATATCCCCAGCTTGCCCAACTGGGCATGGTCGGTCCGCCGGTTCACCGTCAACAAGAACACGTCCGCTATCCGCATCCGATTCCTCAACCCCACCGGAATCTTCTACGTGGACGACGTGACCCTCACCGAAGTCACCACCACCAGCATCCATCCGGCCGAAGGCATCTATGAGAACGGCGACTGCGAGGACAAGGCCCAGCTGCTCGCCGAGACCAAGGCCGAACTGAAGCGGCGCAGCACGCCTACGGTCAGCTACGAGGCCGACGTGCTCACCTTCGCCCGAGCCGGCATGAACACCAGCGGCGTCGCTTTAGGCGACCGCGTGCTGCTCGTGGACACCACCTTCACGCCAGACCTGCGCCTGACGGGTCGCGTACTCCAACTCGAAGAGGATCTGCTCGATCCCGCCTTGTCGGTCATCACCATCGGCAACATCATCGAACGGTTCACCGCCTCCAGCCGCAGCGCCGAGCAGCGTCTCGACCGGGTGGTGGCGAACGCGGCCGCATGGAACACCAGCAGCCAGCAGATCACGCAGAACGCCTCGAAATGGGATCAGGTCGCCCAGACCGTCGTGGACAACAGCAATCGTTGGAACACCGCGGCAGACACCCTCGATACCAAAGCCTCCGACTGGAACGATGCCGTCTCAACCCTGGACTCCAAACAACCTTCATGGGACGACGCCGCGGAAACCGTGAACGCGAAGAAAGACGAATGGACCACGACGGCGGAAACCCTCGCATCCAAGCAAGACGACTGGGACACGGCCGCACAGACCGTCACGGGGAAAGCCGCGACATGGAACGCCGCGGCCGTCACCGCCGCCAACCATGCCCAAGTCATCCGTCAATCGACCGGCGGCGTCACCTTCCACTACGGAGATCTCGCCATCACCCTGGACGACACAATCAGCCTGACCGACGCCTCGGGAACGTGGACGTTCACCGATGGCGCGTTCGTCAAACAGGCCCCAACCGAGTAAGGAACCACCCGCATGGCCGGATATGAAATAGCGCAGTACAGAACCATCGAGACCACGCTCGACCTCGCCAACGACTACACGCCCCCGATCAGGCTCAACGCCGGCGACGTGGACGGGCGCATCCTCAAATTCAACATCACGGACGGCGGCAACGACGTGGACGACCTCAACGGCCTATCCGCGAAGCTCACATGGAACCGAGACCCCACAGACCCGACCAGCGGCGGCGGGTACGTGGATATGACTAAGACCGCCGGCACGGACAGCCCGACCGGCGTGTATCAGGTCAGCTTCACCGCGCCGGTACCGCGCGCACTATTGCAGACAGCCGGCGAGCGCACCGTGGTGGGCATCGACATCGAGGATGCCGATTGGCACGTGATCGCCAGCCGCAACGTCCCCGTCATCGTGGAGCCGGCCCGTCTGAATCCGAAGGCGTCGGAGATCGCGGATCCGCTCAAGGACCTGCATGAGACCATCGACCGGGCGCAGGAGCTGATCGATACCGCGAGTATTGACATCGGCACCGTTACGACGCTCGCGCCTTCCAAGAAGGCTACGGGAGCATTGACCGGCACCGGATGGAAGCGCAAGCTCAATCTCGGCATCCCACGTGGCAGCAAGATCAGCAGCGTGACCGCCACCGCGCTCGACACTGCCACCCCCACCGTGAACACCAGCACCGACGCAAACGGTGATACCGTCATCGCGCTCGGGCTGCCGCGCGGCAAGCAGGGTGAGAAAGGCGACAGGGGCGAGAAAGGCGATCCCGGTGGGTTGACCGATCTGCCCGTCGCGACGGCCACCGTGCTGGGAGGGGTGAAGATCCCGGCCACCTCCGAAACGCAGCCGCTGTCAGTCGCCGCGGATGGCACGCTATCGGTCAAGCCGGCCAGTTGGGACCAGAACGGCATCGTCACCGCGTCCCAGATCATGAGCCTTGCCTCTCTGAACGAAGCCCAAAGCATCGAACAGACCTATGGCACCACCGTGCAATTCGTGATCATATCCGCTTACCTGTATGCGGACGAAGACGCATTCTTCGGCGCGCAAGACAATACATTGCAACAGCCCTTCAACTGCGTGCTCTATCACAAGGGCATGGCCGGCAACTTCACCGAGTTCTCGTTCCATCTGCGCCGTGCGGCCGATACGACCGGCATCCTGCCGTATAAGCACCTATACGTGGTGGACATCACCGACAAGAAGCTCCACAGTCTCACCTGCACTATGGAGGTCAGCAGCGTGAACCCCAAGGCCCTGTTCATCACCCTCGATACGGGCATCGCCATCAAGGACGGCAATCTTTATGGCCTCCGATTCACGAAGTAGGCTGCCATGAATCTCACCACCACGCATCCGCTGATTCTCATCGTCTGCACGGTCATCGGCAGTGGAGCCGCGACCACGTTCGTCACGTGGCTGCTGAGCCGCCTTGACAGCCGGAAGGACATGGAGCAGGCCATAGCCGAATCCACGACCATCCGACGATTGGAACTGGAGATCTACCGGCAAAGCCTGTTCCTGCCGACCATGAGCCGTATGCAGCACGAACACCAGCTCGATGCCGGCAGAGCCTACGTCGAACGCGGCGGGAACGGTGCGGGTCATGCCCGCTACGAACAACTGAACGACGACTACAGGCATCGGCTCGAAGCCGATGACTGGGTCTACCCATAAACAACCACGATCCAAACGGAAGCCCTCGCGATGACGCGGGGGCTTTCCTGTTCTGGAGGGAAGGGGCAATCATGCCCAAACTCAAGAAACAACTCATGGCGGTATCCGGCATCCTGCTCGCCGCATGTCTGGCCGTACCGTTGGCGATCGCAGACATGCGAGGCATCGACGTATCCAGCTGGCAGTCTCCGACAGTCACCTGCACGGCTGACTACGATTTCGCCGTCGTCAAGGCCACGCAGGGCACCGGCTTCACCAACGGCTACATGACCTCTCAGACCCGATGCATCCAACAGCGGGGCAAGAGCCTGGGCTTCTATCACTACGCGGGTGGCGGCAACGCCACGGCCGAGGCCGACTATTTCGTGAACACCGTCCGCCCCTACGTCGGCAAGGCCGTGCTCGTGCTCGACTGGGAGGGATACCAGAACGCCGCATGGGGCAATTCCAACTGGGTTCGAGTGTTCGTCAACCGAGTCCACGACCGAACCGGCGTGTGGCCGCTTGTCTACACGAGTGCCGCCTACCTGTATCAGATCCCCGCGGACGTACGTTCCCACTGCGGCCTGTGGGTGGCCCAGTACGCCTCCAACGCGGCGACCGGATACCAGTCCCGCCCCTGGAATTACGGCAAGTACGGCGAAGCGATGCGCCAGTACACCAGCAACGGCTGGATCAACGGGTACAACGGCCCATTGGACCTGAACTATTTCCGTGGCACACGTGAGCAGTGGAACAAGTATGCCAACCCCAGCGGCAACGCTTCCACTCCGGCTCCGGCTCCGCAACCGTCCACACCGAGCGTGGACTATGATGCGCTGGCGACTGCCGTGATCCGCGGCGACTATGGCAATGGTGACGCTCGGCGAGCCGCATTGGGGGTGAACTACGACCGTGTGATGCGGATCGTCAACCAGCGTCTCGGCGGATCCACCACAAGCGCTCCGGCACCAGCCGTGAAAACGGTGAGCGTCATCGTGCGTAGCGGCGACACCATGTCCGGCATCGCAACCCGCACCGGCCTGTGGCCCCTGTCCGCATGGCATGTCCCCAGCGGCAACGTGAACCTGATCTATCCGGGCAACGTCGTCACCTATCGTGGCGCCAGCTCCGGCACCGGATCCGCTGCGACGACAGTGCGCGTGCATGTCGTCAAAAGCGGGGAAACGCTGAGCGGCATCTTCGGCGCGTCCGGCTGGCAGCGCGTCGCGCAACTCAACGGGCTCGCCAACCCGAACCTGATCTATCCCGGTCAGCTACTCCGCTACTGACCTTCACCAATGCCCCGGCATCATGCCGGGGCTTTCTCTGATTCACCTACAGGAAGGAACAATCATGGATATTTCCGCAGCGACCACCCTCGCCGCAGCCATCGTCGCCCTCGTCGCGCCCGCGCTGATTCAGGCGTTCAAGAAGTACATCCCCGCCGACTACGTGGGCCTTACGTCCCTCGGAGTGAGCGTACTGCTCGGCGTGCTCGCCATCGCGGCCACCAACGGCTTCCACGGATACGGATGGGGCATCGTCCTCACCGGCGTGGTCGGCGTTGCGCAAGCCGTCTACACCTTGGTGAACCAAGCGTTCAGCGGCAAGCTCAGCAAAGACAATGTTGCCGAGTGAGACCGCTATTACCGGCACCCTGTCGCCACTTCTGGCGACAGGGTGCCGGCTTTTTCTATATTTCCCGGAAACATCCCGTTTTGCCCGTAGTATGGAACCTTAAGGAGGTTCCCAGTGGCAGCACAGGTCAAGTCGAAACAGCGCGTCGAGGAGCACGGCGAGGTCTTCACCAACGAGCGTGAGGTCAACGCCATGCTCGATATGGTCAAACAGGAGACCGAACGCATCGACAGCCGCTTCCTCGAACCCGCGTGCGGCGACGGCAACTTCCTGTCCGAAGTCCTGCGCCGCAAGCTCGCTGTGGTCGGCGACCGTTACGGCAAGAGCCAGCTGGAGTACGAGCGGTACGCGTTCGTGGCCGTGTCTTCCATCTACGGTGTGGACATCATGGCGGACAACGTTGAGGAATGCCGCGAGCGATTGTTCGGCATCGTGAAGGACGAATACGAGCGGCGTTTCAAGGCCGAATGCCGCTCCGAGGTGCTGGATTCCATCCGGTATCTGCTTTCGAAGAACGTTCTGTGCGGTGATGCGCTGACCCTGACCGACAGCAAGGGCAAGCCGATCGTGTTCCCCGAGTGGTCGCTGGTGATGGGTAGCAAGGTCAAGCGACGTGACTTCACGTTCGCCGCGTTGCTGAACGTTTCGACGCAGGAGCCGACGTTCGACATGGTGATGGACGAGATCGATGAGGACGAGATGGGCAAAATCATTCCCAAGCCCATCAAGGAGTATCCTCTGATGAGTTTCCTGGAGGTGGCCAAATATGAGTAGCCGACTGAACTTTGGTGAGAAGTCGTACAACCCAGACGTGTTGTCATGTCTGGCGAACCTGTCGAACGATGAGGTGTTCACGTCTCCGCAGCTCGCCAACAAGGTACTAGATCTGCTACCCGAGGAGATCTGGACGGATAGCACGGTCACGTTTCTTGACCCGTTCACCAAGACCGGCGTGTTCCTGCGCGAAATCACCCGACGCCTGCTGATTGGTCTGGAGCCGGAGTTCCCGGACTTACAGGAGCGTATCAACCACATCCTGAACTATCAGGTGTGGGGCATCGCCATCACTGAGCTGACCGCGCTGCTGTCACGCCGCACCCTGTACTGCTCGAAGAAGGCCAACGGCAAATACTCCATTGACTCGCTGTTCGACGACCCGGATGGGCATATCCGTTACAAGGCCATCGAGCACACTTGGGACGGCAAGAACTGCGTCCACTGTGGAGCTGCCAAGCAACAGTACGACCGCGGCAGCGAGCTGGAAAGCTACACATACGAGTTCATTCACACGTATTACCCGGAGAGGATCTTCAACAACATGCAGTTCGATGTCATCGTCGGCAATCCGCCTTATCAGCTCAGTGATGGTGGCGGCACGGGATCCAGTGCAGTCCCGCTGTATCACAAGTTCGTACAGCAAGCGAAAAAGCTGAATCCGCGTTACTTGTCAATGATTATTCCGGCCCGATGGTACTCGGGCGGGCGCGGGCTGGACGAGTTCCGCTCGGAAATGCTCGATGACAAACACATTCGAGTATTGTGCGATTACCAAGATTCTCGTGATTGCTTCCCCGGAGTAGATGTTGCAGGCGGCGTGTGCTATTTCCTCTGGGATAGAGACAATAAGGGATCATGTCGGGTCAGGACAATACATGGTACCGAACATGAAACATCTGTGCGAGATCTTAACGAGTTTGACGTCTTCGTAAGGGACAACACCTCTGTTGACATTATTCACAAGGTGCAGTCACAGATGACCGACTCGTTGGCTTCGGTCGTTTCCAGCAGGAAACCTTTTGGAATTGAGTCAAAGGTAACCAGCAAGAAAGGTGACCTTAAACTCTTTTCCAGCCGTGGAGACGGAAAAATCGAGAGAGTGAAAGTAACTGCTGGCATCCCGCTTATCCCTAAGTGGAAAGTGTTGCTGTCCAAGACTTCTAACGATCATGCTGGGCAGACTGACAAGGACGGTAAGCGTCGCATTTTTTCGAGGCTTCTGCTGTTTTCGTGGGTTAGTTTGTTGGTGTTGGTAGTTGGATGTTGAGTCCGCCGCATCGGAGCATGACGAGGCTGATGAGGTTGGTGACGTGGTGGAAGCCGTAGGCCATGCGGATGGTGACCT
>NZ_JBKEWJ010000039.1:0-6361 GCF_056357555.1 Bifidobacterium sp. LH_230
GCTTTTTGGTTGTTTGTTTATCTTGGTCGAAAACATCCTACCCAGGAAGCGCTCTTCTCTTACTCCCTCAACGGCTCAACGACGAACCCACACCCACGAAAACAACACAAGCGCCACATTTTGCCGCTTTGCGTCTTCGTAAATATCCCCGGAAAGAAGAAAAGCCTCAACAAGCATTTTGTTGAGACCTCGGCTTTCGCAAAGATATTGAATTGCTCTGTCGGCTGTTCTGTTGTGCAAGGGCAAGTGAAACGCTGTGGGCGGTGCTGTGCTGGCTTCGCTCTGTCCCTCGCCGCTTTCGCCGATCAGGAGCTGGACGGCTTCGGGAAAGGACTTTCCGTAAAACTCCATGACAAAATCAATGGGATAGCCGCCCTTACTCTGGCTGTGGCGAAACCATTTGTTTCCTCGGACGGTCAGACTGTCATGCTCTTTCCAGCGGTATTCCCGTCCGCTTTTGATAAGCGTTTCTCCCTGTGTGCGGAGAAAATCTTCCAGACTGACGGCGTTTGCCCGGTCAATCTGTGCTTGGGTGTACTGCATGAGCGTCCTCCTTACTTCTTGAAAACAGCGCATCGTCTGCAAACGCCATGCTCACGCTCGTCCAGCGTATAGGGGCAGTTTGCACATTCCTCACCGTACTGTCTTGTGGTAACGGGCAGATAGCCCAAATCCTGCAACATATCAATCTGACGGTCGGTGAGGGTGGCTTCAAAGGCAAGGCATTTCCGGGTGTGTTCGTCCAGCTCAATTAGATTGGAAAGCGGTCTGCCATCGGTCAAAGGCTCTCCGCTCAAAAGGCGTTTTGCCGTTCTGCGGATGGGGTTGTATTCGTTCTTCCAGTCGTATTTTTTCATCGGGATATATCCTCCTTTTTGTGTCGTGTTTGGGGTCGATTTTGGAGCTTTTGTTCCTCTGTACGCTCGTTAAATCGGGCGGCAGTATCTACGCATGACTTGACCTTCCAAAGGCGGTGTAAATCGTCTCTGACGGTCTTAAACTCGCCGTAGGTGGTTTCATGCGCCTGTTCCAGAGCGTCATACTCTGCGGACAGCTTTTTCATATCCACCTTACCGTCCGGGAACTCTCCGGTCAGCTTTCGTCTGGCGGCGTAGAACTGTTTCAGTTCCGCTTCATGCTCTGCCTTGTACTTGGCTCTGGGCTTCTCAAACTTGATTTTCTGCAAGCCGTCATAGATAGGCTTCAAGCTCTGGAAAGCAGCGGAGCTGTCATAGAGCTGCTTAATTGCTTTCATTCGGGCGGTCTGTTCGTCCAGCGTTTTCTTCAAGCTCTCTGTGGCAGCACTGTGTTCGCTGACACGGTGTTCCAAATCTTCAAGGGAGTAAATGTCGTTTGCCCGGAGATAATTGAAAGTCTCGTTCATCTCCTTTAGATTGCTGACCTTGCCTTTCTGCGAATACGCCCCGGCTCTGCGCTGGGTGTAATAGGCGTTCAGCAGAGAAACAAGGTCGGGTGCCTGCGGCTTGGCAAGCTCCGCTTTTGCTTCGGCAATCCAATCAAACAGGAGAGCGATTTTCTTCTTGATGTCCCGGATAACGGCGTTGGTGGCTCTGATCCAGCGGTTGAACTCGCCTTTCTCGGTGCGTATGCCTTTCTTCTCCATTGCCCGGACGGTTGCGCCATCATGGACGGTGGGAAGAAGCTCCACGCCCTGACGCTCATAGCTTCGGTGGTCGATACGAACGTCAAGCCCCTTTTCCGCAAACTTGGCGTTGCATAGCTCCGCCCATGTCTGCCGCCAGTATTCCAGCGTTTCGGGACTGCCCCAGTCGGTAGTGGGAACGGCGTTGAACACAAACTTTCCGTCTGCGTCCCGGATACGGTTGCCGTCCTCGTCCAGCTCGTACACCCGGCGTTGCTTTAGCCCCCATTTGCCGTTCTGCTCGATGGGGCGGATGGGGCAAAGCACATGAAAATGCGGATTTGGTATGCCGCCGTCCTCCCGGTCTGGCTGGTGTACGGCGAAGTCAACCACCATGCCCCGGCTCACAAAGTTCTCCAACAAAAATTGCCTTGCAAGAGCGATGTTTTCCTCAAGGGAAAATTCATTCTGCAAGGCAATGTCAAAGCTGTATGCAAGCTGGGCGTTCTTTCCACGCTCGGCTTTTTCCACGGCGTTCCATAGCGTCTGGCGGTCTGCGTATTCGGGCGGTGCATGGGACGGCAGGAGAATGTCAGAGCAGATCACGCCGCCCTTGCGTGTGTAGTCGCTGTATTCGCCGTAATACTCGCTATACAATCGCTCCCCGGCTCGGTAGGCGGCAGAAGCAATAGCGGACTGTCCTGCGCTTCGTTTAGTCTGCGTGACGCTCAGATGAAATAGTGCCATCGACTTTCAACTCCTTTTCTCTGTTTGCTTGGCTGATGTGGGTAATCGCCATATGGTGGACGGCTCGCTGGACTTCTGCCAGAGAAAAGATGTACTCCATCAGCTCTGTCATTTCGGTGCGTGTGAGATCTTTGACCTCCGGGGCAAGGCTCTCAATCGTGCCGCCCAGATTGCAAAGGCGGTGGGTGCGCTTGGTGCGTTCGCCTTTCTCCAGATACTTCTTTCGATTCTCCAGACGCTCCAGCTTGTGCTGTTCCTGCGCAAGCTGCGTCTCGGCTCGTTCCTTTTCGGCTCGGAGCTGTTCAAGGGTTTTCGGTTTTGTCATTGTGCTTGACCTCCTTTTTTGATTTTGGGGATAAAAAAAGACCGCCGACTTTTCGCATAGTGCGACCAGTCAACGGTCTGATTTTCGGTATTTGTTTTTCCAAACTTGCTGGCGGCGAACAGCATTTTATGCTGTTTGCGGACGGCAAGTCCACAGGGGATAGCCGCATTAGCGGCGCAAGGGGGTGTAGCCACCTTGACGGAACGAAGTGACGCAACATTCTCGGTCATGCAGTTTTCTTCTGCCGACCGGGAATGAAGCTCCGCAGGACGCACGATACTTCCGACAGGGGAGTATAGAAGTGCGCCCTTTAGTTCCTAAAGGGATTTTATCAGTTCGACAAATCGGAAGTTATCTATTTCTCCTCTTCGTTAAGACCTAGTTCATTACATATTACTTGCTATCCCTGATACCTTATTCTTTCTACCAGCGTTTCCTTTTTCAGATTACTGCTTAAAACACAGGAAAGCACAATTTGTAGAATACCAACCAGAAGAATCATAACAAGAATCGGGATAAGAGGAACGTGATAAACGTTCATTCCAAAAATCCCATTATGCTTCGCATAGGAAAACAGTGCATAGCCAAGGGGCAGACCGGCAGCAAGTGCGACGCAGATGGTGCCAACCGTAAAAATCAAGCCCTGTATTTGTAAGCTCAGATTCAACTGCTTATTGGTCATGCCTACCGCTTGCAGCACACCGTATTCCTGCTTCTTCGTGATGATATTGATGATCATGGTGTTTGCCAGATTCATAAACCCAATGAGACCGACAATTGCCATGAACAGATAGCAGCCAAGCTTCATCATACGGCTTGCGTATTCTGCGGTTTGCAATTCTGCGTGATAGGTGTTCAGCTTGATATGAGAAGTATCGGAGAGCAGGTCATTCAGGCTTTGCTCTACAGATGCCACATCTTTTTTATCACAGTCCACCCACAGATATCCATAGGCTGTTCCCCTCGGATTCATGGAACGGTATACACCTTCCGGAATGACAAGATAAGTGTCCGCGCTTACAAAGGATCCTGCAATCTTTCCCTGATAGGTATAGGTTTCACTTCCGTTGTCAAAGTTGAATGTAATCGGTGCACCCGCAGAATACCCGTCAGCTTCCATCCACTTGGACCAGCCAAAGAAAACATCCCCGTTTTTGACAGCCTGTGCATAGTCCATGGAACCGATATCGCCATCCCCGCGCATCATTTCAAAATCCTCTTGATTTACGATTGCAACCGGAAATTTTGTTCCGTTCAGATCTGCAGAGACGATTTCTCTCGTCAGTACATCCGTTACACCGGGGATGGATTTGATTTCTTTAATCAAAGAATCATTCAGTGGGTTGTTCTGTAGGATTGTGTCCAGATTATTCTCCGAATAGGCTTCATCATAATTCTGGGAATAATCCAGCTGCAACTCAAATTGTCCATGGTTGATTGCAATCCGCGCCTCGTGCTCCGTGTCAATATTCCCAACATAATTAGAGATAATTACAAACAATACACAGGAAAGCCCCATGGTAAGAATCGTAGCAATGGTTCTTTTCGGATTGCCTGTCACATTTGCCATTGCCATGGAGAAAACGGTGACATCTTTTCTGCCTTTTCGTCTGCCCTGTTTTTGCGTTTTGGAGCCGTCAAGATACCGTGTCGCTTCGATGGGTGAAATCCGGGAAACAATTTTCATGGGTTTGCGCAGAGCCAAAACGACCGTAAGAAACGATACAAAAATGCAGATGAGCATAATTGTCAGTGAAAACAGAGGCACCTGATGGTTCTTGATTCCGGACGATACCAGATTTCCCTGCTCCACCAGCCAGTTGAAGCTGACGTTTGCAATCAGGAAACCAAACAGCAGCCCCAGCGGTATCGAAGGAACCGCCAGAAGAATGCCCTCACGAAAGATCAACTGCTTCATCTGCTTTCTGGTTGCACCCAGCGCCTTGATTTTTCCGTACTCCTGAACCTTCTGGGCGATCCCGACCTGGAAGATATTATAAATGACCACAACGGAAAACAGCACGATTCCGAGGATCAGGGTTCCACAAACCACAATCATTTCATAGCTCGGCTGCAATACCCACTGCAGGTAGAGGTCATTGATGATCACGTTTTTCTGGTCAATGCCGCAGGAATCCGCGATTTCTTTTATAACAGGCGCAACATTATTCATAGATACATTTGCAGAATCGCTCAAGGTAAAATAGATATTATATTGCCTGTCACCCTCCGCAACACGCTCATTATAAAAATCCTGCGAACCGAATACAACATAGGAAGCCTCGATGGTATATTCATCCCGGTCATATAAAAGCCCGCTGACAGTAAATTCCATCGGTGCGTATTCCGACTGCATGCCGGAACGGTACTCCAATGTTACGGTGTCTCCGACCTTTACATCATGGTATCCCACTGCATCAAAGAAAGCGCGTCCTGCGGCAATTTCCTGCGCCTTTTCCGGATAGGTACCTTCCTTCAACACATATTCCTGATTATAGGGAAGCATTTTCCTGACCGTTTCATCCGCACTGACAAAGCCGCCATTCTCATTTCCTTTCAGGATGCCCTCCGTACGCATGATGCCGATATCAGATATCTCAGCTCTGCGTTCCACTTCTTTTAATTGCGTACCATCTGCGGCGATAAACAGGCCGTAGTTGCTTCCGTATGAGCTTGCAGCCTGATCCTTCTGTAAGAGGATCAGTCCATTTCCAATTGTACTGATAATGACCAGAAGCATGGTAGTCAGGCAAATCGCCGTCATAATGAGGACACTTCTTGTCCGATTTCTTTTGTCGTTGCTGAATGCAATTTTGCTGATCGTCCTCAATTGAAATCCACCACCTGTCCATCCTCGATGACTAAAATACGGTCAGCAACCTGCGCGATCTCATCATCATGGGTAATCATTACAATCGTCTGTCCATATTTTTTTGCGCTCATTTTCAGCAGCGCGATCACCTCGTCACTTGTCTTGGAATCAAGATTTCCGGTTGGCTCGTCCGCAAACAAAATCTCCGGTCTGTTTACCAAGGCTCTTGCAATCGCAACGCGCTGCTGCTGTCCTCCGGAGAGGGTATTCGGAAGATTATGAATCCGGTGTTCAAGACCCAGTGTGGTGATAATATCATTGACATAAGCTTTATCCACTTTTTTTCCGTCAAGCCCCAACGGAAGAACGATATTTTCCCACACATTGATGGAGGATACCAGATTGAATGCCTGAAATACAAATCCGATCTTTCTTCTCCGGAAAACGGCAAGCTGATCCTCCTTCATGGAATACAGGTCCTTGTCAGACAAGATCACGCTGCCGCTGGTTGGTGTATCCAGCCCGCCCAGCATATGCAGCAGGGTACTTTTTCCGGAGCCGGATTTTCCGACAATGGCGACAAATTCTCCCTGTTGAATCTGGATATTCACATGATTGACGGCTTTGACCTGATTTTCCCCCGTCCCATAAAATTTGCAAAGCTGCTTGGTTTCTAATATCACGCCCACTCCAATGGCCTCCTTTTCTTATTTACCAGCATTGTATCAAAGGAACCTTTCATTTCACTTTCACGACGTGCCTCACGTTTTTTGAGCGCGTAGGGTGTGGTGGTGCCTCATCGGGAATGAGCGCGAACGGTATCGGTCCTGTTTGGCTTGTCTTATGGAAGACAGGATCAGCATGGCGACGAAGC
>NZ_JBKEWJ010000040.1:0-5747 GCF_056357555.1 Bifidobacterium sp. LH_230
GGCGTCGAACCGGAAGACGACGAAACCCCACAAGCCGACGCGGACTAGGATTTCACGCTCACCACAGGTGAGGCACCACTCCGGATTACGCGCTCATTTTCAAATGAGGCACCTCGCGGTTATTCCATCAGCCGCATCACCGGCCGGTCCATGTTCCGCAAACCGCAGCGGCACCACGGCCGCGCTCGGGTCGAGCGCGTCCGTCTCCTCGACCCACACGCCGGTCAGGTCGCGCAGCGGCACCGGAATCTCGCCCTGGTACAGGCTGTCGTGCTCATCGGTCAAGGCGCTCAACGCGGTCAGCAGCAGTCGTCCGCCGCCGGACACGAACGCGCGCAGCCGCTCGATCAAATCCGCGCGCATCATATACAGGCACGGCGCGAGCACGAGATCGTACCGATCGTACGAATCGTATGGTCCGACGATGTCGACCGGGATGTTGCGGCGGTGCAGTTCGCGATACCAACGCTGCACTTCGGCCACGTAATCCATCGAGATCGTGGGGCCGGCGGACATGCCGATCGCCCAGCGCGACTGCCAATCAAAGACCAGCGCGACGCGGGCCGGCGTCACACGACTGCCGAGAATCTGCCCGGAGACACGTCCCAACTCGGCTCCCAGCTCGGCACATTCGCGGAACGCGCGCGTGCGGCCGGTGCCGTCGGAGCTGATGAGCGCGCCGTGGAACTTCTCGCAGCCGGACCGATTCTGCCGCAACTGGAAGAACTGCACGGTGTCGGCGCCGTGGGCGACGGCCTGCCAGCTCAGCTCGCGCATCTGGCCGGGGCGTTTCTGCGTGTTGTACGCCATCCAGTTCTGCCGACTCGGGGTCTGTTCCATGAGCATGAACGGCTTGCCGCCGCCCACGCCGCGCATGAGCTCGTGGCAGAACGCGACGTTCGCGGGGTCGGTGTCAGAGCGCGGGTAGGAGTCCCACGAGACGACGTCCACGCCGCCGGTCACAACCGCCGCATCATCAACCGTCCCGTCCGCGCCAGCCCGCCAGCGGAAGTAGTCGTACGTCGGATACGTGCCCATCATGTTCGTCGTGACCGGATTGACCGGATCGAACTCGCGGATCGCGGCCTTCTCCTCGTTGTACGACTCGAGCACGCACTCGCCGTAGAACCGCTGGTAATCGAGCGAGAACCCGCCGAGGATCGCCTTGCCGCCCCAGCTGGTCGTGTCGCCGAGCTCGTTCGGCGGGAAGATCTCGTCGAAGCTGTGGTAGGTGTGACTCCAGAACGCCGAGTTCCACGCCTCGTTCACGGCCTCGATCGTGCCGTAGCGTGCGCGCAGCCACTCGCGGAACGCCTTCGCGCACGTGTCGCACCAGCACATGCCGCCGTATTCGTTGCCGACGTGCCACGCGACGAGGTTGGGCAGCCGCCCATAGCGTTCGGCGAGTTTGCCGGCGAGCGCCGCGGAGTACTTGCGGAAGGTCGGGCTGTTGATGCACGCGTTGTGGCGTTCGCGGTGGCGCATCTTGCGGCCGCGTTCGTCGACGCGGTTGACGTCGGGGTGACGCAGGCTCATCCACGCCGGGAGCGCTCCGGTGGACGTGGCCATGACGATCGATAGCCCCGCGTCGGAGACGGTTTTGACGATGCGGTCGAGTTTGCGGAAGTCGTATTCGTCTTCGCTGGGCTGCAGCTGCGCCCACGAGAAGACGTTGAGCGTGACCTCGTTGATGCCGGCTTGTTTGAACAGTCGCATGTCGTCGTGCCAGACGGATTCGGGCCACTGTTCGGGGTTGTAGTCGCCGCCGTAGAGCATGCTGCCGCGCGAGGCGAGACGGTCGGCGAACGTCGGGACCGGCTGGGTTGACAGTTGCGTCGGTTGGCTTGATGATCGAGTTGATTGAGTCACGGTCATGATTGAAACTCCTTTGTTATGTCATCGCAGTACATCACTGCACTGCATCGCGTATGACGGCGACCGTCTGCCGGACTTCCGCCGAACGTCCTGCAAACGGCCGCCAACGTATTCACTCCGCGTCCAGCATGTGCCGGACGATGAAGTACAGCGCCCAGTCCTGATCGTTCGCCATCGGATCAGCGAAATGCGTTCGTTCGCCGTTCACCGAGAACGGGAACACGTACGCACACGACGCGGTGCCGTCCGGGAAGAACAGCTGCAACAGCGCGCGACGCGACGCGGCCGCACGACGACGCAGCGTCTCGGCCGCATCCTCGTCGTCCATGAGATCGGCCGCCAGATCGAACACGTCGGCGGTCAGTCCGCTCCAGTAATGCGGGAACGTGTCGCCGTACTGCTTACGTTTGCCGAACCAGAACCCGTCCCAGTGACGGATCGCGACCTCGTTCATGTGCGCGTCCGGCTGGCATCCGTTGAACTGGTCGAGCACGCGCAACTGCTCGAATCCGGCCCGCAGCAGGTCCCGGTCGCCGGCCAGCGCGGCTGTCTGCAGGATCACGCTCGCGGCCGGAGCGACGATCGACTGCTCGTAGTTGACTTCGTGCTTCGGATAGCGCAGTCCGAGTTCCGCCAACGTTCGCGCATGGGCGAGAAACAGGTCGCGCAGCTCGTCGCGCAGACCGGACTCGCCGGCCTGTTCGAGCGCACGGCTGAGCGCGAGGATCGGCAGTTCGATCGGGTAGAACCGGTTGCCGCCGCCCGCGTAGAACCAGCGGATGATGCGGCAGGCGACGCGCAGGTTCTCCACGTCGCCATCGAGTTTGTACAGCTCGACGTACAGTTCGGCGAACCACGGCGCGTTGTACAGCCTCTTGACCGAGTTGTCTCGCGGCGCATCGTTGAACACCTCGCCGGTCGTCGTATCGACCAACTCGCGTTCGACGAACGCGCGGTAATCGCGCAGACTGTCGGCAAGTTCGTCGCGCAGCGGCTTCCACTCGTCGCCCGACATCGTGCCGGACAGCGCCATCGACACGTCGGCCAGCAGGTCGCCGTTCTCATCCGCGACGATGCCGCGGTCCAGTTCACGCAGGTACGCGGCGATCAGCAGGCCCATGCCGACGCGCTCGCGGCCGGCGTTGTAGTCGTTGACTACGTTGCCTTTGTCGTCGCCGGCGTAATAGTACTGGCGGCGGTCCTCGTTGTCGTACGGCAGATACGCGCCGGACAGGTGCTCGTTGGGACCGCGGTACTGCTGTTTGCGGGCGATGAAACGCACGCGTTGGGCGATGAGCGCGTCGAGCGGGGCGGAGACGAACAGGCGGGTGCGTACGGTGCGATCTCCGATGCGGACGGTGAAGGTGTGTTCGCCGGCGCGGTCGCGGTATTCGTCGTGCGTGTATGGGTCGCTGTCGGACGGGGTGAAGGCGAAGGTGTATGTCTCGCCGTCGGGTTCGGGGGCGGCGGGGACACCGTTGACAGTGACGGGGGTGCCTTGGCCGGGTTGGAATGACGGGCGGATGTGCAGGACGGCGGTCTGGCCGGGGACCGTGACATACATGTTCCAGCGGGCGTCGATGAACGCGCTGCGTTCGGCGGCTTGGGTGAAGAAGTCCTCGCGCGAGGCGCACGGGAAGATCGTCCACGAGATCGTGCGGGTCTGGCCGGGGGCGAATTCCATCGGCTCGGGGTGCAGGACGAAGCAGCCGCGGTCGTTGCTGTAGCGAACGAAGTCGCGACTGACGCTGTAGTCGGCGAGCGCGCCTTCCGTGAGGACCAGGCCGAGGTGCGGAGCGTTGCCGCTCATGCGCAGGGCGAGGGCCCAGCTGCACGTGCCGCCGCAGAACAGGTGGACGTTGCAGTGGCGGTCGGTCGAATAGTCGTCGGTCTCGTCGAAGTAGCGGTCCTCGAGCGGCAGGGTGATGCCGATGTCGCCGATCGCGGTGGTGATCGGCTTGCCGGTGGCGTTGCCGAGCAGGACCGTGGTGACGATGGTGTCGCCGTCGCGCAGCACGTGGACGGACGACTGGATGCCGTCCGGGGTGCTGACCGCGGCGTACGGATGGTCGGGGCGCAGCCAGTTCATGCCGGTCGGATCGGTCGAAAATCGAATCGTTACGTCTCCGGGGGCGCCGAGTTCCGAGATCATGGACCTGGTGTCCGCATATGCCGGTATTTCCGGGGAATTCTTGCCTAGCGAGTACATTCGCAGGTCCTTTCTCTGTGAAGCACCGACGCTTCTGCACGTCGTCGTATCACCTAAAATCGCAACGCTGCGATTCTATACGATTTTGCAGACACGCACAAATCGAAAACGCCGAATCGATGTCATTTACTGCGCACTGGACGGAAAACCACCCGACCGTGTCATCGAGCGAGGAATCGTGTGCTCACGGGATGGAACATCAAGCCGACAGTCCGCCCCCGTGAGCACCATCGCCGCAAGCGCCACCCACACACGACGAATAACGCGCAACTCTTCTCGGAAAAGAACGGCTTCAGCCCAGAATAGTTGCGCTGAGCCATCGCCAACGCAACTATTCTCGGAACAAAGGGACGATTTCCTGAAATGGTTGCACCGAGACATGGCCAGCGCAACTATTTTGGGAGATTGGGGCTCATTTCCGAGAATGGTTGCGCCGAGACAGTATCGACTTGATGAACCAGCATCGGACTGGTGCTGTGTCGGGGCTTAATGTGATGGGTTCGACGCTCCCTCAGTCCGCTTCGCGGCCAGCTCCCTCAACCGAGGGAGCCAAGAATAAGAACACGTCAGTGTAAGCCCGACGAAGCACCAATACGGTATTGCGCAATACGCCGGCCCTTGGCGCCCCAGCCACTGCACACCTCCCCGACAAGGGCGGAGCGCGACAGTGCAAGACACGGCAAAGCACTAGGCCGCCGAACGCGCGACGGCTTGCCCGCTACAGCGAACGCAGGGCGCGGCGGATGATGGGGGAGTAGAAGCGTTTGACGGCGACCAGGTTCGGATGGGTGCCGCTGGGCTGGCTTTCGGGGTGCTCGTAGGTGACGGTCTGCGGAGTGCCGGGCAGTCCGTCGGAACCGTTGCGATCGAAGGAATACGCGACGCGATCGGCGTCACGATGCGGGTCGAGATCGGCATCATCGAATACGTTGGCAACGGTCACACCCCACTTACGGCAGGCATCCAACGCAATCGTATGCAACGCCAGCTGAATCGTCATGTCCACGTTCGCAAGTTTTCCGGTCGCCACATATACGATCCTCGCGGATGGCCAACGACGACGATATTCCGCGATCGTCGCCTCGAAGCAACTGGCGAACGTGCCGCGGTCGAATGATGACGCATCGAAACCATCGGCGACCGTATCCCGTCCGTCGTCGGCGGTGCAACCACTAACGGCACCGAGACGATCCATGATCCGGTCCAGATGACCGTCGTTCGTGCCGCCGTCGAACAGGATCACGTCGGGCGCAGGCGTATCAACCGGCACCTCGTCGCACTGGTCGATGATCTGACCGCCCAAGTCGGGTCGCGTCATCGGCCGCGGCAGTATGGCCGCACCGTTGCGGGCGAACTTGAACAGCCGCATCCCCTCAGCATCGGCGACAACGTTCGCGCACGAACGCTGCGGGTATGTATGCCCCTCGATGATGCTGTCGCCGAACGCGTACAGCACCTTGCCGTTGCAATCCATGATTTTCCCCCGATTCCGGTATGCCGCGCATATCGTTTCCAATGATGCATATATATGAGGCTTCTGCTGTTTTCGTGGGTTAGTTTGTTGGTGTTGGTAGTTGGATGTTGAGTCCGCCGCATCGGAGCATGACGAGGCTGATGAGGTTGGTGACGTGGTGGAAGCCGTAGGCCATGCGGATGGTGACCT
>NZ_JBKEWJ010000041.1:0-3587 GCF_056357555.1 Bifidobacterium sp. LH_230
GCGATGGTACTGCACTCGACAGGGTGTGGGAGAGTAGCACACCGCCGCATACAACGTGAACAATTGAGGCCTTTCGGTCGAGCACAAGCTCCCGAAAGGCCTCAACTCATATCACCCCAAAAAATCCCCAGAGGACCCCGGTCGAGCATTGCTCCCGGGGCCCTCCGCATATCACCTGTAAAAACCCAAGGCCACCGGCCGACCAACAACCCACAGGAGTCTCCGTCTCCCCACGCGCTTCCGTTCTTGCCCCTCAGGTTCTTCGCATCGTTGTATATGAGACATCTTGATCGGCTTGTTACGCAAGATAATGAGCGCTTGCTGCAATGGACATCGTTGTCGCAGTCTCGCCTCATTCGGACATAATATCCGTTATCGGATCGTATATATGCAACGATCAGTGCCTGTCAAGGCAAATCTTCAACAGAAACAAATCGTCATCCGAACACTTCAACCGCGGCAATCGTTCGCAACAGATCCTCATCCACGAGATCACGTCCGTATGCGTCAAGAAACAGCCCACGGTATGCATCTGTATGCAAGTTGAACCGCAGCGTCCACAACGCCCAGTACACATCCACGTGTCGGTCACTCACGCCGGCGCCATCCACATCAACGAAACCGCTGAATCGCCAGTCATCCAAGATCACGTTCGGCAGACAGTAATCCCCGTGAATCAACGTATCCGCACGCAGCAGCGACTTGCGATCGCGAACGATTGCATAGATCTCGTCAACGGTCGTTTCGCCGTAAAGTTCGGTATAGAACGACGTATCCCAGTGACCGGCTGCATGATTGCGCTCCGCCGTCGCAAGATAGTCGCTTAACCGGTTCTGATCGGGGCAGTCGGCAACGTCCAGATCATGCAGCAACCGCAACCGATGCGCCAGGACCGCGACCAGTCGTTCCGGCTCGCGCAGATAGCGCGGCGCAATGCAGTCTTCGCCCGGAAGACGCGCGGTCACCAGCCAGTCGTGTCCTGCGTCATCGGTGCCGTAATGCATCACCGAAGCCGCCAGTCTCTTGCCGTGGAAATAGGCGGTGAGCCGGGCCTCGTGCCGCAGTGTTCCGGCCGCTGCGGTCTTGATGAAATATCCGTGATCCTTTGCCGAGTAGTACACCCGCGCTTGCGGCGACGAACTGCTGTCGAACAGGTCGTGATCGCCGTCGAGGTACGGTCTGACGGCTGCCGGAAACGCGACGGTGCGCGGATCGATTGCCGTTCGTTGCATGATCGCCTGTCTCATGAATGGATACATATTATCGTGTCACGATCATCGTACTGATCGTTGCGGTCGAAGGATGCGTTCGTTCCGGCATGTCGGCAATGCATGATGTCGCGTGTGCGGAGTGACGGGAAGAGTCGGAGCAACGACAGGTAGACTGTTATCAGGTGCGACAGGGGGTGTTCGATGACGGATTATCGAGAAGCTGCACGTCGGGCGCTCAAACGGTACTTCGGATACGATGATTTTCGCACGGGCCAGGCGGACGTGGTGAATGCCCTGCTGAATAGACGCGATGTCATGGCGGTCCTTCCCACGGGTGCGGGCAAGAGCGTGTGCTATCAGTTGCCGGCGACGGTGCCGGGCACACTGACGCTTGTGATCAGCCCGTTGAAGGCGTTGATGTACGACCAGACCATGTCATTGAGCAATCGAGGAATACCCGCGGCATCTATAGACGGCGACACTCCGTATGAGACCGCGCGACAGATATACTCGTCTGCTCTGAACAGGGAACTTCGTCTGCTGTACGTTGCTCCGGAACGGTTGGATAACGCGCAGTTTCGGCGATTTGCCGCGCATCATACGATCGATGCGGTCGCTGTGGACGAGGCGCACTGCGTACTGCAATGGGGGTTCGATTTTCGGCCGTCGTACCAGCGAATCGGCGAGTTCATCGCATCTTTCCCGGGGAACAGGAGACCGACCGTGGCCGCGTTCACCGCAACGGCGACACCGAAGCAGATTCCTCAGATCATCACGAACCTTGGGCTACGAGATCCGCTCACTGTCAAAACCGGTTTTGATCGTCCTAACATCCGATTTGATTGCTACCGTCTCAAGTCGGATGATCGCAGCGACTGGATCGTTGATTACGCAAGGAAACATGACGACAGCGGTATCGTATACTGCACCAGCAAAGCCGAATGCGAACGTCTTGCTGATCGAATACGCAAGGCTGGTGTGACCGCCGACTATTTTCACGCCGACGTTCCCAAACAACGTCAGCGGACGATTCAAAACGCATTCCAGAACGGTTCGGTGCAGGTGATCTGTGCCACCACTGCATTCGGCATGGGCGTCGACAAGCCCGATATTCGGTGGGTTATCAACGATGGCGCGTGTGCGGCGCTGGAGGAGTTTTACCAGGAGGCCGGGCGAGCGGGACGGGACGGGTTGCCCGCCCGTAGCATCATGTTGTGGACTCCTCGTGATTTCAAGTTTCGCTCGGACCGTATTGCTGAGGACGTGGCCGGCATTGACGGCACTGCGGAAGAAAAACAGCACGTCGCGCATATCAAACGCGTTGCTTTGGCCAGCATGGAGCGGTATTGCAAGGCAATGGAGTATGGCAAGTGTCTGCGTGGCCTTATCCTCGCGTATTTCGGCGAGCGTTCCGCGCAGACGCAGTGCGGCAACTGCGCGTTTTGCAACCCGGCTTGGGATGCGCCTCGGGACGCCGATGCCGTGAGGCAGCCGGTTCATCTCCGGCACAGTTCGGTGGGTTCGAGTACGACTGCTGCGTCAAGTCCGGGGCAGCGGTACCGGATGGTGATGTCCACGCAGGAAGATCGTTTGCGGATGAAAACGATCGCCGCCTACTTCAACGATCTGGTTCGTGGCGGCGGGACGCCGGGATATGACAGAGAGCGGCTTGTGCATGCCATGTTGGGCGATTGGCCGGGCGAGGACGGCCCGGAGCGTCCGGATCGTCGTTTGGAATCCGTTGATGGATACGGCGCGTTGAAGGACCTTGACGAGCACGAGGTGCGCCGACTGATATGCAGTCTGGAATCCATGAGAGCGATTCGCGTGCGACGCGGCGGTATGCTGGCACCCGGACCATATCTGCGGCAGGCGTTGCGTGGTGATATCAGTCAGGTTGTCGCCAAGGATGAGGAACTTGGGTCGGTGTAGACCGTTGAAGTCGGATGGTTGGATTGGATTGCCTGGGGTAGGCGATCTCGATGAATACGCGCGTGCGCAATCATGCGACACGCGGAACGGTACTGAATGTATGCATTTGTTCAGGGAATTTTGCCTCTCCGATGGGAGATGCAACGCCTATTGCGGTGTGTTTTTGGGTTGTTTTTGGTGGTTGCGACACGCCGATGGTTGGTAGTTTTTGCAGTGGTTTTGGGGTGGTTGGTTGGGGTTGGGTTTGCGTTTGTGGTTGGGGTGGTGTAAGTTATTCACTCGCTGCCGCTGAGCGGTCCGGTTCCTCCGGTTGGTTGGTTTCCGGTGCCGGTTGGTGTGTGGTGGTGGTTTGAGAACTCAAGAGCGTGTTTGTACTACTTCTTTATAGTCAATGATTGCCAGTTCATTCCTCGCTTCCTGTTTTGGGGAGTCCATGAGAGTGGG
>NZ_JBKEWJ010000042.1:0-3174 GCF_056357555.1 Bifidobacterium sp. LH_230
CGCGGGCGTCGAACCGGAAGACGACGAAACCCCACAAGCCGACGCGGACTAGGATTTCACGCTCACCACAGGTGAGGCACCACTCCGGATTACGCGCTCATTTTCAAATGAGGCACCTCGGCTAAAAATTCAAAGGCATATTCTGTCTACCTGCTGTTCCGATTTGTCTGTTCCCTGGCGGTTTCTATGTCCACAGTGCTTTCCATCGTGTACCACCTGGAGGTGGTGCAGCTGGATGCTTTCCAGCTTGTCCTGGTAGGGACGGTTCTGGAGACCTCCTGCTTTCTGTTCGAGATGCCCACCGGTGTGGTGGCGGATTTGTATAGCCGTCGGCGCTCGGTGCTGATTGGAATGTTCCTCTACGGCCTGGGCTTTCTGATGGAGGGTGCGCTACCGTGGTTCGCGCCGGTTCTGCTGGCCCAGGTTGTCTGGGGTTGCGGTGATACCTTCATCACCGGCGCTCTGGAGGCGTGGATTGCCTCGGAGGAAGAGGACAAACCCATAGACAAGGTGTTCCTGCGGGGCAGTCAAATGGGGCAAATCGGCGGCGTTCTGGGCGTGGTGCTGGGCACACTGCTGGGAAACATAAACCTGCAAATGCCTATCATCTTGGGGGGCAGTTTGTGCTTGTTGTTGGGGCTGGTGATGGTTCGCATCATGCCAGAAACCAACTTCTCCCCTGCTATTGAGGAACGGCAGGGCTTGCTTAAAGACTTTGTCTGCCTGTTCAAGCTCAACCTGGGCTTTGTGAAAGGCGCACCTGTGTTGCTGGCGCTCTTAGCAATCACACTATGCGGGGGACTTGCCAGTGAAGGCTTTGACCGGCTCTCCACCGCTCATTTTCTGGATGACACGGTAATACCCGTTATCGGGCCGCTGAACAGCGTCACTTGGTTCGGTGTTATCAGTCTTATCGGCAGCGGCTTAGGTATTCTGGCTTCTCAGTTGCTCATCGCCCGCATGGAGAAAAAAGGGACTGTCAGCCGAACCAGTGTGGCCATGTCCACCAGCGCCGGGTATATCCTGTGCCTGGTTCTCTTCGCGGTGGGGCGGAGCTTTTGGTTCATGTTGTTGGTGTTCCTGCTGGCGGGGCTTATGCGCACCATCAAGGAGCCTGTGCTGGCCGCCTGGATGAACGACCAAGTGGATGAGAAAATGCGCGCCACAGTCTTTTCCACCAGCGGACAGCTGGACTCTTTCGGGCAGATCATCGGCGGGCCTATTGTGGGGCTGGTAGCCCAGCAGGTGTCCATACCCTGGGGGCTGGTCTGTACCGCTTTCCTGCTGTTGCCCGCGCTGTTCTTAGTGCCGGTGGCGGGAAAGAAGCGGGATTGATATGGCATAGTTAAGTTTACTGACGAGCGGGAGATTACTTCCGCTCGTCTTCATTTAGTAGCGCAAAATTTGAGGACTCTTTATTTCCTTATTCGGTATAGCGGAGGCGGCTGTCAATTCGACATAATTTTCTTGTGATACTTTACCGTACATGAGCATTGACTCACGGCATATTGGGTGCTCTTCCAACTGTGTTTTGTTGGGTTTGGCAAACACTGTACCTATATCGATGTCTTATTCATTGTGCTGTTTTGATGAAGTCTTCGGCGAGTTGGTTGACGATCTGGTTGCGATGCTGGGCGACGATGCGCTGGTAGTGCTTTATGGCGACCTTCTCGCTGACGTGGCCGAGTTCATCCATGACCTCCCTCAGGGTGCCGCCCTTGAGCATGAGCAGGGTCGCATGGCTCGCTCTCAAGGATTGGAAGGTCAGATCGGGTCGGCCGGCTTTCTCCCTGGCTTTGCGGAACTGGGCTTCCAAAGTGGTCTGGCTCATCACCGAGGCTCGTCTGGGGCGGAAGACCATGGCTTCCTGGTCCGTCCATTCGCAGTGTCTGAGCAGATGGTCGTGAATCAGGGGAACGAGCCCGTCGGGGATGGGTACGGTGCGTCGGCTGGAGTCGGTCTTGGTCCTGGCGATGCGTGTCGAACCGCAATCCGTATAGCCCCTGTTGACGGAATGGCGCACGGTCAGGCGTTTGGCCTTCAGGTCGATGTCCTTGACCTGCAGGCCGCACAGCTCGCCGCAACGGAGGCCTCCGACGAGCGTGGCGAGTATCACCGCCAGTCTCGTGTAGTCGGGCATGTTCTCCGCGATCAGTTTGAGTTCCAGCGGCGTGACCGGCGGAACGTCCTCCCTGGCGGATCGCGGTGCGGGTGGTATGGGCAGAATGAACGGGTTATCACGGATCAGCGGCGGGGAGCCGTCCATGCCCATCTTCGTGGCGCTGGCGAACGCCGCCTTCAGACGCATGCATGAGCGACGGAACGCCCATTGCCCCTCGGGGTGCGGCGCATCGTACCAGCGTTTGATGTCCTTCGGCGTGATCTCGGTCAGGAGCTTGCCCTTGAAGCCCGGCATGAAGTGCGCGATGTCGAGATACAGGTTCCGGCGCGTGCCGCCGGCTATCCTCTCGCCGTTCGGCAGCCGGTATCCCTCCGCCCACCGGGCCACGTAATCCTCGAACGAGATAAGGCTCGCGCGCTTCCTGCGACGGCGTTCGGACGGATGGACCCATTCCTGGATGTTCTTGCGGTCCAGTTCCACCAGATGCCGTTCCTTTTCGAGCCACTGATGCGCCTCATGCTCCATGTCCGGCTTGAACTGACGCTGGACCTTCTTGCCCGGGCGCTTCGGGTCCGGGTAGCGCACCTGCCAGGCGATGAGATTGCCCGCGGCGTCGTAGCGCGGCGTCACGGTGCCGAACCTGCTCCGCCGCTCCGGCGACGGCCCCATACTGTCCTTCTTCGTCCTTGCGGACATGATGATGCTCCTTGTGCTGAATCCAGGATCGATGGCACGCATAACGGCCTCGGAAAAATGCCACCAAAAATGCCACCAAGTGGCCGAATGGGCTCTCGGCGAACCATTGCACCTAAAAATGCACCTACGGCACCTTAGGCATTGCAATCATTGGGGTTTAGGATGATTCGATCACTCGTCACAGGTCGTTTCGACCATCAGCCGCATGAAGATGACGCTAAGGAGCAACACCGCTCGCGTGTCTCGAGGTGCCTCATTTGAAAATGAGCGCGTAATCCGGAGTGGTGCCTCACCTGTGGTGAGCGTGAAATCCTAGTCCGCGTCGGCTTGTGGGGTTTCGTCGTCTTCCGGTTCGA
>NZ_JBKEWJ010000043.1:0-1502 GCF_056357555.1 Bifidobacterium sp. LH_230
AGGTCACCATCCGCATGGCCTACGGCTTCCACCACGTCACCAACCTCATCAGCCTCGTCATGCTCCGATGCGGCGGACTCAACATCCAACTACCAACACCAACAAACTAACCCACGAAAACAGCAGAAGCCTCATTAAAGTTCCGGTGAGTCTGTAGGTGATCGATCGGTGTTGCCTGACAGTCACGTGTGAGCCA
This sequence comes from Bifidobacterium sp. LH_230, assembly GCF_056357555.1. Lineage (NCBI taxonomy): Bacteria > Bacillati > Actinomycetota > Actinomycetes > Bifidobacteriales > Bifidobacteriaceae > Bifidobacterium > Bifidobacterium sp. LH_230. The sequence goes on from NZ_JBKEWJ010000043.1 coordinate 197, forward strand.
AGTTTTCGATCCCTTTGCTTCTGACGCTTGTCGTGTGCGTGTATTTGTTGTGTTTGAACTCCACCCACTCGGTCTCCGTCGGCAGCTTGACGAGCTCGTTCACCAGTAGCGTCAGATTCTCCATACCAGCATTATGACGCAAAAGGAAAGTTGAGGAAAGTTAAATCCGGTGATGACGCATGTGTCAAAAATGTTGGAATTTCAACGTTTGTTAGTTTTGATGGGAGTCTGGGGCGACTTTTGAAACGATGGATTGGAAAGTTGAGGAAAGTTAAAATGGGCCGGACGGCTTGAAAGACGGTCTTGTCGGATGCCCGCAGCTCCATGGATACGCTGAATCGGTATCGTCCGCAGCGTTCGAATACGATGCGCGCGGGCCGTGAAGACCGTGATTGCAACGGTTCTGGCGGCTCCGGCGAAGATGGAGCATCCTAGATTGCTACCGTTCCCAGTGAGTGGAAGATTCGAGCTCGGTGCGGCGCTGAGGAAAGTTATGGAAAGTTGAGGAAAGTTAAATCCGTTAAAGCCGTTTATGGCGAGATCGTTGGAATTTCAACGATCTCAAGATTCTTGCTGGTGATGTTGCCAATGGGAAGATGCCGGATTGGAAAGTTGAGGAAAGTTAAACGTCTCAATATCCGAGGCTTGGCCGGCGGTTCAAGGGTGTTCCCCCGAACCGCCGGCCGGTCATGATGGCGGTTAGTCGATGTTCTTGATCCGGTAGGGACAGCCGACCTTGGACAGGCGTTTCATGAGCTGAACGATGACGGCACTCTGCTTATCGCTGGGGATCTTGTTCGGCATGGAGGCCGCCACGTTCACGCAGCCGCGTTCCTTGGCGTCGCCCTCGTTCTCGTCGATCAGCCATTGCGCGACGTCCTTCCAGAACTGGGAACCCATCTTGACCACTGCCGCGGTGTATTCGATGCGGTTGGTCTTTCCTCTGTCCCCTCATGCTGAATCGCTATCTGTGTTGGATGGGAATGCCTGTTGTCGGTATGGGATGCATGCGTATGTGCGCGCATTCCTGCATGATGAGATGCATGCATAGGCGCATGCATTGCCGTACCCTAGGTCTCACCTTGTCCTAAGGGAGCAAGCTAGATGGTTTGTATATACAAACCGGGCATTCCCGCTCGTCCCTTTGCGGGGCGTGTGGGGTTGACCCGAGTGCCGAAGGCTTGTGATGATCGGGGATTGATGTGACCTGGTTTTTGTTCCGTGTTTTATCTCATTGATGGGAGACTAGGAACATGACCGGAAAGACTCGTTATACGAAGGAGTTCCAGGCGAGGGCGCTCAGGCT
>NZ_JBKEWJ010000044.1:0-1470 GCF_056357555.1 Bifidobacterium sp. LH_230
CGAGGTGCCTCATTTGAAAATGAGCGCGTAATCCGGAGTGGTGCCTCACCTGTGGTGAGCGTGAAATCCTAGTCCGCGTCGGCTTGTGGGGTTTCGTCGTCTTCCGGTTCGACGCCCGCGATCCGGGCGAGCGTCTTGTTCAAGTATGCCATGTCCGGGCCCATGCGTCTGGCCAGCCGCGCGGTGCGCGGTGCCGCCAGTGCTTCGAGCCGGTCCTGGATGTCGTGGATGCGGCGGACGAGCTCGGCCGGGTTCACGGTCGCGAGCGTGTGTTCGATCTCCTCTCGCTTGTCGTCGGGTATGAAGCCGGGGCCGCCGGCGGCCCTGTCCGCCTCGTCGAACTCCTTGAGCCGCTCCCACGGGGTGCGTGGTGCGTCGTAGACGCGGCGGGGACGGCCGTCCCGGGTGCTTTCGCGCGCGACCGGCTTCTTGGACGGGGTGAACAGGTTGGCCTTGACGCGCACCAGCTCCCATAGCTCGTTGAGCAGGCCGAGCTCATCGACGGTGTACCGGTAGTAGAACGCGTGGCGGCGCACGACGTGGTTGTTGCGGGACTCGACGGTGGCCTGGTCGTTCTTCCTGTAGGGGCGGGAGCGGGTCTGCTCGATGTCGCGCTCCTGCAGCCAGGCGATCAGGTCGCGGTTGATGAACTCGCTGCCGTTGTCCGTGTCGTAGGAGCGGATGCGGAACGGCAGACGGGCCTCGACCAGCGCCTCGGCCTTGGAGAGGTTCGCGAACGCGTTGTTGCGGCACGACGCGTTCTCGGTCCATCCGGTGGCGACGTCGACCACGGTCAGGGTGCGGCAGAACTCGCCCCTGACGCTCGGCCCGCAGTGGGCCACGGTGTCGGCCTCGACGTTGCCGGGCAGGCCGTCCAGCTCGTCGCCGGCCTTCCTGATCGTGATCGAGTTGCGCAGCAGCTCCCCGGCGGGCCGGGTAGTGGAGATGCCTCTGGGCCGTGCCGCGTCGCGCGTCTTTTTGAGGTACCGGTCCATCGTGGCCGCGCTCATCCGCTCCAGCTCGCGGAACGCGAAACCGTCCCAGTCGGCGAGCTCGCCGTGCGCGCGCAGCATGGGCATCCACAGGGGCAGCATCGCCTTGAGGTACTTCGCGCACGGCGCATCCATCATCAGCCACACCTGGACCAGCAGCTCGCGCGACTGCTCCGAATACCGCTTCGGCCGCTCCGCGGGCGACATCGACGGCCTGCCGCGCCCGGCTTCCGTGAGTCTGCGTCTCGCGGTGCTCCTGCCGATTCCCAGCACGGAGCACATCTCATCGAGGATGCGTCCCTTGTCCTTCTTCGACGCCTTCATGTATTCATCCCTGAATCTCAGGGTGACCTGCCGCTTCGTCGCCATGCTGATCCTGTCTTCCATAAGACAAGCCAAACAGGACCGATACCGTTCGCGCTCATTCCCGATGAGGCACCACCACACCCTACGCGCTCAAAAAACGTGAGGCACGTCG
>NZ_JBKEWJ010000045.1:0-1400 GCF_056357555.1 Bifidobacterium sp. LH_230
GGCGCTTGTGTTGTTTTCGTGGGTGTGGGTTCGTCGTTGAGCCGTTGAGGGAGTAAGAGAAGAGCGCTTCCTGGGTAGGATGTTTTCGACCAAGATAAACAAACAACCAAAAAGCGCCTGATGAACAGCATATTCAACCAGCTCCTCAACGTCAAAAACATGGTGGTCGAGGCCGCGCGGATCGTCGACTCGCCGCTGCGTCCCACGCCCGTGCTCGAGATCCACGTGCGTCCGCGCAAGGGCATGCTCCGATGCTCGAGATGCGGCAAGCGCCGTCGTGGTTATGACCAGGGCGGCGGCGTACGCCGTTGGCGGCATCAGGACTTCGGCTGCTGGCGGGTGGAGCTGGTCGCCGTGATGCCGCGCGTGGACTGCCCGGAATGCGGTGTCGTGGTCGCCCGGGTGCCGTGGGCGGAACCCGGCTCGAGGTTCACGAGGGATTTCGAGGCGGAGTGCGCGTGGCTGATGACCGTCGCCAACCAGAAAACGGTCAGCGGGTTCCTGCACATCGCATGGAGGACCGCGGGTGATATCGCCCATAGGGTCGCCGAACGGCTGAAAGCGGCGGCACCCTCGCCGTTCGACGGCCTCACCGCGATTGGTGTGGACGAGACCAGCTACAGGAAGGGCCACACGTACGTCACAGTGGTCGTCGATCATGAACGGCATCGGGTGATCTGGGCGCACGACGGGTACGGCAAGGACGTGTTCGACCTGTTCTTCCGGCAGCTCACCGACGAACAGAAGAAGTCTATCCGCGTGGTCACCGGGGACGGGGCGCGTTGGATCGACTCATGCGTCAAGGAGCACTGTCCGAACGCGGAACGCGTGCTCGACGGCTTCCACATCGTCTCCTGGATGACCGACGCGCTCGACAAGGTCAGAAAACGCCTCTGGAACCAAGCCAGACACGACCACGACAAGGAGACGACCAGGCGCATGCGCGGCGTCAAATACGCCGTCCTGAAGAACCCAGACCAACTCACCGACAAGCAGAACGAGACACTCGACGGCATCAGGAACACGGACCCCAAAGGCCAGCTCTACCGCGCATGGCAGCTCAAGGAACTCCTGCGCACCCTGCTCAAACACCCGATCGGCCAGGCCGAAGGCGAGCTCCGGCATTGGATCTTCTGGGCGTCCCACAGCCGGATCCCCGAGATCGTCGAACTGGCCAGGAAGATCCGCCGGCGCCGCCTCGACATCCTACGCACGATCGAACTGGGATACTCCAACGCCAGACTCGAGGCCTTCAACAACCGAATCAAGGTCACCATCCGCATGGCCTACGGCTTCCACCACGTCACCAACCTCATCAGCCTCGTCATGCTCCGATGCGGCGGACTCAACATCCAACTACCAACACCAACAAACTAACCCACGAAAACAGCAGAAGCCTC
>NZ_JBKEWJ010000046.1:0-1372 GCF_056357555.1 Bifidobacterium sp. LH_230
GGGTTAAGTAAAGAAAAGTGTGTCTTATTCTGGCGTGTCATTGGCGTGTTGGTGGGTTATTTTGAGCGTCCGGCCCAGCCGGTCCTGATACCGAACCCGCTTTCATAGGCGTCGACGCCGGCGGCGGGTATCTGTATCGCGGTCGCGGTTCCCGGTGTCGGTTCGTCGCTCCCGGCCGGCGCCTTCCTTGTTGTCGTCCAATGCGCGGGGGTGACGAGCGACATGGGGTCGGGATGCTCCGTGAGCATGTACATCGTCCATTCGCAGCAGCGCTTCATGTGCGCCTCGGACAGGCCCCGGTGATGGTCGAGGACCCGTTTGATCACGGCGTTGACGCCGCCCTCCAGCTGGTTCGTGGTCGACGGCAGCGAATCGCCGTCCCTGACGACGGACGGATCGCAGAACGCGAACAGCATCCCATCCCGGTTGAGCCTGACGAGCCGGAAGTAGGCTCGGCGCAGCCGTTCGTGCGTCCACCACCACTTGCGGCCCCTCGCGTGCTCGGGGTCCTGCCTGGCGTCGGTCTTCTCCTTGAGGTAGTCGCCGTGCTCCGTATGCCATTCATTGAGTTCGGCGAGCCAGATGGCCGCCACGTCCGAGGTCTTCACCTTGACGAGCTTGCGGGCGAGCTTGAGCAGCGTCTTTCCCGCTTCGCTCTTGGGTTTGTTCGTCAGGTCGGCTCGCGTGTTGCGCAGCACGTGCACGAGGCAGCGCTGCACGGCGACGCCCTTCCATCGGGTTTCGGCGGCCGCCAGACACCCCTGTCCGCCGTCGCACACCAGCAGTCCCGGGCGTTTCACCCCACGGAATAGTTGCAGGTAGGCGGCCGTCGTCTCCGCGGAGCACCACTGCCATTTCACGGGGCGCCCGTCATCGCCGGTCAGGACCAGCAGGCACCAGCCGTACGGCACATACGTGCCGTCCGCCATCACATACCAATGATTTCGCGAAACCGGCGGCAGGACAGGCTCCACGTTCCAGCACCACGTGATCCTGGCCATGAACGCCTGCCGCGTGATCCCAAACATCGCCGCGGCCTCGTTCATGGACTGCTTGCCCGTGACCCATGCGATGAACGCGCGGAACTCCGCCATGCGCGCCCGGTCCTCCCGCTTCATGACCGAACTCAGCCGGCACTCATCGCATCGCCATCGCTGGGAGCCGGCTTTCGTGAACCCGTTCCTACGCATCGCGTGCCCGCATAAGGGACACTTCCTCGCTCTCGCTGACCTGGCTCTACTCATGGAACAAGCCAACACGAAAAGTCAAGCACCCGGACGGATTAACACCCGAACCGTTAATCGCACCCCGACACACGAATCCGCAGTAAGCCTCACCCCAGATTTAAGACACACTTTTCTTTACTTAACCC
>NZ_JBKEWJ010000047.1:0-1361 GCF_056357555.1 Bifidobacterium sp. LH_230
GATAACGTCCGAATTCTTGCGCACTTTGGTTTGGGCTTGAGATAGAGGCATGGCCCGTGTCCTGTGTACGATTTTCTGTCGCCAAACAAGATAAACCGCGATTGGAAAGCAGGACACAAGCCATGTCACAGCAGATTCTACAGGTCGACCAGGCCATGCTCGAGACCACCCTGGACCGGATGGTCAGGAAGACGGTCGAGGAGACGTTGAACGCGATGCTCGACGCCGAGGCCGACGAGATCACCGGCGCCGCGCGCTACGAGCGCAGCGGCGGGCGCAAGGCGTACCGGGCCGGTCATTACGAGCGCGATCTGACCGTCAAGGCCGGCAAGGTGAGCCTGAAGGTGCCGAAATTGAAGGGCGCGATATTCTCGTCGGCGGTGATCGAACGCTACCGTCGGCGCGAGGAGAGCGTCGAGGAGGCGCTGATCGACATGTACCTGGCCGGCGTGTCCACGCGTCAGGTCGACGACGTGTGCCAGTTGCTGTGGGGCGACCGCATGCCCTCGCAGACGCTCTCCGACAAGCTCAAGAGGGTGTATGCCGACATCGACGCGTGGCGGGAGCGGCCGCTGACGCAGGAGTACCCGTACGTGTTCATGGACGGCGTGTGGCACAAGCGCTGCTGGGGAGGCGCGGTGGAGAACGTGAGCGTGCTGGTCGCGATCGGCGTCGGCGCGGACGGCCGGCGCGAGGTACTCGCGGTGGCGGAGGGCATGAAGGAGGACGCGGAAAGCTGGCGCGAGTTCATCACCGGCATGGTCGCACGCGGCCTCAAAGGCGTCAGATTGGTGACCGGCGACCGGTGCGCGGGACTGGTGGCCGCGGTGGGCGAGCTGCTGCCCGGGGCGCGCTACCAGCGGTGCATGGTGCATTTCGAGCGCAACGTGCTCGCCAAGGTCAACCCCGGGAACCGGGACTGGGCGGCCGACGCGCTGAAGGCCGTGTTCTCCATGGAAAACCGCGACAAGGCGTTGGAGAAGGCCGAATCCGTCGCCGCGGAAATGGAATCCCGGAAATTGAGGGAGGCCGCCAAATGCCTCAGGGAGGGCGTCGGCGAGACGACGACCTACCTGCTCGACGACTATCCCAGGGAGCACCGCCGGCGCATCCGCACGAACAACATGATCGAACGGTTGAACCGCGAGATCCGACGTCGCACGCGCGTGGTCGGCTCGTTCCCGGACGGCAGGAGCGCGTTGATGCTTATCTGCGCACGCGTGCGCTACGTCACCTCCAACGAATGGTCGACACGACGCTACCTCGACATGTCCCGACTCGGTGAGACCGTACCAGCAGCGAACTGATCATCGTCACAGGGACGGACGAAGACCAAAGTGCGCAAGATCTCGGGCACTACC
>NZ_JBKEWJ010000048.1:0-1352 GCF_056357555.1 Bifidobacterium sp. LH_230
GGCGGATTCTAGTGGTGGTTGCAACACCCGTGTTGCTGGTTGATTTGGTTGTGTGATCGTATCATGCCTCGTTGATCAGGTCGAGGATGGCTTCGGACGGTTTCCTGAATCCGAGGGTCTTCCTCGGCCGGTCGTTCAGTTCCTCCGCGACGGCGTCCAGATACTCCCGGGAGTAGACGCTCAGGTCGGTGCCCTTCGGGAAGTACTGGCGCAGCAGGCCGTTCGTGTTCTCGTTCGTGCCGCGCTGCCATGGCGAGTGCGGGTCGCAGAAGTACACGGCCATGTCCAATGCGGTCGAGATGCGCTTGTGGAGCGCGAGCTCGGAGCCCTGGTCCCATGTCAGCGAGTTGCGCAGGAGCTTGGGCAGGTCCCGCATCCTCTCGATGACGGCCTGCTGGACGTGTTCGGCGTCATGGCCGTCGGGCAGGTGCAGCAGGATCGTGAACCGGGTGGTGCGTTCCACGAGCGTGCCGATCGCGGTCCTGTTCTGTTTGCCGCAGATCAGGTCGCCCTCCCAATGGCCGGGCACGGCCCGGTCCTCCACTTCGGGCGGCCGTTCGCTGATCATGACCATCGGTTCGCGGAACCGCGGGCGCCGCTCGTTCCCGTCGGTTTTCGGCCTTCGGGCGGCACGGCCGGAGCGCAATGCCTTGGAGACCTCCTTGCGCAGTTCGCCTTTTGCCTGGACGTAGATGGCCTGGTAGATCGTCTCGGTGCAGATGTGCATGCCCTTATTATCCGGGAAGTCCTCCCGCAGACGTCCCGCGATCTGTTCCGGGCTCCAATGCCGCTTCAACCCGTCGCGGATGTAGTCGAGCAGTCCGGGGACGGAGCGCACCTTCGCGGTCTTGGGCCGGGCGAGTCGTTCCGTGGCTACCCGTTGGGCGCGGTTCGGCTCGTACATGCCCGTGTCCGGGTTCGTGTTGCGCGCGATCTCGCGCGAGACGGAGGATGCGGCTCGTCCCAATTTGTCGGCTATCCTGCGGATGCTCCATCCGGCCCGAATCCAGTCGGCGATGTGGAGCCGGCTCTCCAGATCAAGGAACCGTGTGCTGATCGTCTTCGATTCGTCCATGACGGGACGATACCAGACCGTCACGGATGGCTTCTCATTGCGGCCGGTCGCGCGCGTGCGCCCGTTGCGCCACACCTTGCCCGTGCGCTTGGACACGCCCACCGCCTTCGCGGCCTGCGTGTAGTTCATGCCGTCGCGGATGAGCTCCACGTACCGTTCACGACGCGCCTCGCACATCAGACTCCGGGTCTCGTACTCGACGCCGTCGAACACCCACTTGCCCACCTGATCTCTCCTCTCGGATCATCAGGCGTTGCAACGATCACTAGAACCCGCC
>NZ_JBKEWJ010000049.1:0-1003 GCF_056357555.1 Bifidobacterium sp. LH_230
CCCACTCTCATGGACTCCCCAAAACAGGAAGCGAGGAATGAACTGGCAATCATTGACTATAAAGAAGTAGTACAAACACGCTCTTGAGTTCTCAAACCACCACCACACGATCAGCCCGCAACCTCAAGGAAGAGGACCACTCGCTGACCGGCAGCAAGAGATAAACTTACACCCACAAGCCCAACCACGCAAACCGGCAGGCACACGAAAACCGGAAACCGTTGCAAACACACGGCTCCCCCGGCGTGTCGCAAAAGCCCAAACCACGCCCAACACCACCATCATAAACCCCAAAACCAACCCACAGGTAAACGCAATACAACCAACACACGGCGTGTCGCTCAACATCAGCCACGCCTCTCCGACGAAAAGCCATCATCACCAATCCGCCGACGAACCATCGCCGCCAATCAGTCAACGTCCACGATCAATCCGCGCCGAAGCCACACATTCATCCGCCCCTCACCGATCACCCCATGCAGACGCACTCCATATCCTCACAGATCCTCATGCAGAAGAGGAGCTCCTATCACTCCCACCATATCCCCACAGATCGCCTTCATTCCGCGACAAATCCTCTAGTCCAAACCAGCTACTCGCCCAAGCACCACGACAACACCCCCATTTGCGTGATATTCGGGCGGTTACCGAGCGGATACTATCCCAAATATCACGCCAGCACCCTTATTTGCGTGATATTCGTGCCAGTAACCGTCACCTACTAGCACAAACATCACGCAACGATGCCCAACACCACATCAGGCCATACCCTTCACACCATATCCCCAGAGCCTATAGACCCGGTTGCTTATAACCCCATTGCTCCAAGACCGCCCGTTTGCGTGATATTTGTGTCAGCAACCGCCACTGTCAGCAACCGCCACCTGCTAGCAGGGTTAAGTAAAGAAAAGTGTGTCTTAAATCTGGGGTGAGGCTTACTGCGGATTCGTGTGTCGGGGTGCGATTAACGGTTCGGGTGTTAATCCGTCCGGGTGCTTGACTT
>NZ_JBKEWJ010000050.1:0-850 GCF_056357555.1 Bifidobacterium sp. LH_230
CACAAACGCCTTTTAAGACTCGCTTTCGCTACGCGTACACCACACGGCTTACGCTCGCCACATGCCACTGACTCGCAGACTCATTTTTCGATAGGCACGCCGTCACCCCGTAAGGCTCCGACGGATCGTAGGCGCACGGTTTCAGGAACTGTTTCACTCCCCTCCCGGGGTGCTTTTCACCTTTCCCTCACGGTACTAGTACGCTATCGGTCGGACAGGAATACTTAGGCTTACCCGACGGTCCGGGCTGATTCACTCGGGATTCCACGAGGCCCGAGCTACTTGGGAACACGACCGGAAGACCCTGGCCCTTCGGCTAAGGGGCTGGCACCCGCTGCGGCCCGGCCTTCAATCCGGTTCGCCTCAGCCAGAGTTTTATCACTTCCGCCCGGCACGTCGGTACCGGGACACGCGTCCCACAACACCGGCAACGCAACCCCCGACGGGTATCACACGCAACCGGTTTGGCCTCATCCGCTTTCGCTCGCCACTACTCACGGAGTATCCTTTCCTGCAGGTACTGAGATGTTTCACTTCCCTGCGTACCCCCCGCAAAACTGCGGTGACCACCCATAACGGTGGCGCCGGGTTCCCCCATTCGGACATCCTCGGATCAAAGCCCTGTTGGCGGCTCCCCGAGGCCTATCGCGGCCTCACACGTCCTTCATCGGTCCTGTCCGCCAAGGCATCCACCACACGCCCTTGCAAGCAACACACCACAAACAATGCATTGCACGCATTCAAACGAGCTGATTCACGCTTGACGACAAATCATCACACTAACGATCACAAAACGATCAAACAACCAGACTCCAAACGGAGTCCGGCGAAAAAACAGCAAAACAACAAG
>NZ_JBKEWJ010000051.1:0-561 GCF_056357555.1 Bifidobacterium sp. LH_230
GTCGTTACGCCATTCGTGCAGGTCGGAACTTACCCGACAAGGAATTTCGCTACCTTAGGATGGTTATAGTTACCACCGCCGTTTACCGGGGCTTGAATTCACCGCTTCACCCCAAAGGGCTGACGGATCCTCTTAACCTTCCGGCACCGGGCAGGCGTCAGAGCGTATACAGCGGCTTGCGCCTTCGCACGCTCCTGTGTTTTTGGTAAACAGTCGCTACCCCCTGGCCTGTGCCACCCCCAAAAGCTCCCCAAGCAAGTTGGATCACCATCGGGGGTCTCCCTTATACCGAAGGCACGGGAGTGATTTGCCGAGTTCCTTGACCAGGATTCGCTCGATCGCTTCGGTATTCTCTACCTGACCACCAGTGTCGGTTTGGGGTACGGGCGGCAAGAGCCCTAACGCCGAAGCTTTTCTCGGCAGCATGGGATCACCGGATTCGGCCATACGGCCCCATCATCGCGCCTCACCCTCGTGCACCCCGGATTTGCCTGGGATGCGGGCCACACGCTTGACCACGGAAAACCACCTCCGCGGCCGGCTACCCTCCTGCGTCACTCC